>CAKSXW010000033.1 GCA_934518555.1 uncultured Faecalibacterium sp. | reverse complement strand
TTTCGATATTGTTCAATTTTCAAGGTCCCGTGCGCCCCAGCCTTGCGGCTGACGACTTGATTATTTTACCACAGAAGCGGTTTCTTGTCAAGCCTTTTTTCGGAATCTTTTGAACTTTCTGAACTTGGATCGCTTCGTGTTTCTCGGTGCTAACCGGAACTTTTCGGCGTCTATTGGTTCTTTTCAAAGGCTTCCGGCTGAGGTTTCAGAAGTCATTCTTTGTCTCAGCGCTTGGCGCTCACATATAGTACCATACTGTGCCATCTTTTGCAAGCCTTTTTTCAAAGTTTTTCGTTCATTTTATCGTTTTGGGCACATCGGCTAGTTTTCCTGCTTGTTTCCAGGTGTGTTTTGACGGATACCGTCATCAGACGCTAAAAGGCCGCTGCACACGACCATGCAGCGGCCTCCTTGCGTTTGCCATTCTTTATAATAGGGCTGTCAATCGCTTTCCTCGTCCTTCATCTGCCGCAGGGTCCATGCAACCGCCGCCGCCAACAGCGGCAGCCCAGCTATCAGGCCAATGGGCATGGGGCCTAATACATTATAATAAGTATCCGCCGGGGTAGTCAGGACCTGGGGCAGGGACGCAATGGCATTGAAGGCCCCATGAGCAATGGCAGGTACCCAGATGCTGCCGGTTTTTTCGTACAGCGCATCCAGCAAAGCATTGAGGGCAAAGCAGATCACGCACCACACCAACAGCCCCAGCCAGGGTGCTCCCAGGTAGTTGGTGCCGTACTCGTAGCCCACCAGCAACATCAGGGGCCAATGCCAGACGCCCCAGACCACACCGCCCAGCAGCCGGCCATTCAGCAGGCCGAACCGCTCCTTCAGCCGGGGCATCATATACCCTCGCCAGCCGGCTTCCTCCCCCAGAGCCGGGAACATATTGATGGCCGGGGCCAGGAGCACCGCAAACAGGCCAGTCTGCAGCAGATAGCTGCCGGTGGAGACCCCCAGCTCTCTACGCAGGGTCTGGGCGTCCATTTCGCCGCCATAGACGGCCACCAGCCAGCTGCCGGTCAGGTCCAGCCGGGAAGGGAACACCGCAAAATACAGCACTGCACCCAGCAGGGTGAGCACCGCCGGGCCGAACCAGGCCGCCAGCCAGAACCGCCGCTTGCCCTGGACCTTCCAGCCGATGCCGGTGGGCTGCCGCAAAAAGACCTTTTGCACCAGCAGCACTGCCAGCAAGGGGCAGAACATGGTGGCGATCAAGGCCAGTTGATAGAGCACCGCATTCTTCTGCTGCAGCAGTGCCATACAGCCGCCGACCTGGCACAGCCATGCCAGGCCGAAGGCCAACAAAAAGTATAGGCCAAAGCCCTGTTTTTCTTTGACTGTCATACAAACTTCACCGCCGTTCCATAAGCGATCACTTCTGCCGCCCCCTGCATGACGCTGGCAGAGGCGTAACGCATTCCCACAATGGCATCGGCCCCCAGGGCCTCAGCATCCTTGACCATACGGCCTGTGGCGATCTGCCGGGCCTCGGTGAGCATCTCGGCGTAGTCGGTCACCTCGCCGCCCACCAGGGTGCGGAACCCGGCCATCATATCGTGGCCCAGGTTCCGGCTCTGCACCGTGCTGCCCCGTACCACCCCCAGGGCCTCCAGCTTTTTGCCCGGGATCTCGTTAATAGTTACGATAAGCATCTTCTTCTCCTTTTCCGATCTCCTCGATCCGATCCAGCAGCACCTTCAGGGTGCCCACGATGCACCCCACTGGGATGCCGAACATCACCACTACCAGGGGCAGCGGCGGTGCATCCTGGGGATCCGTGTAAAGGGCCCAGGCCGTGGTGGCCATGACAAAGGCCATCAGTGCCACAAAAATAGCTGCGCCGATACAGGCTCCCCGGACCCGCTTTGCCTTCCGGTCGGTCCGTTCAATGTTCACAAATGTCACCCCCTGTTCCTCCCGGGCAGCCAGACGCTCCAGCGTCTGCTCCACATCCAGTTCTTCCAGGCTTCCGGGGGTCTGATGCAGCAGCTGGCAGAAGTCCATGGCCTCCTCCAGGTCCTTGCGGCGGACACTGAGACGCTCCAGCTGAAGGCTCATGCCCTCTGCCAGGGTGCGCCTGCCCTCCAGCATTTCCCGGATCTCTGCCAAAGGCACATCCAGCTTACGCAGCAGCTTGATGCGGCGCAGCCGTTCCACATCCGCCGGGGCATAACTGCGGTAGCCGTTGCCCGGCTCCCGGCTGGGGCTGATGAGCCCCTCCTCCTCGTAAAAGCGGATGTTCTTTTTGGATATGCCCACAGCGGCTTCTACTTCGTTGATCTTCATGGTCCCGGTTGCCTCCTTATGCTCCCATCTTACACCTTCCAGAAGGGGGAACGTCAAGCTTTTTTGCAAAAAGAGCTGCCGCACAAGGTCGTACAGCAGCTCCTTTCTTTAAAAATAGCACTTGATCTGGAACCGGTCGGCGTTGTCCTGCTTCTGCTCCACCACGATGCGCTCATGGTTGAAGTCGAAGTGCACCGGAGTGCACAGCTCCGTATTGCGGGTCAGGCGCAGCAGCTCCTGCACCCGTTTTTTCTCCTCCGGCACATAGAACAGGTAGCTGACGCCCTCCTTTTTGGCACGGCCGGTGCGGCCGATGCGGTGGGTGTAGTGCTCGTTGTCACTGGGCACATCGTAATTGATGACGGCGTCCACATCCGACACGTCGATGCCCCGGGCTGCCACGTCGGTGGCCACCAAAATGGACAGCTTGCCCTCCCGGAAGGTCTGCATGATCTGGTTGCGTTCCTTCTGGGACAGGTCCCCGTGGAGACAGTCCACCGAGAAGCCCAGGCGAGCCAGCTGGTTAGCCAGGGTGGCGGTATTGAACTTGGTGTCGCAGAACACCATCACACGCTTGTAGCCCTCCCCGATGATGATCTGGGCCAGGTCCGACAGCTTGTTGCGGCCGGAGGTCTCCAGCATATACTGGGTGATCTTGGGCTGGCTCTCCTCCTTGGGCTGCACGGTGATCTCCTCGGCGTTGTGCTGGTACAGCCAGCCGATGTCCATCACCTCGCGGCTGATGGTGGCCGAGAACATGGACAGGGCCTTGCGGGCCTTCATCATCTCAATGATGTGGCGCACGTCCTTGTAAAAGCCCATGTTCAGCATCTCGTCGGCCTCATCCAGCACGATCTGGGTCACATGGGAGATGTCGATGGTGTGATGTTTGTAGTGGTCCATCAGGCGGCCCGGGGTGGCCACCACGATCTGGCAGCCCTCTGCCAGACGCTTTGCCTGCTTTTCCATATTGGCACCGCCGTAGACGCAGGCCACCTGCACCTCCGGCATAAAATAGGTCAGGTTGGAAAGCTCCTCTGCGATCTGCTGGGCCAGCTCCCGGGTGGGGGCCATGATAACGGCCTGGGGATACTTGTTTTCCGGCTGGATGTGCTCTGCCACCGGGATGCCAAAGGCACAGGTCTTGCCGGTGCCGGTGGGAGCCTTGGCGATGACGTCATGTCCGGCCAGCATGACGGGGATGGTCTTTTCCTGAATTTCGGTCATTTCCGCAAAGCCCATGCGCTCCACGGCCTTGTGGATGGCTTCGCTGCATTGCAGTTCACGGTAAAGCATTTGGACACTCCGTTCTCTTGTTGTTTTTGTTACAGCCAGTATACCATGAAACGCCGGGCTTGTCAGCACAAATAAAAAGAGCCACGCCCGGGGTCACGGGCATGGCTCTGTGTGGGATAGATCAGACGGTCTCCTCAGCGGCCTGGGCAGCTGCCTTGCCGGCCTCCAGCTTCTGCTTGAAGCGGCCGCTGGCCTTGAAGCCGGGGATAGAGGTGGACTCCAGGCGGCTGGAGACCTTGGTCTTGGGGTTGGTGTAAGCCTTGGGCTTCCGGGGACGCATCTCAAAACGGCCGAAGCCGGCGATGGTCACCTTCTCGTCAGCACGCAGGCAATCGGCGATCTGGTCAAACATTGCATCCATCGTAGTCTCGACCTGTGCTTCGGTAAAGCCGGTCTTACGGGCGACGGTTTCGATCATCTGGGAACGGGTCATGTATCGATATCCTCCTGGAATGTCCAAAAGTAACGTCCTTTTGGCAAATTTTGCGTTGTTGAGTATAACATACTTTGCCTGTTATTTGCGACAGATTGCACACAAAACGTCACTTATTGCACACGAGCGTTTCTGGTTTCTGGTTGTCTTTCACAAATACAGCGCCCACCGTTTTGGTGGGCGCTGCTCAAAGTCATACTTTTTTCAGGATCAGTCCTTGCGGTACAGGGTGGCAATGTCCACCAGGGGGATATTGGCCAGGCTATGCTCGCTCCGCAGGCAGTCCACCAGAGAGTGAGCGGTGTCCACAGCAGTGATGCAGGGGATGCTCAACTCCACAGCCTTGCGGCGCAGACGGACAGAGTCACGGCGAGGGTCACGGCCCTTGGCACTGGTAGAGAACACATAGTCCACCAGGCCGCTCTGCAGCAGGTCCACAATGTTGGGGGATGCGCCGGAAATGTTGCGTACCTCGTTGCAGGGCACCATGTGCTTGTTGAGCCAAGCGCAGGTACCGGAGGTGCCGTAGAGCTTGTAGCCCATATCCTTCAGCTTCCAGGCAATGTCCACGAACTCCGGCTTATCGCTGTCCTTCACGGTGAAGATGCAGCAGGAAGCAGGGCCGGGGGTCTTGAAGGTGTAACCGGCAGCCACCAGGCCCTTCAGCAGGGCGTCGTGGTAGTTGGGGGCAATGCCCAGCACCTCGCCGGTGGACTTCATCTCGGGGCCAAACTGGGTATCCACGCCGTGGAGCTTTTCAAAGCTGAACACCGGCACCTTCACCGCCACATAGGGAGCGTTGGGGTGCAGGCCGGTGCCGTAGCCCATATCCACCAGCTTTTCGCCCAGGCAGCAGCGGACAGCCAGGTCCACCATGGGCACGCCGGTGACCTTAGAGATGTAAGGCACGGTACGGGAGGAACGGGGGTTCACCTCGATGACGTACACCCGGCCGTGGGACACAGCGTACTGCACGTTCACCAGACCGGTGACATGGAGCTCCCGGGCAAAGCGACCGGTGTAGTCCACCATAACGGCAATCTCTTCCTTGGTCAGGTGCTGTGCCGGGTAGACACAGATGGAGTCGCCAGAGTGGACGCCGGTGCGCTCCACCTGCTCCATGATGCCGGGGATCAGGAAGTTTTCGCCGTCGCAGATGGCATCCACTTCGCACTCCACGCCGGTGATGTACTTATCCAGCAGCACCGGGTGGTCCATATCCACGTGCTCGGTGATGACGCCCATGTACTCGATGACGTCGTCCTTGGTGTAGGCCACGATCATGTTCTGACCGCCCAGCACGTAGGAAGGACGCATCAGCACCGGCAGGCCGATCTCCTCGGCAGCGGCCAGGGCCTCCTCCAGGGTAAAGACGGTGCGGCCCGGAGCACGGGGGATGTTGCAGCGCTCCAGCAGCTCGTCAAACCGCTCCCGGTCCTCGGCCTCGTCAATGGCGTCGGCAGGGGTGCCCAGGATGGGCAGGCCGATCTCATCCATGTGCTTGGCCAGCTTGATGGCGGTCTGGCCGCCGAACTGCACCACGCAGGCATCCGGCTTTTCGGTGGCAATGATATTGTCCACGCTCTCCGGGTTCAGGGGGTCGAAGTACAGACGGTCGCCGGTGTCAAAGTCGGTGGAGACAGTCTCGGGGTTGTTGTTGACCAGAATGGCCTCGCAGCCGTTCTTTTTCAGGGTCCACACGCAGTGCACCGAGCAGTAGTCGAACTCGATGCCCTGGCCGATGCGGATGGGGCCGGAACCAAAGACCAGCACCTTCTTTTTCTTGGGCTTGCCCTCGGCAGCAGCCTCGGCCTCCTTGGCAGCAATAAACTCTGCGGCCTCGTTGTCGCCGTCGTAGGTGGAGTAGAAGTAGGGGGTGTTGGCAGAGAACTCTGCAGCGCAGGTATCCACCATCTTGAAGCCGGCACGGTAGTTTTCCACCGGCAGGGTGTCTACCTGGGCCAGATGCCGGATGGTCTTATCCTGGAAGCCGTACTTCTTGGCCTCCTTGTACTGCTCCAGAGACAGATTGCCCTTGCACTGGGCCAGGCCCTTTTCCAGGTCAGCCAGGTGCTGCATCTTGTCCAGGAACCACCAGTCGATCTTGGTGATGTCGTAGATGGTCTGGTGGGAGATGCCACGCTTCAGGGCCTCGTAGACGCAGAACACACGCTCGGCGTCCTGGATGTGCATGTGGGCCACCACTTCCTCGTCGGTCAGCTCCTCAAAGGGCTTGTGGGTCAGGGTGTCCATGCCCAGCTCAATGGAGGACACCGCCTTCATCATGGCAGCCTCAAAGCTGTTGCCGATGCTCATGACCTCGCCGGTGGCCATCATCTGGGTGCCCAGAGACTTGTCGGCGTAGACGAACTTATCAAAGGGCCACTTGGGGTACTTGACCACGATGTAGTCCAGAGCCGGCTCAAAGCAGGCGCAGGTCTTGCCGGTAACATCGTTGGTGATCTCGTCCAGGGTGTAGCCGATGGCGATCTTGGTCGCCACCTTGGCGATGGGATAGCCGGTCGCCTTGGAAGCCAGAGCGGAGGAGCGGGACACACGGGGGTTCACCTCGATGACCGCATAGTCAAAGCTGTCGGGCTTCAGGGCAAACTGGCAGTTGCAGCCGCCCTCGATGCCCAGCTCGGTGATGATGTCCAGGGCAGCGGTACGCAGCATCTGGTACTCGTGGTCCGTCAGGGTCTGGGAGGGGGCAACCACCACAGAGTCGCCGGTGTGGATGCCCACAGGGTCCAGGTTCTCCATGTTACACACGGTGATCACGTTGCCCTTGTGGTCACGCATGACCTCATACTCGATCTCTTTCCAGCCGGCGATGCACTTTTCCACAAGGATCTGATGGATGGGGGAAAGGCGCAGGCCGTTGGTGCCGATCTCGATGAGCTTTTCGCGGGTCTCGCAGATGCCGCCGCCGGTGCCGCCCATGGTAAAGGCCGGGCGCACGATGACCGGGTAGCCGATGCGGTCGGCGCAGGCCAGTGCGTCTTCCAGGGTCTCCACCACCTCAGAGGGGATGATGGGCTGGTGCAGCTTTTCCATGGTCTCCTTAAAGAGCTCACGGTCCTCGGCGCGGTCGATGGTCTCCGGCTTGCAAGCCAGCAGACGGATGCCGGTGCGCTCCAGATAGCCGGAGCGTGCCAGCTCCATGGACAGGTTCAGACCCATCTGACCGCCCAGGTTGGGCAGCACGGAGTCCGGCTTTTCGATGTCCAGAATGCGCTCCACCACCTCAAGGGTCATGGGCTCGATGTACACATGGTCCGCCACGTCCGGGTCGGTCATGATTGTAGCGGGGTTGGAGTTCAGCAGAACGGTCTCGATGCCTTCTGCCTTCAGGGCACGGCATGCCTGGGTGCCGGAGTAGTCGAACTCTGCCGCCTGACCAATGATGATGGGACCGGAGCCGATGACCAGTACCTTTTTGATTCGGGGATCCTTAGGCATTTCAGCGTGCCTCCTTTGCTGCTTTGACGTTGTTCAGGAAGCGGTCGAACAGGAACTCGGTGTCCTTGGGGCCACCGTTTGCTTCCGGGTGGAACTGCACGGTAAAGCAGTTCCATTTGTTATACTTGATGCCCTCGCAGGTGCCGTCGTTGGCGTTCACCTGGGCCACCTGGCCCATATCCGCAGGCAGTTCCTCGCCCACCACAGCGTAGCCGTGGTTCTGGCTGGTGATGTAGGTGCGGCCGGACTCAAAGTCGGTGACAGGCTGGTTGGCACCACGGTGGCCGTACTTCAGCTTCATGGTCTTGGCACCGGCAGCCAGAGCAGACAGCTGGTGGCCCAGGCAGATGCCAAAGGTGGGGATGCCCAGCTCAAAGATCTGCTTCAGGTTCTCGATGACCTCCACCGGCTCGGCAGGGTCGCCGGGGCCGTTGGACAGCATGATGCCGTCGGGAGCCAGGGCCTTGATCTGCTCTGCCGTGGTAAAGGCAGGCATCACGGTGACCTTGCAGCCACGCTTGACCAGGCAACGGACGATGTTGCGCTTGCAGCCGTAGTGCATCAGCACGATGTGGGTCTGGCCCTCCGGGTTGAACACCTCCGGGGCGGCGCAGGTCACGTTCTTGACGGCGTCGGTGACGGCGTAGGCCCGGATCTGGGCCAGCAGGGCCTCGGTCTGGGCCTGGTTGGCCGGGTCAGCAGGGTCAAAGGTGGTGAGGATGGCACCGTTCATGACACCGCTCTCCCGGATGATCCGGGTCAGGTGCCGGGTGTCGATGCCCTCAATGCCGATGGTGTTGTTCTTTTTCAAAAAGCTGTCCAGGGTCTCCTCGCAGCGCCAGTTGGAAGGGGTGGTGCAGGCCTCCCGGACGATGTAGCCCTTGGCCCAGATGCGGTCAGATTCCATGTCGTCCTTGTTCATGCCGTAGTTGCCGATGAGGGGGTAGGTCTGGGTGATGATCTGGCCGTAGTAGCTGGGGTCGGTCAAGGTCTCCTCAAAGCCCACCATGCCGGTAGCGAACACCACCTCGCCCACGGTCACGCCCTGGGCACCCACCGACTGGCCGGTAAAGACCATGCCGTTTGCCAAAAGAAGATATGCGTTCATAGTTTTCCTCATTTCAACACATTACAGGGTCTGCTTTGCTTCCTGCTTCATCTTGCGGCTGCCCAGGTGCACCAGGGGCAACTTGCCCTCCTTGCAGATGGGGCACTCTTCCGGTGCGTAGTTGGGCAGGTCCAGCTTCAGGGCGCTGGCCACGATGGGGATGGGAGAGGGTGCCTCAGCCTTGGTGCGGTCCACCACGCAGGTGATGCCCACACAGATGCCGCCGTGCTCCTCAATGACACGCTTGGTCTCCAGGGAGGAGATGCCGGTGGTCACCACGTCCTCTGCAATGAGGCACTTCTCGCCCGGATGGATGGCAAAGCGCTTCAGGGTCATCACGTTGTCCACACGCTCGGTAAAGATGGCACGCTTGCCGGTCTGACGGGCCAGCTCATAGGCGTACACGATGCCTCCCATGGCAGGTCCCACGATAACGTCCACGTCCATCTCCTTGATCTTCTCAGCCACTTCCTTCAGGGCCTCGGCGCAGCGGTCCGGGTACTGCTGCAGGTAGGCCATCTGGCAGTAGGCGCTGGAATGGCGGCCAGAGGACAGCAGGAAATGGCCCTCCAGGAATGCGTCACAGCTCTTCAGGATCTCAAGTGCTTCACTCATTGTACTTTTCCCTCTCTTTTTAAGTGGTGTATATCTCTTTGGGTGGTATTGTACCACGCTTTTACGGTATTTGCAAATTTATGCATCATCTTTCATTTTATGTGCATAAACGCAAGTCATAAACGGATATTTGCAGGTTTTATTCTGCATGACGGGCGCAGCCACGGATCTCGTCCAGGGTCTTTACGCCGTTTTTGTCCATCCAGGCAGCCATCTCGTCGGCAATGGTCTCCATGGCACGGGGGTTCGCAAAATTTGCTGCGCCCACCTGCACCGCCGTGGCACCGGCCATAATGAACTCCAGAGCGTCCCGGCCGGTGGCAATGCCCCCCAGGCCCACCACCGGGATGTTCACGGCCCCCACAGCCTGCCATACCATCCGCAGGGCAATGGGCCGCACCGCCGGGCCGGACAGGCCGGCAAAGATGTTGTTGAACACCGGGCGGCGTTTTTCCAGATCAATGGCGCAGGCCTGGAAGGTGTTGGTGAGGCTGATGGCGTCGGCACCGGCAGCCTCCACGGCCTTGCACATCTCCGGGATGTTCTCGGCCTGGGGGCTCAGCTTTACCATCAGGGGCTTTTTGCAGGCAGCCCGTACCATCCGCACCACCTCACCGGCAGCCTCTGCCTTGACGCCGTAGGCCATGCCGCCTACCTTGACATTGGGGCAGGAGATGTTCAGCTCCACCATGTCCACAGCGCTTTCGCTGAGGAGGGCAGCCCCCTCCACATACTCTTCCTCGCTGTGGCCGCCAAGGTTTGCAATGGCCAGGGTGCCGTACTTCTGCTTCAGCTCCAGCATTTCCGGCAGCTCCACGTCGATAAAGTGCTGGACGCCGGGGTTCTGGAGGCCGATGCTGTTGATGAGGCCCGAGGGGGTCTCCCACAGCCGCTCGCCCTTGTTGCCGTACTGGCCGTACAGGGTCAGGCCCTTGCCGGAGATGCCGCCGATCTTGGAAAAGTCTGCCAGCTCCTCATACTCCACACCGTAGCCCACGGTGCCGGATGCGCCGATGACCGGGCTGTTCATCACAAAGCCCAGCAGGTTGGTTTTCAGGTCAGCCATCAGAAGAACACCTCCGTTGCATCAAATACCGGGCCGTTCTTGCACACGCTCTTGCCCTCGCCGCCCTTGGTCTCGCAGGTGCAGCCAAGGCAGGCACCAATGCCGCAGGCCATCTTCTTTTCCATGCTCACAAAGCAGGGGGTGCCCTTCTCGGCACACAGGCGGGCAGCGTTCTTCATCATGACCGTGGGGCCGCACACCAGCACCACGTCGTAGTCGGCGGGGTCGTACAGCTGGGTGACAAAGCCGTGGAAGCCCACCGCGCCGGTGTCGGTGGACACCTTGACGAGGTTTGCGATCTCGCGGTACTCCTCCATGCAGTAGGGGGCATCCCGGAAGCCGAAGAACACATCCGGCTTCACGCCTGCCGCTGCCAGCTCGCGGGTGAGCTGGAACATGGGCGCAGTGCCGATGCCGCCGCCCACCACAGCGATCTTTTTGTACTTGCTCAGGATATCCGGCACGTCAAAGCCGTTGCCCATGGGGCCGGTGAGCTGGAAGGTATCCTTCATTTTGAGCTGCGCGATCTTTTCAGTGCCCTCGCCCACCACCTGATACAGAAACTCGATGGTGCTGCTGTCCGGGTTCCAGCGGTGCACGCTGATGGGCCGGGACAGGAAGGGGGCTTCGTCTGCGCCCCATGCGCGCAGGGTAAAGAACTGGCCTGCGTGGGGTGCGTGGTCCCGGTCGGGCCACACCACGGTCAGCAGGCGGATGTCCGGGGCAATGACCTCATTGCGCAGGACGGTGGCTTCACAGCAGGCTGCACGCATGAGCAATGGCCTCCTTCATGTTCACACACTCGTTGTAAGCGGCCTCGTCAAAGGCAACGCCCGGCTGCTTTTTGTAAGCCAGCAGGATGCCGCGGCTGGAGTTCACCACACCGCCGTTGCCCTTGGTCAGGTACTGGGCAATGTCCTCGGCCTTGCCGCCCTGGGCACCGTAGCCGGGGATCAGAAAGAAGCTGTCCTGGTACTTGGCACGGATCTCGGTGGCCTCCTCGATGTGGGTGCCGCCGATGACCAGGCCGATGGAGGAGTAGCCGTGCTGGCCCATGTAGTCCTTGCCCAGGGCGTTCAGCTTGTCGCCCACCAGGTCGTAGACGTGGCGGCCGTCGGCCAGCTTCTCATACTCAAAGTCCTTTGCACCGCCGTTGGAGGTACGGCAGAGCACGAACATGCCCTTGCCCTGCTTTTCAGCGTAGGGCAGGTAGGGGCTGATGGAGTCCAGGCCCATGTAGGGGGCCAGGGTCACGAAGTCGGACTCAAAATCCCCGGTAAAGTGGCCCATGGCGTACATCTCAGCGGTCTTGGCAATATCGCCACGCTTGATGTCGGCGATCACCGGCACACCAGCCTCCCGCACAGCCTTCAGGGTGTCGGCATAGGCCTTCATGCCCTCCATGCCCAGAGACTCGTAGTAGGCGATCTGCACCTTGTAGCAGCCAGCCACAGCCTTGGTGGCATCAATGAGCTTCTGGTTGAAGCGCAGGATGTTCTCGCCCTTGGTCAGGGTGCTGTCCACAAAATCGGCGGGCAGGTAGCTGAAGTCGGTGTCCAGACCCACGCAGACCGGGCCCCGGGCCTCAACAGCTTCGTACAGTTTGTCCATGTTCGTCATTTGGGTGTCCTCCTGTAAGTCGTATTTATAGAAAATGAGTTGTAACTATGATCTTACTCCTGAGCCTGATAGGTCAGCTCCCCGGCCTTGATGGTGGCAAACACCTTGCCGTAGAGCTGGGCCCCATCAAAGGGAGTGTTGTGGCTCTTGGAGTGCAGGGCGTCCTTATCCACGGTGTAGGGGGTGTCCAGGTCCACCAGCACAAAGTCGGCGTCGTAGCCCGGCTCCAGCTGGCCCTTGGCCAGGCCCAGGATCTCTGCCGGACGGGTGCTCATCAGGTGCACCAGCACCTCCAGGGGCAGGCCCTCCTGCTTGCAGAGCTTGGTGTAGCAGACCCCAAAGGCGGTCTCGCTGCCTACCATGCCAGCCATACCCTTCAGCTTGTCCTCCTCCGAGTGGGGAGCGTGGTCCGTGGCAATGGCGTCCACGATGCCGGTGCGGATGCCCTCCACCAGGGCCTGCACGTCATCGGCAGTGCGGATGGGAGGGTTCACCCGGTAATCGCAGGTGTCGTTGGTGAACCACAGGTGGTGGGGGGTCACCTCGCAGGTCACCGGAGCCCCCCGGAGCTTGGCCATCTGGATGGCCTCCAGGGCTCCCCGGGTGGACACATGGCACATGTGCAGCTTGGTCTGGTAATACTCGCTGAGCCAGCAGTTGCGTACCGTCTCAATGTCCTCTGCCAGGCGGTAATCCCAGGGGCTGATCTCCATATCCTCTGCATGGCTCATGACGGTGATGTCCTTCTGGGTGCAGATGGCAAATGCCCGGGCCATGGTGGCGTTGTCCTGGACCCCGTGGCCGTCCTCGGTAATGAACTTTACGCTGGCAGGCAGGGTCTTCAGGTGGTCGATGCTCACGCCGTCAAAGTTTTCGGTGATGGACACGGTCTGGTTCACATCGCACAGGCCCACCTGGGCAGCCTTCTGCTCCACCATCATGGCCTGGGCAGCTGTGGAGCAAACGGGCTTGGTGTTGGGCATCAGGTTTACAAAGGTGTAGCCACCAGCAGCAGCAGCACGGCTGCCGGTCTCAATGTCCTCCTTGTACTCAAAGCCCGGGGTGCGCCAGTGGCAGTGCAGGTCCACAAAAGCGGGCAGCACCGTCAGGCCTCCGGCGTCGATGACCGTCTCGTTCTCCCCGGCCAGTGCGCTCAGGTCCTGGCCCACCGCAGCGATCCGGCCATCCTTGGTGTAGATCTCCAGCGGGCGTCCCTCGGTGTTTACAGCGTTTACCAACAGCATTGCGGTGTCCTCCTGTTTCGGGTGGTTTCTGTGGGCTTAAGCCCCACAAAGGGGCAAAAAAAAACTTTTCCCCGCAAAGGGAAAAGCTCACTTCACAAAAAAAGGAAACAACGAAGCCACGGCAAAGCCGGACGCAAACCGATTCTGCAGCTTGTTGCACATCATACCGCTCCGCATGGTGTCGTCTCCTTTTTTCATTCGCATATTCTTCCTGATATTTTATCATAGAAGCGCAAAATGTGTCAATGCTTCCCGACAAGATTCTTTGTAAAAAGGTTTGCCGCCTCCAGCCTCTAATTTTGGATACTCTACCCAAAAGGTCGGATTTGGGCTCTGGAGCAGGGCCAATCCCTAGCAAGGCACTGTACATTACTCCACTGATGTGCTATGATACTGCTATACCATTATTATAGGAATGGTCTGCCGCCTGCGCTGCAGGTGTGCACAGGAAAGAGAGGGTATTTTATGGGTTTGTTGGAAGATGCGCGGAACATTCAGCGCAAGGACCCTGCTGCACGGAGTGTGCTGGAAGTGGTCCTGCTGTACCCCGGGTTTCACATCCTGGTCTACCACCGCATTGCCCACTGGCTGTATCAGCACAAGCATTTTTTCTTGGCCCGGTGGGTCAGCCAGAAGGGCCGTCACCGCACCGGCATCGAGATCCATCCCGGTGCCACCATTGGCAAGTGCCTGTTCATTGACCACGGCATGGGCATCGTGTTTGGCGAGACCTGTGAGATCGGAGACAACTGCACCATCTACCACGGCGTGACCCTGGGCGGCACCGGCAAGGACACCGGCAAACGTCACCCCACCCTGGGCAACAACGTGCTGATCGGTGCCGGCACCAAGGTGCTGGGCCCGGTGTACATCGGGGACAACGCCCGTATCGGCTCCGGCAGCGTGGTGCTGCGGAACCTGCCGGCCAACTGCACCGCCGTAGGCGTGCCTGCCGAGGTGGTCCGCATCAACAACAAGGCCGTGATCCCGGCTGACGACCTGGATCAGCAGGATCTGCCGGATGTGGTCTCCCAGCGGCTCACGGACCTGGACCGCCGCCTGAGCCTGCTGGAAAAGGCTGCCCAGGGGGATATCCCCCCTTCGCCCCATCAGATCACCAAGCGGCAAAAAGAGTGATCCTCTGCCGCATTTACGCAAACAGCCGCCGGGCAGCAGCTTCTGCCCGGCGGCTGTATTTTTGTGCAAAAACCCTCTTTATTCCTGGTAGCCCAGGGTAGCTGCCATTACGGCCTTGATGGTGTGCATCCGGTTCTCGGCCTCGTCGAACACGATGCTCTGGGGACCCTCAAAGACTTCGTCGGTGACCTCCATGGCCTCCCGGCCAAACCGCTGGCCCATCTCCTTGCCCACGGCAGTCTTGTGGTCGTGGTAGGCCGGCAGGCAGTGCATAAACACAGCCTTGGGCCCTGCGATATTCATGAGCTGCTGGTTGATCTGGTAGGGTGCCAGGTCCTGGATCCGCTGTGCCCATACTTCTACCGGCTCTCCCATGGAGACCCACACATCGGTGTACAGCACGTCGGCTCCCTTTGCAGCCTTGGCCGGGTCCTCCTCAAAGGTAAGGGTGGCCCCGGTCTGGGCGGCGATGGCCTGGCACTGGGCCACCAGGTCCGGGTCCGGCTGGTAGGCCTTGGGGGCACAGGCGGTAAAGTGCAGGCCCATCTTGGCGCAGCCCACCATCAGGCTGTTGCCCATGTTGTACCGGGCGTCCCCAAAATATACCAGGTGGATATCCTTCAGATGACCGAAATGCTCCCGGATGGTAAGGAAATCCGCTAAGATCTGGGTGGGGTGGAACTCATTGGTCAGGCCGTTCCACACCGGCACACCGGCGTAATGGGCCAGCTCCTCTACGATCTCCTGGCCATAGCCCCGGTACTCGATGCCGTCAAACATCCGGCCCAGCACCCGGGCAGTGTCGGCAATGGACTCCTTTTTGCCGATCTGGCTGCCGGAGGGGTCCAGGTAGGTCACCTCCATGCCCAGGTCGTGGGCTGCCACCTCAAAGCTGCAGCGAGTACGGGTGGAGGTCTTTTCAAAGATCAGGGCAATATTCTTGCCCCGGAGCTGGTCGTGACGGATGCCAGCCTTCTTTTTGGCCTTCAGCTCCGCTGCCAGGTCCAACAGCTCCCCCATCTCCGCAGGGGTGTAATCCAGAAGTTTCAGAAAACTGCGATTTTTCAGGCTCATTGTATATATTCCCCTCTATTCACGCTACGATGCATATTTATACGTGCGATAGCTCTATTATAGTACGATAGAGTCCCAAGGTCAAGGGGCAGCTCCCAGCTTGTTACAGGTCCAGCTCTGCCTTGCGTCCGCTGGGGGTATAGGGAGTCAGTTTGACCCCTGCGTGCTGGAACATAAACCGTGCAGCTACGCTGGAATCACTGTCATGGTACTTATCCCCGTAATACACCACCTCGGCAATGCCGGACTGGATGATGGCCTTGGTGCACTCGTTGCAGGGGAACAGGGTCACATACACCCGGGCCCCTTTCAGGTTGTTGTGGGCACTGTTGAGGATGGCGTTGAGCTCTGCATGGCAGACGTACATATACTTGGTCTGCAGCGGCTCCCCCTCTCGTTCCCAGGGCATCTCATCGTCGCTGCACCCCATGGGCATGCCGTTGTAGCCCAGCGAAAGGATCTTGTTTTCCGGGCTGACGATGCAGGCACCCACCTGGCTGTTGGGGTCCTTGGACCGCATGGCGGTCAGCAGAGCAATGCCCATAAAATACTCATCCCAGTTGATATAATCCGTGCGTTTCATCGTTAGAAATCCTCCTATATTCCCACAGGGTCCGCCCTTGACAAACCCGGAAAAATCCACTATACTACCAATAGAGAAGGCACTGACTGCAATGGTCAGCTCCTCATCCGGCTAATCAGTCGTAAAGAATGACCGCTTGCTTTCTGAGGGCATGAGCGGTCATTTCTTTTTGCCGTTGGAAATCGTCCATGTGATCTCGAAGGTAATGTACACTGCTCCGCCAAGAAGCGTGAGCAGCAGCACGACCTGTTCAAACGTCATGAGGCATCCCCCCTTTCCGCTTTCGCGTCAGGGGAAGCAAAAAGTTTTTCGTCCCCTCTGGCGCGCAGCCGGAAGGAGCTAGACCACCGATTATGCAATCAGCACCTGATTGCCGCCGAAGCGGCATCTACAGCATACCATAAAATCATACGCTTTGCAACGAAAACACCCCCGGCATCGCACCTGTGTGCGGCACCGGGGGCATGCTTTTTCTGCGGGGAAAGCTTTCCCAATGTCAACTTGCACAAAACACTGCCCTGAAGTTTGGCAGGCATTCGACCGGCTTTTTTCAAACGATATATTTAAAAATCGTTTTGAGTGTGGTATTATCTTTGTAAAATATGCCACAAAAGCGGAGAGAATGCTCCGTGCGGCGGAAATGAGGGAAAAACCGATATGAAATACGCAAGCAACAACATCCGCAATATCCTGATTGCCGGTCATGCCGGCAGCGGCAAGACCACGCTCACCGAGGCGCTGGTCTATTTTTCGGGCGCTGCCGAGCGTATGGGCCGGGTCGAGGACGGCACCACGATTTCGGACTTTGACCCCGAGGAAGCAAAGCGCAAGGCCAGCCTGTCGGCGTCTGTGGTGCCGGTGGAGTACGAGGGCATCAAGTACAACCTGATCGATGCACCGGGCCTGTTCGACTTTGAGGCCGGTGAGTACGAGGGCATCCGCGCCGCCGAGAGCGTGCTGGTGGTGGTGTCCGGCCGCAGCGGCGTTACCGTGGGCGCGGAGAAGGCTTTCCAGCTGGCCCGCAAGAACAACAAGGCCACCATGGTTTTTGTCTCCAAGTGCGATCTGGAGAACGCCAACTACTTCAAGATCCTGGAGGATATGAAGATCAAGTTCGGCTCCACCGTCTGCCCCTGCGTGGTGCCTGCCAAGCTGGATGACGGCACCCCGGTGTACATCAACCTGTTCAGCCAGAAGGCCTTCAAGTACGAGAGCGGCAAGCAAATCCAGGTGGACCTGCCGGACATCGGCCACCGCTTCCAGGGCCTCATTGAGGCCATGAGCGAGGCCATTGCCGAGACCGACGATGAGCTGATGGAAAAGTTCTTTGGCGGCGAGCCCTTTACCACCGAGGAAGTGGTGGAAGGAATGCGGAAGGGCGTCAAGGACGGCCTGATCACCCCCGTGTTCTGCGGCAGTGCCGTGAACCAGCAGGCTCTGGATATGCTGCTGTTCAATATGCACAAGCTGCTGCCCAGCCCGGAGCACGAGGCCTGCACCATGGCTGAGGACACCAACGGCGAGCCTGTGGAGCTCCACTGCACCGAAAGCGAGCCCACTGCTGCCTACGTCTTTAAGACCGTGGCCGATCCCTTTGTGGGCAAGCTGAGCTACCTGCGAGTGGTCAGCGGCAAGGTCACCGCCGGCGAGCCCCTGACCAATGCCCGTACCGGTGAGGTGGAAAAGATCTCCAAGCCCCTGACCATCATGGGCAAAAAGCAGCTGGATAACGACGGCATCGGTGCCGGTGATATCGGCGCAGTGGCCAAGCTGGTAAGTGCCAAGACCGGCGACACCCTGTGCGACGCCGACCGTGTGGTCAAGCTGCCGGCTCCTGTGTTCCCCAAGCCCAGCCTGTTCATGGCAGTTACCGTGGCCAAGAAGGGGGACGAGGGCAAGATCTCCAGTGCACTGGCCCGTCTGATGGAAGAAGACCCCACCCTGTGCTACATCAACAACGCCGAGACCCATCAGCAGGTCATCGGCGGCCTGGGCGAGCAGCACCTGGACGTGGTGAAGGCCAAGCTGAAGAACAAGTTCGGCGTGGAGATCGGCCTGGAAACTCCCCGTATCGCTTACCGTGAGTCCATCCGCAAGGCCTGCCAGAAGCAGGGCCGCCACAAGAAGCAGACCGGCGGCCACGGCCAGTTCGGTGATGTTATCATCAACTTTGATCCCTGCGACAGCGAGCAGGTGGTGTTTGAGGAGAAGGTGTTCGGCGGTAGCGTGCCCAAGAACTTCTTCCCTGCTGTGGAAAAGGGCGTTCGCCTGGCTGCCGAAAAGGGCGTGCTGGCCGGTTACCCGGTGGTGGGCCTGAAGGCCACCCTGCTGGACGGCAGCTACCATCCGGTGGACAGCTCTGAAATGGCCTTTATCATGGCCGCCAAGCTGGCTTACAAGGCCGCTATGCCCGAGGCTGGCCCCGTGATCCTGGAGCCCATCCACACCCTGAAGGCCCATGTGCCCAATGACAACACCGGTGACATCATGGGCGATGTGACCAAGCGTCGGGGCCGTGTGCTGGGTATGGAGCCTGACGAGGAGGGCCTCCAGACCATCATCGCCGAGGTGCCGCTGGCCGAGCTGGCCAACTTTACCACCTTCATCCGGCAGACTACCCAGGGCCGGGGCTGGTTTACCACCGAGTTTGCCCGGTACGAGATCCTGCCCGAGATGCTGGTACCTGCCGTGGTGGAGCAGGCCAAGAAGCTGGGCAACCTGGACGAGGCTGCAGACGACTGATCCCCGTCTTTTTGCCCCAGATGAGGGAATTTCCTGAATAAGACATTTTCACCAAGCCCTGTCGGCACCTTTCCCTCTGCCGGCGGGGCTTTTTGCGTGGGCTGGGGCCTGCTGCCTTTGCCTGGGCCAGGGGCCGTGGCTTTTTCTGCTGTATGCCGCCTTTTTTGTTGACAAGGCCCCGGCTTGCTATTATAATGGTGTAGTCAAAATGGCATTACTATGCAGCTTTGCCTTTGTGCAAAACAATAAACAAGGAGAGATTCTCAAAATGGCACAAGAGATCAAGATGTCCGCCGCTGGCCTGAAGGCCATGCAGGATGAACTGGAATACCTCAAGACCGTCCGCCGCAAAGAGCTGGCTGAGGAGATCAAAGAGGCCCGCAGCCACGGTGACCTGTCGGAAAACAGCGAGTACGACGAGGCTAAGAACACCCAGGGCCTGGTGGAGAACCGCATCACCGAGCTGGAGCAGATGATCAAGAACGCTGTCATCATCGACGAGAGCGAGCTGAGCGTGGACAACGTGTCTGTGGGCACCCACGTCACCATCCGGATGACCGGCGATGACGAGACCGAGGAATACGATATCGTGGGCCGCACTGAGGCGGACCCCCTGAACGGCAAGATCAGCGATGAGAGCCCCGTGGGCCACGCCCTGCTGGGCAAGGCTGTGGGCGAGACCGCCGAGGTGCTGCTGCCCACCGGCCACACCGTGGAGTACACTGTGCTGAGCATCACCCATGCCGCAAACTGAGTAGGAGAGACCCATGGAAGAACAAAAGAAGAACCCTGCACAGGGCCTGTCTGAGAGCGAGCAGGTGCAGGTGCGCCGCCAGAAGCTGGCGGACCTGCAGGCCGCTGGCAGCGACCCCTTTACCCTGACCAAGTTCCCCCAGGATGCATACTCTGCAGACCTGAAGGAGGAATACAAGGACCTGCCCAACGAGACCGACAGCGGCAAGCTGGTGGCCCTGGCTGGCCGCATGATGTCCAAGCGTGTTATGGGCAAGGCCAGCTTTGCCCACCTGCGGGACGACAAGGGCGATATCCAGCTGTATGTCCGCCGGGACGAGCTGGGTGACGAGGCCTACGCCGCTTTCAAAAAGCTGGACGTGGGCGACATCATTGGCGTCAAGGGTGAGGTGTTCCGCACCAAGACCGGCGAGCTCAGCGTGCGCGCCACGGAGCTGACCCTGCTGGCCAAGAGCCTGCGCCCCCTGCCGGAGAAGTTCCACGGCCTGACTGACACCGAGATGCGGTATCGCCAGCGGTATGTGGACCTGATCGCCAACCCGGAGGTAAAGGACACCTTCGTCAAGCGCAGCCAGATCCTGAAGGAGATCCGGGCTTACCTGGACGAGAAGGGCTTTTTGGAGGTGGACACCCCCATCCTGACCCCCTTTGAGATCGGCGCCTCTGCCCGCCCCTTCTACACCCACCACAACAGCCTGAACATGGACATGGTGCTCCGCATCGAGACCGAGCTGTACCTGAAGCGTCTCATCGTGGGCGGCATGGACCGGGTGTACGAAGTGGGCCGCATCTTCCGCAACGAGGGCATGGACCCCAAGCACAACCCGGAGTTCACCTCCATTGAGCTGTACCAGGCCTTTACCGATTTCCACGGCATGATGGATCTGGTGGAGGAGCTGTACAAGCGTCTGGCCCTGAAGATCTGCGGCAGCCTGGTGATCCCTTACCAGGGCAAGCAGATCGACATGGGCCACTGGGAGCGCCTGACCATGATCGAGGCCGTGAAGAAGTACTCCGGCGTGGACTTCAACGACTGGAAGTCTGACGAGGATGCCATCGCTGCCGCCAAGGCCCACAAGGTGGAGCTGCCGGAGGTGCCCACCAAGGGCGCCATCCTGGCGGAGTTCTTCGACGCCTTTGTGGAGGACAAGCTGATCCAGCCCACCTTCATCTACGACTACCCCGTGGAGATCAGCCC
>CAKSXW010000032.1 GCA_934518555.1 uncultured Faecalibacterium sp. | reverse complement strand
AAGGCTGTCAAGGAGAAGGTCTCTCAGGCTGAGGCTGACGACATCAAGAAGAAGCTGGAAGAGGCTGGCGCTAAGGTCGAGGTTAAGTAATTTAACCCCAACTTTACCGTTCGTTCTTGAACATCAAGAGGTCCGCACCGCAAGGTGTGGGCCTCTTTTTTTGCAAGACGGAGAGTCTCTCATAGCCTCCCCTTTTCTGCCGGAAAGAACTATGTTATACTGGACCCAACAGGAGGAACGGCAGCCTCAGGACCGGCTGCTGCGTAAATGCTATGGAATATCGCAATTGGAATAAAAACCACCTTTCCATTTCCCTGCTGGGCTATGGGTGCATGCGCTTCCCCACCCTGGCAGACGGCTCCATCGACGAGCCCCGGGCCGCAGCTCTGCTGAACACTGCCAAGGCCGCAGGGGTCAACTATTTTGATACGGCCTACCCCTACCACAACGGTCAGAGTGAGCCTTTTGTGGGCCGGGTCATCGCCCAGTGGGACCGGAGCAGCTTTTATCTGGCCACCAAACTGCCCCTGTGGAACTGCAAGAGCCTGGCCGACGCACAGGCTGTGTTTGAAGCCCAGTTCCAGCGTCTGGGGGTGGAGTACATCGACTTCTATCTGCTGCACTCCCTCCACAAGGCTCGCTACCAGCAGGCCAAGGAGATGGGCGTGGTGGACTGGCTGTGGCAGCAGAAGGCCGCCGGACGCATCCGGAACTTCGGGTTTTCCTGCCACGACAATGCCGCCGGCTTTGAATATATCCTGAAGGACCAGCCCTGGGATTTCTGCCAGCTGCAGTATAACTACCTGGACCGGGATGACCGGGCCGAGGAGATCTCCGGGGATCGGGGCTACCAGCTTACCCAGGAATACGGGGTGCCTTTGATCATCATGGAGCCGGTAAAGGGCGGCACCCTGGCAGCCCTGCCTGCTGACGCCGCCGCTCCCCTCCACGCCCTGAAGCCCCAGGCCAGTGATGCTTCCTGGGCTCTGCGCTGGGCCGCCAGCCACCCCAATGTCCATGTGGTGCTTTCCGGCATGAGCACTGAGGAGCAGCTTACCGACAACTTGGCCACCTTTGGGGCCTTTGAGCCCCTGTCCCCTGCGGAAACTGCCGCTGTGGAGCAGACCGCCGCCATCCTGCACCGCCGCATCCACATCGGCTGCACCGGCTGCCGCTACTGTATGCCCTGCCCCATGGGGGTGGATATCCCGGACAATTTCAGCATCTGGAACAAGCTGGGGATGTTCCAGCAGCCGGAGGCCATCAAGGCCCAGTGGACCCAGCGGTTCCCGGACAGTGAAAAGGCCTCCCACTGCATCCGCTGCGGCAAATGTGAGGCCGTGTGCCCCCAAAAGCTGCCCATCCGCACCGCCCTGGCCCAGGCTCAGGCAGAGCTGGACGCACTGTGACCTGGCTCCTCTCGTTATGCAAAAAGCCGGAGGCTCCGCTTTCCACGGAGCCCCCGGCTCATTTGTTTTCATCAGTTTACCACAGGCGGATGACCTTGATGACGCCCTCGGCCTTATCCCGGGCCATTTCCAGGTGGTGCTGCAGTGCGTCTGCTGCACGGTCCCAATCCTCTGCCAGGGCAGCATCCAGGATCTCCAGGTGCTCCTCACAGGTCTGCTCCTGGTTGATCATGCTCACCTTGCCGGTCATGATGCGGAACCGGGTGTTCAGGCCGGTGATGCGGTCGTAGGCACTCCGCAGATACTTGTTAGGCAGGGTGCTCATGAGCATCTCATGGAAGGCATCGTCAGAATCGCAAAAATCCCCGATGCGCTCCGGGTGGTGCATCATCTCGGTGTAGTGTTCCAGCTCCTCCCGAGGGATCCGGTCTCCATACATCCGCAGGGCATAAGGCTCCACCAGCAGACGCATCTCAAACATACTGTGCACGTCATCTTCGGTGATGCCGGACACCATCAGGCCCTTTTTGGGCAGGATGGTAATGAGGCCCTCCTGTTCCAGACGGCCCAGGGCATCCCGCATGGGGGTGCGGCTGATGTTGCCCATTTCGGCGCAGAGCTTCTGCTCGTTCAAAAACTCATTGGGGCGGTATTCACAGTTCAAGATCTTGGTCTTGAGGTACTGGTAAGCCTGCAGCTTCAGGCTCGTTTTTGCCTGGTTCTCAGTCTCTTTCATGGGTGTAAACTCCTCGTTCTTCTCCAAACAGCTCCGGGCCTTATCCAGAAGGCCCTCCCTTCTTTTTCTCCAGGAAAGCCAGCGTTGTATTTTTGCTGCCATCCTACTTCTTCTTCTAATATATTATTCCACATTAGGACATTTTTTACAAGACTTTTCCTATAACTTTGGCGCGTTTTCCGTTTTATCCAAAGTTTATGCATCATTTTTGCCAAATCCCACAAAGTTTTTTGTGCTTGTAGCCAAATCCATGGGTTTTTCTTGGACATTTTTGCATCCATCAGGATTCTATGCTACAATAAGGGCAGTGATCCGTCCCAGGGATGCGGTTTTTGCCTGCCGAATGCCTGCGGCGTTTGAGTTTTGGAAGGAAGGTTTCGTTTTTCATGGCACGAAGTGATGGCTACAACACCAGGACCCGGCAGCTGATCCTGGACTACCTCATCAACAACCGCCAGCATGCGGTCAGCGCCTCCAATATCCTGGAGCATCTGGAGCAGCAGGGGGCCAGCCCCAACCCCACCACGGTGTACCGCTACCTGGACAAGCTGGCCGGGGAACAGCGCATCATGAAGTATGTGGCCGACAAAGGGGAACGGGCGGTGTTCCAGTATGTGGACGAAGGCCGCCACTGCCGGGAGCACCTGCACCTGAAGTGCGTAGAGTGCGGCCGCATCTACCACCTGGACTGCCACTTTATGGATGAGGTCCGGGCCCATCTGATGGCAGAGCACGGCTTTACCCTCCAGTGCGAGGGCAGCGTTTTGTACGGACTGTGCCGCCACTGTGCACAGAATAGACCCTCGCAGGAGCAAACCCCACAAAAATGCGCCTGCTGTGTTGACAGAGCCGAAAAGCCGTGATACAATGCAGACAATCAAAAGTGTTGAACGGGAAAAGTAAGGTCTCAGCTTCTTTTGCAGAGAGCGCAGGACGGTGGAAGCTGCGTAGAGAACGAGGCCCCAAGAACACCCGGGAGCTTCCCCCTGAACCCCACATCTGGGCAGTAGGGGCCGACGTGTGCCGCTCGTTATCGCGGCAGTGCTTTCAACGGGGAGAGCGCACAAAAGTGACTGGCATAGTCTGTATGCCGGTAATTTAGGTGGCACCACGGATACGGCAGCATATTCGTCCTAGGACAATGGGATGAGTGTGCTGCCGTATTTTTTATGCAAGAGGGGTAAGAAATTATGTGTTGTGTCATGGGTTACACGGGGCACGATGTGAGTGCCGCCAAATTCAAGGAATACCTGCTTCGCACCGTCATGCGAGGGCCTGACGATCAGCGAGTGGTGGAGGGGCCCTACGGCCTTATGGGCTTTGGCCGCCTGGCCATTATGGGCCTGACCCCGGAGGGAATGCAGCCCTTTACCCGGGGGGCAGACTGCGTGGTGTGCAACGGCGAGCTTTACGGCTTCCGGTTTGAAAAGGAGATCCTGAAGCGTCGGGGCTATAAGTTCCAGTCCGACTGCGACTGCGAGATCCTGTTGCCCCTGTACTACGAGTACGGCCTGGAGATGTTCCGCCATCTGGACGCTGAGTTTGCCCTGATCCTCTACGATTCCCGGAAGGACCGGCTCATTGCCGCCCGGGACCCCATTGGCATCCGGCCCCTGTTCTACGGCTACTCCAAGTCCAGCCATCAGATTGCCTTTGCCTCGGAGATGCAGAACCTCATTGGCTGGTGCGACGACATCCGGCCCTTCCCCATTGGCAGCTACTACTGCGAGGGCCGCTTTGTCCGCTACGAGGACATTGCCGACGTGCCGGCCCCCATGGCCGACGACCTGGACACTGTGCTGACCAACATCCGGGAAAAGCTCATTGCCGGAGTGGAAAAGCGCCTGGATTCCGACGCTCCCGTAGGCTTCTTGCTTTCCGGCGGCCTGGATTCCTCCCTGGTATGTTCCATTGCCGCCAAAAAGCTGGGCAAGCCCATCCGCACCTTTGCCATTGGCATGGACACCGACGCCATCGACCTGAAATATGCTCGCCAGACTGCTGAATATCTGGGCAGTGAGCACCACGAGGTGATCATCAACCGGGAGATGGTGCTCCAGAACCTGGAGGAAGTGATCCGGCTGCTGGGCACCTGGGACATTACCACCATCCGGGCCAGCATGGGCATGTACCTGCTGTGTAAGGCCATCCATGAGCAGACCGATGTACGGGTGCTGCTGACGGGTGAGATCTCCGACGAGCTGTTCGGGTACAAATACACCGACTACGCCCCCACCGCCGACGCCTTCCAGCAGGAGAGCCAGAAGCGCATCCGGGAGCTGTATATGTACGATGTGCTCCGGGCCGACCGCTGCATCTCTGCCAACAGCATCGAGGCTCGGGTGCCCTTTGGGGACCTGGATTTTGTGCGGTACGTCATGGCCATCGACCCGGAAAAAAAGGTGAACCGCTACGGCAAGGGCAAGTACCTGCTCCGCAAGGCCTTTGAAGGAGACTGGCTGCCCCCGGAGATCCTTTGGAGAGAAAAGGCCGCTTTCTCCGACGCCGTGGGCCACAGCATGGTGGACGATATCAAGGAATACGCCAGCAGCCGGTACACCGACGAGGAGTTCCAGCTGCGCCGGGCCAACTACTCGGCCCACTGTATGCCCTTTACCAAGGAGAGCCTGTTCTACCGGGAGATCTTTGAGAAGTATTACCACGACCAGAGCCGCACCATCGTGGACTTCTGGATGCCCAACAAGGCCTGGCCCGGCTGCAACGTCAACGATCCCTCTGCCCGGGTGCTGGCCAACTACGGTGCCTCGGGCGTGTAAGCCGCCGTGGCTCTACAGAAAGAGGCCCCTGCACAAAAAGTGCAGGGGCCTCTTTTCAATGTTTCGTTATACCCGGATCCGTTGGGCGGCCCGGGCAATGGCAGCCAGCAGGCTCACCAGGCGTTTTTCGTCCATCTGGTCGCAGTAGCCCATAAAAGTGTAATAGCAGCCCTGCACGCAGAAGGACAACACCACCTTACGCACCAGGTCATTCTCAAAGGAAGGGTCCTCCTGTGAGATGCACTTGCACAGTGCCTGCTCCACCCGGTTGATGAACAGCCCCTGCCGGGAATCGGCAAACAGGATGTGGATCTCCTTTTGGTGCAGCATAAAGGCGTGGAACATCTCCCGGGCCAGCCACTCGGTGCGCTGGCTCACATCGCTGGCCGTCAGGTTGGGCAGACTGGCCACCACCGCCTCCACCATCTCGTCCTCCAGGAGGGTCGCCAGGGCGTAAATGTCCTGGTAGTGGGCATAAAAGGTAGATTTGTTGATGCAGGCCAAATCGCACAGCTCCTTGACCCGGATCTTTTCCAACGGCTTCTGCGCCCGCAGCTCCATAAAAGCCTGCTTGATGGCACGCTCTGTTTTTTCAATGCGAATGTCCAGAAAATCCACCTCTTTTGCTTTTTCGTCGAGTATCCAACCATTTTCCACTTTTGCGGATAGACAAGCCCCCGGGCGTTTTTTATACTGGATTCAGAACCAGCAGGCTTACTCTTTGCGGTACAAAATGCCCTGCTGCTCCAAGGCTTTTTCGATCCGGGCAAGGCTGTCGGCGTCGGGGCAGCGCACCGTGTGCAGGTGCACACCGCCGGTCATCCGGCTCAGCAGGCTCTCCGGGGCCTGCCGCACCTGTTCCAAAAAGGCATCTATGTCGTAGCGGCTGGCCAGGTTCAGGGTAGCCCGGATCTCACCGTAAAGGCTGTTTTCCACTGCCACATCCAGCACCACGCCTCCCTGGTCCACTATGGTGTACAACTCCCGGCGCATTTCCTCCTGGGTGCGGTGCACACAGGCCAGGATGCCGGTGCAGCCCTTTTCTGCCGGGTGGAGCTGGTAGCCCCGGGGGGTGGCGTCGATCTGCGCCCCACCGGCCCGCAGCAGTGCCACGTCCCCCACCACGATCTGCCGGGAGACCCCCAGCTGTGCCGCCAGGGCACTGGCACTCACCGGTGCTGTGGCCTGGCTCAGCTGGGTCAGGATGCATTCTCTGCGCTGGGCTGCGTTCATACGTGTCAGGCTTCCTTTCCGTTCTCCAACGTTATTGCCTATATTGTAGCAAAACTCGGGGCTTTGTGCAAGGAGCCGCTTATTTTTTCAGCCGCAGCAGGGTGGCGTAGTTGGAGGGCAGCTGCACCTTCATCCGGCCCCCTTCCACACTGGTCAGGATCTTCTGGCCTCCCACGGTGTCCTCCAGCAGGTCCTCTGCCCCAGTTGCCTCCACCGGCAGCTGGAACTCCAGCTGAGCCGGGGCATCCCCGTTGTTCAGCACCGCCACCAGGGCCTGGTCCTCCAGCACCCGGGCAAAGGCGTAGCACTGGGTGGTGAGCTGCAGCTCCTTCACCTGGCCCCAGGTCAGGGCCGGGCATTCTGCCTTCAGCTTGCCCAGGGCGGCATAGACGTTGGTGACAGGGTTGGTGGTAACAGCGTCCCGGTAGTCTGCCAGATCCAGGCAGGGCCGCAGGGGCCAGTCGCTGCCCCACTCTTTTTTGCCCTCAATGCCAAATTCCGAGCCATAATAGATGGACGGAATGCCCCAAAGTGTATATACTAGAAGGGCAATATGCCGGATGTGTTCCCGGTTCCGCAGTTTGTTGGGCAGCCGCTCCACGTCGTGGTTGTCGGAAAAGAGATACAGACGGGTGTCGTGGCACAGGCCCTGGAGCCGCCGCATGGTGTGGGCGATCTCGAAATAGTTGTGGTCGTTGTGGCCGCTCCACAGACCCTTGTGGAGCTCGTAGTTGGTAACGGAGTGGAGCATCTCCGGGTTAGCCCAGCGGCTGTAGTCCCCGTGGATCACCTCACCCATGAGCCAGAACTCCGGCTTGATCTGGTCTGCCAGTCGGCGCAGGCCCTTCATGAAGTCAAAGTCCAGCACATCGGCAGCGTCCAGCCGGATGCCGTCGATGTCAAACTGGTCTACCCAAAAGCGGATGGTGTCGTAGTGGTAGGCCTGCACCTCCGGGTTCCGCTGGTTCAGCTTTACCAGCAGGTTGTAGCCGCCCCAGTTGCCGTAGCTGAAACCGTCGTTGTACTCGTTGTTGCCCCAGAAGTTCACATCGCAGAACCAATCCTTGTAGCGTGCGTTCTCCCGGTTGGCTTTCAGGTCCTGGAAGGCGAAAAAGTCCCGGCCCACATGGTTGAACACGCCATCCACGATGACGTGCTGGCCCCGGGCGTGGCAGTTGGCCACAAAATCCCGGAACTCCTCATTGGTGCCCAGGCGGCGGTCCACCCGGCGGTAGTCGATGGTGTCGTAGCCGTGGGAACCGCTCTCAAACAAAGGCCCGATGTAGATGGCCGTGCAGCCCAGCTCTGCGGCGTGCTGCGCCCAGGCATTGAGCTTTTCAAAGGCCCCCGGTACCGGCTGCCCATCGTTCTCATGGGCACAGCCGCAAAGCCCCAGGGGATAGATGTGATAGAATACTGCGTTGTCATACCAAGCCATTGTTACATACCGCTCCCTATTTTTGCAGAATCTGCCGCCTCGTTCCGGGCGGCGACAGGATTAGTATAGCACAATTGGGGCCTTCGATGTGAATTTTCGACTATTTTTGTCAAGATTTGCCAAGAAAATCATCCAATTTGTTGGTCCGCAGCCCTTTTCCTTGGATAAATTGCCCAATCACGGTCTGCCGCTCCCGGGCGGCAAAGGCCGACTATCATAGACAGAAGGAGATCTTTGCATGAATTACCCTGCCATCCCCCGCGAATTTTTTAATGGTGACTGTTTCGACGCCTACCGGATCCTGGGTGCCCACCCTGCCACGGCCCCGGATGGTGCCGAGGGCTGGCGTTTTGCCGTTTGGGCCCCCGGTGCCACCGCCGTGGAGGTGTGCGGCGGCTTTGACGGCTGGGAGGCCGGTGTGACCATGGAACGGGCCGAGACCGGCGTGTGGAGTGCCTTTATCCCCGGCCTGGCAGAGGGCGAGCTGTACAAGTACCGCATCCACGGCCAGGACGGCAGCGTCATGATGCGTGGGGACCCCTACGCCTTTGCCACCGAGCTGCGGCCCGGCACGGCCAGCAGGCTGGCCCGGCTGGATTTTGCTTTTGACGACCAGGCCTGGATGGCCCAGCGTGATAAATGCCGCAACCGCCCCCTGAACATCTACGAGCTCCACGTCGGCAGCTGGAAGCACAAGCCCGGCAGCACCCAGGCTGACGGCTCCGACGGCTGGTACAACTACGAGGAGCTGGCCCGGGAGCTGATCCCCTGGCTGCTGGACCACCACTTTACCCATGTGGAACTGCTGCCCCTGGCAGAGCACCCCTTTGACGGCAGCTGGGGCTACCAGACCACCGGCTACTTCTCGGTGACCAGCCGCTACGGCACCCCGGCCCAGTTTGCCAGCTTTGTCAACGCCTGCCACCGCATGGGCATTGGCGTCATCATGGACTTTGTGCCGGTGCACTTTGCCTCCAACGCCGACGCCCTAGCCAAGTTTGACGGCACCCACCTGTACGAGTACGACAGCGATGTGGGCCAGAGCGAGTGGGGCACCTGCAACTTCAACTACTACCGCCGGGAGGTGTGCAGCTTCCTCAGCAGTGCCGCCGGTCTGTGGATGGACGTGTACCACTGCGACGGCATCCGCATGGACGCTATTTCCCGGGCCCTGTACTGGCAGGGAGACCCGGGCCGGGGGGTGAACCAGGGTGCCGTGAACTTTTTGCGGAACCTGAACCACGGCCTGAACCAGCGCTGGCCCACCGGCATCTACATGGCCGAGGACTCCACCAACTTTCTGAAGGTCACGGCCCCCACCCGGTACGAGGGCGTGGGCTTTGACTACAAGTGGGACATGGGCTGGATGCACGACACCCTGGATTACTTTGCCACCCCCTTTGGGGAGCGGCCGGGGTGTTACGGCAAGATCCTGTTCAGTATGCACTACTTCTACAATGAGCTGTATCTGCTGGCCCTGAGCCACGATGAGGTGGTCCACGGCAAAAAGACCATCATTGACAAGCTCTGGGGCACCTATGCTGAAAAATGTGCCCAGCTCCGGACCCTGTACTTTTATATGTACACTCATCCGGGCAAAAAACTGAACTTTATGGGCAACGAGCTGGCCCACTTCCGGGAGTGGGACGAAAAACGGGAGCTGGATTGGGACCTGCTGAAGTACCCCTTCCACGATGCTTTCCAGAAGTATTTTGCCCAGCTGTGCCAGGTGTACGCCTCTGAGCCTGCCCTGTATGACGGCGAGTACAACTCCGATTGCTTTGAGTGGGTGGCCAGCGAGAGCTGTGCCGAGGGCGTGTACGCCTGGCTGCGTAAGAGCCGGGGCCAGACCTTGCTGTGTGTCATGAACACCCAGGACCACCCCCACAAAAAGTTCCCCCTGTATCTGCGGTTCCCCTGCAGCGCCCAGGAGGTGCTGAACACCGAGGCCGGCCAGTGGGGCGGTGTGCTGAAAAGCAGCCGCCGCAAAACCAGCTTCCACACCACCGACGGCGGTGTCTTTGGCAAGGACTACACCCTTACCCTGGATCTGCCGGCTATGGGCAGCTGCCTGCTGCGGCTGACCCCAGAGGCCCCCAACCCTGACGCTGCCCGTATCAGCGCCCACAAGGCGGCAGCTCTGAAGCGTCGGGCTGCCAAGGCCGAGACTGTATCCAAACCGTAATATTTGCATTAAAATGTCCCGTCTGCTTTGAAAGCGGCGGGGCATTTTGTGGTTTTATCTCCGGGACCGCTGGACAGTGCCCCCCGTGGTTTGTTATACTGTAACGGTATGAGAAAATTCTAGGAGGAGTGTTTTTATGTCAGCCATTTGTTCTAAGCTGAAGGTCTCCACCCTCAGCAAAGTGCTGGCAGGCTACGGTCTTGGGGCCCTGGCCTTGGTGGTGCTGGGTCTTACTGCCCCCGGCAGTGCCCTGTTTTTTCCGCTGGTGAGCCTGTGGTGCAATCTGGCACTATTGGGCCTGGTGTTTCTGGTCCTGCGGCTGGCCGATGTCCGGTTCGATCTGTTCCACTGGGCGGTGATCCTTGGCTTTTGGGCGGCAGCATTGCTCTATTTTTACTGGGCTTTGAACCGCCGCAGCTTTATCTACATTTGGGATTACGTCAACTACATCAACAAGCAATATAACGCAGAGGCGTCTTTTCTCCAGAGCCCCGGGGCTGGGTTCCGGTATATCTTCGACTCCTTTACAGAGGATTATACCGCCTTCAACAACCTGTTTCTGGAGTTTCCCTTCTGCCTGACGGACCGCAGCGGCGACAGCTACGCCTTCTGCCAGGTGTTCAGCATCGTGCCTATGCTGCTGACCCTGCTGGCAGGCCTTACGGTAAAGGTAGGCCAGATGCTCCAGGTAAAAAATCGGTTCTGGTTCTTCCTCATCGGTCTGTCCTGGACCTTCACCTACCCCTGGCTGCGGATGAGTGCCATGCTGAGCCAGCCCGACTGGCTGGGCCTGGTCTTTGCCTTCAGCATCCTGCTGCTGACCCTGGACTTCCGGTTTGAAAAGCTGGACCTGCCTCGGTTCGGCCTGCTGTTCCTGGCCACTGCCGCCATCATCCTGTCCCGTCGGTGGTACCTGTACTTTGTGGTGGGGTACTACTTCTCCTATGCCCTGCTGGTGCTGGTCAGCAGCGGCCGCATCGCCAAGGCCGGGCAGAAGCACCAGGCCCTGGTGCAGGTACGCAACCTGGTGCTGTTCGGCCTGATGTCCCTGGTGGCCATGGTGATCCTGCTGTGGCCCATCGTGCGGCACATCCTGGGCTTTGACTATGCCGACCGCTATTCCTACTACAACGGCGGCGGTTTTGCCTCCGAGATCAGCCTGCAGTACTGGCGCATGGGTCTGCTGAACCTGGTGCTTATGGGCATGGGCCTGTGGTTCACCCTGAAGCGCCGCAAGATGCCTGCTCTGCCCTGCCTGGCCGGGCTGGAGATCCTGCTGAGCATGGTGCTGTTCACCCGGGTGCAGAACACCGGCTCCCACCAGATGCTGCTGTTCCTTCCCGGCTGGTTCCTCCTGTTCCTGATCGGTGCCGCAGCCCTGGCAGAGGGCATGAGCCGCCGTCGGAACCTGAAGATCGCCTACTGGGTGTTTACCATTGCGTTTGCCTCCTCGGTGCGCTGCTCTCCCCTGACCTCCGTGGCCCTGCCGGACGCGGTCATCGACCACTTCCCTCTGGCTGCCACCAAGGAGTTCGTCCGGCTGGATCGGCTCATCTACGACCGCACGGACCTGCCTCAGATCCAGTCCATTGCCAAGTGGATCGACACCCACTGTGCCGATGGCGAGATCGCCTATATGATCCCCCACGATATGCTCTACTGCCCGGACCACTTCAAGAACTGCCTGCTGCCCCAGACCCCCATCAACGGCAAGCTGGCCTTTGGCTTCTCGGTGCCGGGCACCCACTACTTCCCCATGCAGTTCTTTGAGGCCAAGTATGTCCTCACTGCCGATCCCTTCCCCCTGACCTACGCAGGCCAGGGCGAGATGTCCCACAAGCTGAACGATATGTTCCTGGCAGTGCGGGACCAGTATTTTGAGCTAGAGCAGACCATTGATATGGGCAACGGCACCACCTTTACCATCTGGCGGCGCACCGTAGCCCCCAGCCGTGCCGAGGTGGAATATTACCTCAGTGCCTTTACCGAAGAAAACGCCAAGTACCCGGAGATGTTCTCCGAGGTCGCTGAAGCCTGGCTGGCAGCCCGTGGGCTGTAAGCCAGGAACCAAAGGAGGTCCCTGCCATGGAACACACTGCAAACACCCTGCCTCCCGTGACCCTGGGGCAATACAAGGGCCTGGCCGTCACCCGTCGGGTGCGCCCGGTATCGGAAAAGGCTGTGGAACAGGAAGCAGCCAACCTGACCCGGGTCCACGCTCCCTTCTGCCCGGTGCAGGAGCCTGCCGCCCGGGGCATGGAGGTCACCCTGGATTTTGAGGGCTTTTTGGAGGGTGCGCCTATCCCGGACAGCCGGATGGACCAGGTGACGGTAGTGCTGGGCACCGGCCAGCTGATGCCTGCTGCGGAAGAAGCAGTCTACGGCCACAAAGCCGGGGAGACCTTCCGGTTCGATTTTACCTACCCGGAGGAGTTCCGGGTGCCGGAGCTTTCCGGCCGCACCGCCTGCTTTGAGATCCGGCTCCACCGGGTGGCCCGGAAGCAGGTGCCTGCCCTGGACGATGCCTTTGCCCAGAGCCAGGGCTTTGCCTCTCTGGAGGCCCTGAAGGAGGAGATCCGCCGCCGGAAAATGGCCTCCCACCAGGCCAACGCCGACCGGCTGGCACAGGCCGCCCTGCTGGACCAGGCAGGGGCCAACCTGACTGTCCAGCTGCCGGAGGACCTGCTGGACCGCAGCGCAGACCGGGAGATGCAGCAGCTGAAGAACCGGCTGGACCGCAGCGGCCTGACCTTGGAGGCCTACTGCCAGTCTGGCCACACCACCCCGGACCAGCTGCGTGCCGGGTACCGCCGGGAGGCCCAGCGTCAGATGCGGGCCATGCTGGCAGTGCCTGCCATTGCCCAGGCGGAGCGGATCACCGTGGCAGACCAAGAAGTGGACGCCGAGTACACCCGCCTTTCCCAGCTCCACGGCACCCCGGAGGAGGAGATCCGCCGGGTGCTGAGCCGGGATGCTGTTGCCGCCGCCCTTACCAACCAAAAGGTCCAGCGTTTTCTGCTGGACCACGCCGCCGTTACATCGGTCGTAGAAAAGGAGTGATCGTATGGGCTTTTTTACAAGAGCCGCCATGGATGCGCTGATGAAAACCACCCATCCTGAGATCAACCGCCGCCAGTGCTGGAACCTGCACCCTCACCGCAAGGCCTGCACTGCCTGCAAGGATATCTGCCCCTACGGGGACCAGATCTTTACCCGGCCCAACCTGGTAAAGGACTGGGACCCCTGCACCGATTGCGGCTTGTGCGTCTCGGTGTGCCGCAGCCGCTGCATCTCTCCCTCCCCGGAGCAGGTGGAACGGGACACTGCACCGGCAGACAGCGATAACGATACCATCTGGATCGGCTGCGAACAGTCCACCCGGAAGAACTCGGTCACCCGGGCCTGCATCGCCTCCCTTTCCTGGGAGGCCCTGGCCTACCTGGCCCTGAACAAAAAGATCGTGCTGGACCTGACCCCCTGCGGCCAGTGTGAGAAGGACGCCTGCGCCGCCCTGCTGCGGTCTGAGCTGAGCCGTCTGGTGGAGTTTTTCGGTCAGCCTCTGTTCGAGGCCCGGTTCACCCTGGCTTACGAGCCGGAGGATGCCCCTTACCATGTAAAGGAGCTTACCCGTCGGGAGATGTTCGAGCAGGTGGGCCACGGCTCCAAGAGCGGCACCAAGCAGCTGCTGCGGATGCTGCCGGGCCTCCGCAGCGACGAGGAAGGCGGTGCCGACTTCCGGCTGCTGCTGCACCAGCGCACCCGGCAACTGAAGGCCAGCATGGAAACGCCCCTGCGCTACGGCTGCTACCTGCCGGAGTTTACCGACAGCTGCTTTGGCTGCGGCAAGTGCGAAAAAGCCTGCCGGGCCGGAGCCCTGAAGCTGGAGGACCTGCCGGACGGCCAGACCCGTATGGTCATCACTCCCTGGAAATGCAGCGAGTGTGAGGTGTGCGTAGCTGCCTGCTCCAACAAGGGCATCTCCGGGCTGAAGCTGCACCAGCTTACCACCCTGGGGCCTGTCAGCGTCCACAAGTGCCGCAAGACCCTGTGCGCCAACTGCGGCAAGCCCATTGCCCCCAACAGCGCAGACGGTCTGTGCTCGGTGTGCCGCATCAAGGAGCGCACCCGTCAGCGGCAGGAGGAGGCCCGGGCCCGGGCACAGAAGCTGCGGGAAGAACGGGAGGCCCAGAAGGCAGCAGAGGAAGCTGCCCAGGCTGCGGCAGACCCCCAGAGCTCCCTGCCCACAGTGGAGCAGTTGGCTCCCGAAGCCCCGGAGGCCCCGGTGCTGGAGCAGCCTGGGGCTGCTGCTGTGCTGGAAGCTGTATCGGTGCCCAAAACCGATTGACGCCGTGTAAAATCAATGTTATACTGGCCTTAGAGTGACCCGTTGGCAGCTCTGTGGCAGTTACAAAGAGGTAACGGATGGGATTCCGTTGCCTCTTTTTGCAGTGTACCTCTGCCAGCGTCCCACAAGACCCGAACCTGAACGAAAGAGGGATTTTTTATGATGGACCATGCATTTTCCCGTCGCCAGTTCCTGAAGGCCACCGGTGCGGCTGCTCTGTCCACGGCAGCTGCCGGTCTGCTGAGCAGCTGCGGCGGTGCCGCCAGCGGCAGCGGCAGCACCGGAGGCGGCACCACCTACACGGTGCTGTACTCCCGTCAGCCTGCTACCCTGAACTATCTGATCTGTTCCGCTGACCCGGACCTGTACCACGGCACCCAGTGCGTGGACACTCTGGTGGAGTACGACACCAAGGGCAAGGTCCGGGAGGGCCTGGCCACCAGCTGGGAGTGGGACGCCGACACCCTTACCTGGACCTTCCACCTGCGGGATGAGAACTGGGTGGACTGCACCGGCCAGGTGCTGGGCCCTGTAACGGCCCAGGACTTTGTGGACGCCCTGAAGTATGTGCTGACCCCGGCCTACGCTTCTGGCACTGCCAGCCTGGTGACCCCCTATGTGGCTGGTGCGGAGGCGTACTTCAACTATCAGTTCTACAAGGACTGCGCTGCCAACGGCACCACCGCCGAGGACGGCACCACCTACGCCCTGGAATCTGATGGCACTGTGGTGGCCACCGCTGCCGACGGCTCTGCCACCCAGTACCCGGCTGTGGAGTTTGACGCCGTGGGGGTCAAGGCCCTGGACACCCACACCCTCACCTACACCCTGTGCTATGACTTCCCCGGCTTTATCAGCCTGCTGAGCTACGCTCCCTACGAGCCGGCCTACGGCCCCCTGCTGGAGGAGATGGGAGACCAGTTCTGTACCTCTGCCGAGACGGCCTGCAGCTGCGGTGCCTTCTACCTGGCAGAGTATGTGCCTCTGGAAAGCTGGGTGATGCGGAAAAACCCTGAAAACTACGACCGGGACACGGTCTACATCGACACCATCCGCTATATCTACAACCAGGAGGCCCTGATCAGCGGCCCCGAAATGGTAAAGCGTGGAGAAATCGACCAGGCCACCATCAGCTCCGACATCCTGGACAGCTGGCTGTCTGACGACACCACCCGGGACATGGTGTCCATGGAGCGTCCGGAGACCGGCAAGAGCTACTTCTATATCTTCAACTTCCTGCCCTATGCTCACCAGTTCTCCAACTGGAACGTTACCGGCGTGGACGCTCAGTACGAGCCGGACAACTGGGCCAAGGCTGTAAACTGCACCAACTTCCGCAAGGCTTTTCTCCATGCCATCAACCCGGCGGTGACCCTGGCTGTTACCGCCCCGGAGGGCTACGAAAACTACAAGCTCCACACCATCACGCCTCCTTTCTTCTGTGCCAACAGTCAGGGGGTGGACTACACCCAGTGCGGCGACCTGGCCCAGCTGTCGGACTTTTTTGACGAGGCCAAGGCCCGGCAGTACCGGGACGCCGCCGTGGAGGAGCTGACCGCCGCCGGGGCCACCTTCCCCATCAAGGTCCTGTACCCCTACAACCCTGCTGTGGTGGACTGGGACAAGCAGTGTCAGGTGTTCAAGCAGCAGGTGGAGGGTGTACTGAACGACAGCTTCTCCTTCATCAACATCATCATCACCCAGGGCCCCTCGGACAACTTCCTGAACGCTGTGCGTCGGGCCGGTGCCTATGAGTTCATGTCCTACTACTGGGGTGCCGACTACTCCGACCCGGAGACGGAGGTTTACCCCTTCTACCAGGACGCCGGAGACCGGGGCACCTGCTACGCCTTCCTGCGGACTGGCGTGGAGGACGGCATCATCACTGGTGAGACTGCCGATTCTGTCATGACCTACATGGACATGGTGGAAAAGGCCAAGGCCATCACCGAGGACCTGGATGCCCGGTACGAGGCCTTTGCCAACGCTGAGGCTTATCTGATCCAGAATGCCCTGGTGGTGCCTCTGGGCCTGCCGGTGCCGCCCTATATTGCCACCCGGCTGAACCTGTGGGAGGGCCAGTACGCCCCCACGGGCCTGTCCTGCAACCGCCTGAAGGGGGTACACATCCTGGACCACTACGTTTCCATGGAGGAGTACAACCAGAACCGGGATGCCCGGTAAGGCAGAAGAAACCTTTATATTTCGGGGTCCAGGAAAGTCTGCGGACTTTCCTGGACCCCTTTTTCACGGGGGGGGGGTATTTTCCTGTAAAAATCCGCAAATCCCTTTCCAAAAGGAGCAATTTGCGGTATGCTATATTTGTCTGTATTTCAAAAGAAAAGAGAGGTGCACAGCATGGTGCAATATCTCGCAAAACGCATCGGGCGGTCCATCCTGACGCTGTTCGTCATCGTCACGCTGGTGTTCTGCCTGCTGCGGCTCATGCCTGTGGAGGGCTACTTTGCCAACTACGAAAAAATGACCGAGGCCCAGATCCAGGCAGGGCTCCAGTCCATGGGGCTGCTGGACCCTCTGCCGGTGCAGATCGGCCGATTCTGGAAGGACGCCCTCCATGGGGACCTGGGAGTGAGCCATATCTACAAGGTAAACGCCCCTGTCACCCAGATCCTGGCCCAAAAGCTGCCCATCTCCCTCCAGATGGGCATCCTGGCCATGGTCCTGAGCCTTGTGCTGGGCATCCCCCTGGGGCTTGTGATGGGCCGGTACAAAAGCCGCTGGCCCGATAAACTGGGCACCGCCTTTATCGTGCTGATCCAGGCGGTGCCGGCGGCGGTGTACTTTTTGTACATCCAGATGTACGGCACCTCCCTGGTGGGGGTGGGCCTGCTGTTTGACGCTGCCAACTGGCGGTACTGGGTGCTGCCGGTGTGCAGCATGAGCCTGGCCAACCTGGCCTTTTACGCCATGTGGCTGCGCCGTTATATGGTGGACGAAAGCACCAAGGATTATGTCCGGCTGGCCCGGGCCAAGGGCGTCAGCGAGAACAACATCGCCCTGCATCATGTGTTCCGCAACGCCATGGTGCCTCTGGTGCAGTACATTCCCTCTGCCTTCCTCAACACAGTGGTGGGCTCCATCTACATCGAGAGCCTCTACAGCATCCCCGGCATGGGCGGCCTGCTGGTCACCTGCGTGCAGCGCCACGACAACACCATGGTCCAGGGCATCGTGCTGCTGTATGCCTGCGTGGGCATCCTGGGCCTGATCCTGGGCGATGTGCTCATGGTGCTCATTGATCCCCGTATCAGCTTTGGCAAGAAAGAAGGTGGACGCTGATGTTCAAACGCCAATGCTCCCGTCAGCTGGAACAGCAGCTGAACACCCTGCAGCAGCAGGGCCCGACTGCCTGGGCAGAGCTGCCGGAGGACCAGCTGTTCACCCCTGCCGGGTTCTGCGCCCAGCAGGCCGAAGCCACTGCCAGCTCCAACTACAGCTACTGGGGCAGCACCTTCCGGGCTTTTTTCAAAAACAAGCTGGCGGTAGCCCTGCTGGCGGCCCTGGTGGCCCTGGTGGCCTTTGCCTTTGTGCAGCCCCTGCTGCCGGGCCAGGCAGACCCCAACCTCTGCGCCGTAGACCCGGCCACTGGCATCCCCTACCGGAACATCGCCCCGGGGCAGGATGGCTTTGTGTGGGGCTCCAACTCCATCGGCCAGGACCTGTGGGCCCGGATCTGGGCCGGGGCCCGTACCAGCCTTACCATCGCCTTTTTTGTGGCCCTGATCGAGGCTGCGGTGGGCATCACCGCCGGGGTGCTGTGGGGCTATGTCCGGGGCCTGGACTTTGTGTTCACGGAACTGTACAACATTTTTGACAACATCCCCACTGCCATTGTGCTGATCCTCATCTCCTATGTGGCCACCCCCAGCATCTGGACCATGATCCTGGGGATGTCCATCAAGGGCTGGATCGAGATGGCCCGGTTCATCCGCAACCAGATCCTTATCATCCGGGACCGGGACTACAACATTGCCTCCCGGTGCATCGGCACCCCCACCTTCCGCATCGTAATGCGGAACCTGCTGCCCTATCTGGTGTCGGTGATCATGCTCCGCATGGCCCTTACCATCCCGGAGGCCATTGGCAACGAGGTGTTCATCACCTACATCGGCCTGGGCCTGTCGGTGGAGACTCCCTCCCTGGGCAACCTGGTAAACGACGGCCGCAAGGTGATGATGCAGGCCGGGCTGCGGTACCAGCTGCTGTACCCCACCCTGATCCTGAGCTTTGTGACCATTGCCTTTTACCTGATCGGCAACGCCTTCTCGGACGCTGCCGACCCCAAAAATCACCTGCAGTAAGGAGGAGCCTGCTATGGAACAACAAAACAGCATCCTCTCGGTGCGGGATCTTCACATCCAGTTCAACCTCCGTGGAAAGATCCTCCATGCCATCCGGGGCGTGGACCTGGACCTGTACCGGGGCGAAGTGCTGGCCATCGTGGGAGAAAGCGGCTCCGGCAAAAGCGTGTTCACCAAGAGCTTTATGGGCCTGCTGGACCCCAACGGTGCCATTACCGGCGGCACCATCGACTACTATGCCGCCCCGGGCAGCAGCCCCCTGCGGCTGTCGGAGCTGAAAACGGAAAAGGACTGGCTGGCCGTCCGGGGCCGAGAGATCGCTATGATCCTCCAGGACCCTATGACCAGCCTGAACCCCCTCAAGACCATTGGGGAGCAGATCACCGAGGCCGTTACCCTGCACCAGGGCCTGAAAGGGGCAGCCGCCCGGGCAAAGACCCTGGAGTACCTGCAGGACGTGGGCATCTCGGACCCGGAGACCCGTTACAAGCAGTACCCCCATGAGTTTTCCGGCGGAATGCGCCAGCGTGTAGTCATTGCCATTGCCGTGGCCTGCAACCCCCGGGTCCTGATCTGCGACGAGCCCACCACCGCCCTGGATGTGACCATCCAGGCCCAGATCCTGCAGCTGCTGAAGGCCCTGCGGATCAAGTATCACCTGACCATCGTCATGATCACCCACGACCTGGGGGTGGTGGCCAACATTGCGGACCGGGTGGCAGTGATGTACGCCGGAGACATTGTGGAGATCGGCACTGCTGACGAGATCTACTACGACCCCCGGCACCCCTACACCTGGGCCCTGCTGTCCAGTATGCCCCAGATGGGCGAAAAGGGCCAGGACTTGTTCAACATCCTGGGCACGCCTCCCAACCTGTTTGCCGAGATCCGAGGGGACGCCTTTGCCCCCCGGAACCCCCAGGCCCTGAAGATCGACTTTGTGAAGCGGCCCCCCTATTTTGCGGTGTCCCCCACCCACAAAGCCCGTACTTGGCTGCTGGACCCCCGGGCACCCCATGTAGAGCCGCCTGCTGCGGTGAAAAAATTGCAGAAGGAGGGCCTGTAACATGGAAAAGACCACACACAAAGAGGTCCTGCTGGAGGTAGACCACCTGCAGGTGACCTACGGCTCCGGCCGCAAAGCCTACCAGGCTGTGGAGGACGCCAGCTTTCAGATCTACAAGGGGGAGACCTTTGGCCTGGTGGGAGAATCCGGTTCCGGCAAGACTACCATCGGCCGGGCCATCCTGCGGATCCTGCCCACCTCCGGCGGCGACATCCTCTATAAGGGCCAAAAGATCAACGGCCGCATCTCACGCAGCCTGGACCGGCAGATCACCAAGGAGATCCAGATGATCTTCCAGGACCCCCAGGCCTCTCTCAACGAGCGAGCCAAGGTGAGCTATATCGTAGGGGAAGGCCTGCAGAACGTGCGGCCGGACCTTTCTGCTGCCCAGCGAGAGGAAAAGGTCCGGCAGGCCCTGCTGGAAGTAGGCCTGCTGCCGGAGTTTGCCTCCCGGTTCCCCCATGAGTTTTCCGGCGGTCAGCGGCAGCGCATCGGCATTGCCCGGGCCCTTATCGTGGAGCCGGAGTTCATTGTAGCCGACGAGCCCATCAGTGCCCTGGATATGTCCATCCGGGCCCAGGTGCTGAACCTGCTGCGCCGTTTGCAGGCAGAGCGTGGCATCACCTATCTGTTTGTGGCCCACGATCTTTCGGTCATGCGCTACATCTGCGACCGCATCGCTGTGATCCACAAGGGCCGCATCCTGGAGCTGGCCGATGCCGAGGAGCTGGTGGCCCACCCCCTGCACCCCTACACTCGCAGCCTGCTGTCTGCCATTCCCATGCCGGACCCCCGACGGGAACGGGAAAAACAGCTGCTGGTCTACGACCCTGCCATTCACGATTACTCCACCGAGGCCCCCCAGTGGCGGCAGCTGCGGCCCCAGCATTGGGTGCTGTGCAGCACTGCCGAGGCAGAGGCCTGGCTGGGCAACAGCTAAGTTTCTTTGCCACAAAAAGCAACTTTCTTCCAGATTTTAAGATACAAAACCATCGGTGTTTTGTCTCTTTTTTACTTCTCACAGATTGTTCATTGACTTTCCAACTGTTGTCCACTACAATACAGGCAGGGCTGTGTGCCCTGGCCTGTTTGGCCCTTGGCCCGGAGCTTTGGTCTGCCGGGCCTGGAGGAAGTATAAAAAAGAAGAAGAACGAATCATGAGAGAAAGGGTTTGATCCTATGTCAACTACAGCACATGAGGCAGTTTACGCATCCGTCGCAAAGCCCTGGCTGAAGT
>CAKSXW010000031.1 GCA_934518555.1 uncultured Faecalibacterium sp. | reverse complement strand
CATAGTGGTAGTGCGGTAGACTCTGACTCTACTTGTGGGAGTTCGATTCTCTCATCCCCAACCAGAACAAAGCCATCCGATGTGTGTCGGGTGGCTTTTCTGTTTTGCACCCCCTCTGCCCCGGCTTTTCAGGTCCACGACACGGTGCCGACCCAGGAACTTCCCCAACAAAAAATGGCGTACCGCCTTGCAGCGATACGCCATTTTTGTTGCTTTTAGAGGATGGTGATGCGGCCTGCGCCGTAGGGGTTCTCGTAGTTCAGCAGGTAGCCGGGGTACTCCGCCAGCACACTGTTGGCAGAGGACAGGTGGGGCAGACCTGCAGCATCCACGCCGCCAAAGGTCATGGCGTAGGTGGACATGACCAGGTAATCCTCGGACACATAGTCCTTAATGAGCTCGGCGCCGTCAAACATGGCAAAGCCGTCGCCCAGGTTCCGCAGGGTGTAGTTCATGCCAGCCAGAGCGTAGGTCTTGGCCGGGTCCAGAGGCTCGTAGGTGCCGGTGTGACGATCGTAGATCTTCACGTTCTGCACACGAGGGGTACCGGTGGCACTGCCGATCCAGACGTTCTTGTCATCGGTCTGGACGGTGTTGGGGATGTCGGTGTGGATCTCGTAGGTGGCACCGGCCACGTGGAGGAAGCCGCCGTTCTCCTTGCCACCTTCCCCAGCAAAGCGAGCTGCAAACTCCAGCGCATCCTGGATCTGCTTGCCGCTGACTGCCATCAGGCAGGCCACATTGCCAAAGGGGCTGACCTGCTTGCAGGTCTTGAAGGTCCAATCCCCGGCTGCCACATCGGTGCGGATGCCGCCGCCGTTCATGATCGCAATATCGCAGTGCAGCTGCTCCACCTCATTGAAGTAGGTGTAGATGCCGTCGGCCACAAAGTCGCCCAGGTTGGTCTCACCAGAGCGGATGCGGCGCTTGCCGGTCTCGGGGTCGTTGACGTAGAAGTTGACGTCGCCCACAGCGATCTTCTCGCCCAGCATCTCGTCCACAGAGCTGACCCATGCGGCCTGCTCTGCTGCCACAGCGGGATCCTCCTGGTCGTAGGTGGGCACCAGCCGGGTGGAGATGGTGCCGTCCGGGGCAATGGTCATCTCGCCCACGTTGGCAAAGTAGGAACCGGTCTGGGTCAGGGTGACCATCTTGCCGGAGGCGTCAGCCACCTGCTTGTTTTCCATCTTGGTGTGGGAGTGACCGTCGATAAAGGCGTCAAAGCCGGTGGTGTGGGCAATAACTTCCTCACTGGTCCAGGGAGAGGAGGAGGGGTCTACGCCCAGGTGGCCCAGGCCGATGACCACGTCTGCCATGCACCGGGCCTTATCAACGGCCTTCTGCACAGCGTCGTAGAGCTTCTGGCCGTCATCGCCGCCCAGGATGTCGTAGATGTACTTGGTCTGGGCCTTATCCATAAAGTAGGCCGGGGTGGACTTGGTGAAGGTCTCGGGGGTGGTCACGCCCACAAAGGCGATCCGCATACCGCCCCGGACAAACACCTTGACGGAGGGCAGCACACGCAGGTTGGTACGCAGGTCCACCCAGTTGCAGGACAGGTAGGGGAAGTCGGCTTCCCGCATGATGGCCTTGGCCCGGCTCATGCCGTAGTCAAACTCGTGGTTGCCCGGGGTAGCGGCGTCGTAGCCGGCAGCGTTCATCAGCTGGATGATGGAAGCACCCTGGTCCATGGAGCCGTAAGCAGTGCCCTGCACATGGTCACCGGCATCCACCAGCAGCACCTTTTTGCCAGCGTCCCGATAGCTCTGCTTCAGGGCAGCAATGGAGGCATAGGTGAGGGCCGGAGACTTTTTGTCGATGTAGGTATGGACATCGTTGGTGTACAGGATGGTGACCTCAGACTTGCTGCCGTCCCAGCAGGCAGAAGCGGCAGGGGCACCCACTGCCATTGCGGCAGCAGCGGTGGTGACACCGGCAGCCTTCATGAAGTTACGACGGGAGATAAGATGTTTCACAGGAAAACGACCTCCTCATTTTTTATTGCTTTTTCAGGGCAGGCTCTCTCCTGCCCCAATCTTGGTTTCATCATAACACAAAGCCCAGCCAACAGCAAGCAAATTCAGGCATTTTGTTCAGTTCTTTCTCACATTTCAGTAGTTTTCCAATGATTTTGTCCGATTTTGCAGAACAAGCAAAAGAAATGCCCCTGGGGCTGTCTCAGCCTTCAGGGGCATTTCCGGGGGTTTTGAGGGACTCCCTGAAAGGGAGTCGGAGCGGGCTTAAATGGCGTTATATTCCTTCAGGAACTTTTCCAGGTCGGTCCCCTCGATCTTCTTCAGAACTTCCTTCAGGGCCAGGCGAGGCACCAGGGGCAGATCCATATCCGTGATCTTTTTGCCGTCCCGGAGCTTGACGGTGGCGTCAATGAGGGCACGCACATCGTAGGTGCTGCCCCAGACCTCCGGCACACCCCGGTCCACGTTCAGCAGGGTGTACACCGCCTCCATGCCGGTCCGCATGGAATACTCGGTGGTAAAGATGGTGTCCCGTTTGGTCTCGGCAAACTGGCCCAGGAAGGCAAAGTTTACAGCACCCTCCGGCACGATGTCCGGACGGTCCCCAAAGGCACGGGGCATAAAGAAGGCGTCGATATAGGGCATCATCACCGGGATGGTGTTGGCACTGTGCTCTGCCAGCTCCGGGATCAGCTCCTCGGGCACGCCCATGTGATACAGCCACTCCATGCAGATCTCACGGCCGGTGCAGTCACGCATGGCCTTTTTGACGTAGTTGCCGGGCTTGTCGCTGAACAAGCCGTAGACCCAGACGCAGAGCTGGTTCTTGGGCTGATCCCGGAACTGCTGCTGACGGTTCAGGGTCCAGCTCATGAGCCAATTGGAGTCCTTGACGGTGACGATGCCGCCGGTGACGGTGTGGCCGCTGAAGGGGTCACGCTTGCAGATCTTCTGGATATACTGGGGGATCTTGTCGTCCAGGGTGGTGATGGTGGCACTTTCCCAGTTGCACAGCTCCGGATCACTGCAGAACTTTTCCGGGTGGCCGAAGGCAGGGTCCTGGGCGGCGATCTTCTTCCACAGATCCCAGCCGTTGCCGGGCTTCTGGGTGGGGTCAAAGCCTGCAGCCTTATCCTGGCTGCCCATGGTGCTGCTTTCCACGCAGCCGCCGTTGGTGATGAACAGCAGGTCATTCTCGGTAAGGTCGATGTTGGCCACCTCTCCTGCGTGCTCCACCGTCACAGAGCTGGCCATCTTGCGGCTGCCCTGGATATCAAACTTCACGTCCACCACCTTGGTGTCGTAGTGGAACTGGACGCCGTGGTCCTTCAGGTAGCTGACCATGGGCAGGATGATGGACTCGTACTGGTTGTAACGGGTAAAGCGCAGAGCGGTAAAGTCCGGCAGGCCGCCGATGTGATGGATGAACCGCTTGATATACAGCTTCATCTCCAGGGCACTGTGCCAGTTCTCGAAGGCGAACATGGTACGCCAGTACAGCCAGAAGTTGGAGCCCAGCACCTCGTCGTCAAAGAAGTCGGTGATCTTCTTGTCCTGCAGGTCCTCATCGGGGGTGAAGAACAGCTTCATGATCTCCATGGCACCCTTATCGGACAGGCCGAACTTGCCATCGGTGTGGGCGTCCTGGCCACAGTTGACGGTGGCACGGCAGAGGGAGAAGTTGGGGTCCTCCTTGTTCAGCCAATAGTACTCGTCCAGCACACTGGCACCCTCGGTCTCCAGGGACGGGATGGAGCGCAGCAGATCCCACATGACCTCGAAATGGTTGTCCATCTCACGGCCGCCACGCATCACATAGCCCATGTCGTACTTGTAGCCATCGCAGGCACCGCCGGGGATGGGGTCCTTTTCAAATACATGGACGTGCTCCCCCTTCATCTGGGCGTCACGGACCAGGTAGCAGGCTGCGGTCAGGGCTGCCAGGCCGGAACCGATGATATAAGCGGACTTATGATCGACCCCTGTGGGCTTTTTGGGGTGTGCAAATGCTTCGTAGTTGCCACTGGAATAGTACATATAAAAGCCTCCTTGCTTCGCTGCTTTTTCCTACAGCATTGGGATATGCTGTTTCTCTATGGCAACAGTATACCCTGCCCAAGGGCCCAGAACAACAAACAAACCCTGCGCCTTGTATAAAGTTTATACAACCGCCCCGTTTTGTTGGGAATGAGTCCAAACTATGACAAAAAAGCCCCCGTTCCTCGCAAAAGGAACAGGGGCTGAGGTTCTATATTCCGCAGGATCACTTCTGGGTGGCAGGAGCCACCTCAAAGTCGATCTTGCCCAGGTTCACGTCGGCACGAACGATGGTGATCATCATGGTATCGCCCAGGCTCCAGTTCTTGCCGGAGACCGGGTCCGACAGCCGCACGCCCTCGGTGAGCATGGTGCCGGTAGCCGTCAGGCTGGAGGCAGGCACAAAGCCCTCCACGCCGTTTTCCAACTCAATGAACAGGCCACGCTGGGTCACGCCGGAGATGCGGCCCTCGTAGCACTCGCCCAGGTGGCGGCGTGCATACTCGGCCTTGTAGCAATCCTCGGCCTTCCGCTCGATCTGCATGGCAATGACCTCACGCTCGCTGGACTGCTTGCTGGCCTTTTCTGCAAACTCGCTGTAGCGCAGGATCATGGTCTCCTTATCGGTGCCCTTGAGCTGTGCCGTCATGATGCGATGGATGGCCAGGTCCGGGTAGCGGCGGATGGGGCTGGTAAAGTGGGCGTAGTCCTTCAGCACCAGGCCGTAGTGGCCCTTGGGCTGGTCCTCGTACACGGCCTTGGACATACAGCGCAGCATCCCGGTGTTGATGATCTGCTCGTAGGCGGTGCCACGGACCCCTTCCAGGATGGCGCTGAGCTCCTTGGGGGTAGGCACTTCCTTTGCAAAGTGGTCGTTGATGCCGCAGGCCTGCAGCAGGGTGTGGAGACGCTCCAGCTTTTCAGCGTTGGGCTCCTCGTGGACACGGTACACAAAGGGGATCTGCTTGACCCGGGCAAAGTGGGCGGCGCACTGGTTGGCCAGCAGCATGAACTCCTCGATCATGGACTCGCTGAGGCCGGAGGTGCGCTTTTTCACGTCGATGCAGTGGCCGTCCTCGTCCAGGATCAGCTTTACTTCTCCGCTCTCGATGTCCATGCAGCCCCGTTCCTTCCGCAGACGGGCACGGTGGCTGTACAGCTCCTTCATGGCAGGCAGCTGGTCCATCACCTCATGGTACTTGCCCTTCAGCTCGTCGTCGGCATTGCCGGCCAGCAGGGCGTTGATCTCGGCGTAGACGCCCTTGACCCGGCTGCGGATGATGGACTTGACAAAGCGGTAATCCACCAGGTTGCCCTCTTTGTCCAGCCGCATCAGGCAGGAGAAGGCCAGCCGCAGCACCCCCTCGTTGAGGCTGCAGATGCCGTTGGACAGCTGCTTGGGCAGCATGGGCACCACCTGGTCGGCGTAGTACACGCTGGTGGCACGGTTAAAGGCCTCGTTGTCCAGCTCGCTGCCGGGCTTGACGTAGTTGGAAACGTCGGCAATATGAACTCCCAGCTCAAAGCCCCCCTCCGGGGTCTTGGTGAGGCTGACAGCATCGTCGATGTCCTTGGTCTCGGCACTGTCGATGGTGAAGATGGGCAGGGCACGCAGGTCCATGCGGCCCTGGCAGTCTGCCTCCGACACCTGGGCATTCTCCAGCTTCTTGGCCTCCTCCCGGACCTTATCCGGGAAGCGGCCGCGGATATCCTGGGCGTACAGCAGGGCCTTGGCGCAGCGCTTGGCCTCGTCGGAACTGCCAAACCGCATGGCCACACCTACCCGGTGATCCTCCTGGCGGTTGCCACGCTGCAGGATCTCCACGGCCACCTTGTCGCCGTCCTTAGCACCGCCTTCGCAGTCACGCATCATCCGCATGGAGATGGCCGGGCAGTCGTCGGGCACGAACTTCAGGGTGCCCTCCATGCGGCGGGCGGTGCCCACCAGGGCGTTCTTTTCTTCCAGCACTGCCAGGATCTCGCCCTCGTCGCTGCCCTCTACCCGGGGACGTGCAAATTTTTCCACCAGCACCATATCCCCGGGCATGGCACCACGGGTAAAGCGGCCCGGGATAAAGATATCGCTGGTGCCGTCCTCCAGCATTACAAAGGCAAAGTTCTTGCCCAGCTTGACCACCTTGCACAGCAGGGCCTTATCCGCACGGCCGGAACGGACGGTGAAAAAGACCCCCTGCCGCTGGCAGATCACTGCCTCGTGGACCAGCTGGTCCAACGCTTCCATCACCTTGCGGTCGGAGCTGCGGTCTCCGCCAAACTTGGACTTCAGATCCTTTACCGTACACGGCTGGTTCTGGATCGCATGCTCAATTTTATCACGCATTGCCATATTTTTTACTCCTTGCTCTTCCTGGCTGCCGCCTCCGTCGGGCGCAGCCCTGCCGGTTCCGGGCACTGGGCCCACCCTGCTGCGGCACCCCGAATCAGCGGGTGCCCACACCTTTTTTACGCCTGGATTTTTACACAGAAAAACAGCCCCGTCTGATCACGGGGCTGCGTGGGTCCATCAACCTGCCAGACGGCCGGTAAACAGGCAAGCCAGGATCGCCACCACAAAAAAGACGATGCCTGCAATGCGGGTCACCTTGGCCAGCATCTGGTCTGCCGGGGTCAGCCGGGCGTTGTTTGCACCACCTGCGCTGCCATTGATGGCACCGGAAAGGCCCTGGCCGTGGGTGTGCTGCATGAGAGTGAGGAAAATGATGACCAGCGAAGCCACCAGAAGGATAGCACCGCCAACAATTTCGATAACAGACATGGATTGAAACGCTCCTTTTATTGTAATTGTATGAAAACCACGCAAAAATACGACTATATAGTATCATACCATCTGCAAAAATGCAAGCATTATTCCCCGGTTTCGTCCGCAGCTTTTTCATCCAGCCAATACAGGACCCTGCACAGCCGGGCAAACACTGCCGCACTGGACTGTTCTGCCTCCACACAGCCATCCTGCAGCACCACAATGGTGTACCGAGGGCTGTGGGCCGGGTAGAACCCGGCAAACCACAGGTTCTTGGTCTCCACCCCCTCCGGGGTGAACTGTCCGGTCTGGGCGGTGCCGGTCTTACCCCCTGCCCCACCCACCAGGCCGTCGGCGTCCTTGGCGGTGCCCTGGGTCACGGTCTGCTCCAGCATGGCTCTCAGGGCAGCGGCGGTCCGGGGCCCCAGCACCTGCCGGGCCTGGGGCTTCGGGAAGGCGGTCTGCTCCCGGCCTGTGGACTGCTCCAGGGTGCGTTCCAGCACATAGGGGGCACGGTACACGCCGCCGTTGGCAATGGTGTTCATCATGGCTGCCACCTGCAAGGGAGATGCCAGCAGCCGCCCCTGACCGAAGCTGAAGTTTGCCAGCTGACCGCTCTGGGCCAGTTCCTCCGGCCCCGGCAGAGTGCCACCGTGGGCCCACAGCCCCTCTGCCAGCCACACCGGCTGCCCAAAGCCCATCTCCCCTGCCAGCTTGCACAAGGTCTGGGCCCCCAGCTGCTGCCCCAGCCGAATAAAGCAGCCGTTGCAGCTCCGGGCCAGGGCATCGGCCAGGTCTACCTGGCCGTGGGGCACCCCACCGGCACAGCGGAACACCTGACCGTCCACCACCACCGCTCCGGTGCATTGATGCACCGGGGCCAGCCCGGCCTCCAGGGCCGCTGCCGCCAGCACCGGCTTGAACACCGACCCCACTGCGTAGCTCTGGAGGGCCCGGTTCAAAAAGGGGCTGTCCGGGGTCTCCAGGCTGGCGGCCAGGTTTTCCGGGTCATAGCCCGGCAGGCTGACACAGGCTCGCAGGGCCGCTGTGGCGGTGTCCAATACCAGGATGCAGCCTCGCTGCATTTCCTGGGCAGCCACCGCTTCGGCTGCTCGCTGCACCGACCGGGAGAGGGTCAACTGCACGTCCACCGCTCCGCTGTCTTTCCGGACCCGTTCCACCGCCTGCCCGGCCCGGAGGGTGCCCCGGGCCGTTACCGGGCACACCAGGATATCCTGGGCCCCGGTGCCTGCCAACAGGGGCTCCAGGGCCTTTTCCAGCCCTGAAGCTCCCTGGCCTGTGCTGTCCAGATATCCCAGCAGATGGGTGCACAGGGGCACCCGGGCATACCGCCGGGGCACCCTATAGCAAGGGACCCCCTGGCCGGAGCAGTCCTGCCCCAGCTCCACCAAAAAGGGAGCCGCCTGGCTGCGGCTGCGGTACAGCAGCCCCTGACCGTCGGCGTCGGCATAGGCGTACAGCCGGGCGTAGTTTCCCTGCCCCGGAAAGCAAAGGGCTAGCCAGCGGTCCTCCAGGCCTGTAAGAGGCAGACCCTGGCAGTCGTAAAAGTTGCCACGCTGAGGGGGCAGTTCCAGCGTCACAGTGCTTTGGGCTTTGGCCCTGGCAGCGTAGTCCTGCCGCCCGGCCAGCCAGAACAGCCGACACAGCACCCCGGCAAAGCAAAACAGCAATGCCCCGTATAAGGCCAACACCCGTTTGCCCGACACAGCACCGCCCCCTTTCCGGTAGAGTGGGCAGGCACGGTGGGTTTTATGCCGACGCAGGTTCCGAGAAAGCGCAAAAGCGGCACCTGCCTTTCAGCAGGTGCCGCTTTGTTACGCTATGATGCAGTTTTTAGGCAGTGATTAGTACATGCCGCCCATGTCACCGCCGGCAGGTGCAACGGGAGCCGGGGGTTCCGGCAGGTCGGCCACCAGGCTCTCGGTGGTCAGCACCATCTCAGCCACAGAGGCTGCGTTCTCCAGAGCGGAACGGGTGACTTTGGTGGGGTCCACGATGCCTGCGGCGATCATATCTTCCACAAAGACCTCGTTCTGAGCGTCGAAGCCGTAGTTGGGCTTGTTGGCAGAAACGATCTTGTCGATGATGACGCTGCCCTCCAGGCCGGCGTTCTGAGCGATCTGGCGCAGAGGAGCCTCCAGAGCCTTCAGCACGATCTTGGCACCGGTGCGCTCGTCACCCTCCAGGGTGTCGCACAGCTCACGGACAGCAGGGATGGCGTTGATGGGAGCGGTACCGCCGCCGGCCACGACACCTTCCTGCACAGCAGCCTTGGTGGCGTTCAGGGCGTCCTCGATGCGGAGCTTCTTATCCTTCATCTCCACTTCGGTAGCGGCACCGACCTTGATGACAGCCACGCCGCCGGCCAGCTTAGCCAGACGCTCCTGCAGCTTCTCACGGTCGAAATCGCTGGTAGCAGCCTCGATCTGGTTGCGGATCTGAGCAATGCGGCTTGCGATGGCGTCCTTGTCGCCAGCACCGCCCACGATGGTGGTGTTCTCCTTGGTGACCTTGACCTGGCGAGCATGGCCCAGCATCTGAACGGTAGCATCCTTCAGCTCGTAGCCCAGATCAGAGGACACCACAGTGCCGCCGGTCAGGGTAGCGATATCCTGCAGCATCTCCTTGCGGCGGTCGCCGAAGCCAGGAGCCTTGACGGCAGCCACGTTCAGGGTGCCACGCAGACGGTTGACGATGAGGGTGGACAGGGCCTCGCCCTCGATGTCCTCAGCCACGATCAGCAGCTTCAGGCCGTTCTGCATCACCTGCTCCAGCAGGGGCACCAGGTCCTGGATGACGCTGATCTTCTTATCGGTGATCAGGATGACGGCGTTGTCCAGCACAGCCTCCATCTTGTCGGTATCGGTGACCATATAGGGGGTCAGGTAGCCACGGTCGAACTGCATGCCTTCCACGATCTCGTTGTAGGTCTCAGCGGTGGTCTTGTTCTCCTCAATGGTGATAACACCATCGGAGGTGACCTTCTCCATAGCCTCTGCGATCAGGCGGCCGATCTCCGGGTCGCCGGCAGAAATGGTGCCTACACGGGCGATATCGTTGGAGTCCTTCACCTTCTGGCTGTGTGCCTTGATGGTCTCCACTGCCTTGGCAACGGCCTTGCTCATACCACGGCGGATGTCCATGGGGTTGGCACCGGCGGTAACATTCTTCATGCCCTCGTTGACCATAGCCTGAGCCAGCACGGTAGCGGTGGTGGTGCCATCGCCTGCGGCATCGTTGGTCTTGGTGGCAACTTCACGCACCAGCTGTGCGCCCATGTTCTCAAACCCGTCCTTCAGCTCGATCTCCTTGGCAATGGTCACGCCATCGTTGGTGATGACGGGGGCACCAAACTTTTTGCCCAGCACCACATTGCGGCCCTTGGGGCCCAGGGTGATCTTGACGGTATTTGCCAGGGTATCAATACCAGCACACAGTGCCTTGCGGGCGTCCTCGCCCTGCTTGATCTGCTTTGCCATAATCTATCGCTCCTTCGTGAATCAGTCTTACTTGAGAGGGAAAGAACTTAGTCTTCCACAACAGCCAGGATGTCGCTCTGGCGGACGATGGTGCACTCCTCGCCGTCCACCTTGACCTCGGTGCCGGAGTACTTGCTGGTGAGCACCTTATCGCCCACCTTAACGGTCATCTTGACTTCCTTGCCGTCCACGACGCCGCCGGGGCCCACAGCGATGACCTGAGCCACCTGGGGCTTCTCCTTTGCGCTGCCGGTGAGGATCAGGCCGCCCTTGGTGGTCTCCTCAACCTCTACGGTCTTGATAACAACACGGTCTGCAAGAGGAATGATCTTCATAGTTCTTGCCCTCCTATAGATATAAAATAAATTTGAAACTTTGTTGGGTCCGGCCGGGGGTCTTGCCTGCCCGTCCGGTTGTTTAGCACTCCTTTTCTCTGAGTGCTAAGAGTATTGTACTCACCTTGCCGAGAAAAATCAAGACCTTTTTTGCTTCTTTTTGTTAAGAATTTATGACGAGAGCAAAAAGGGACTGCACCACGAAAAAAGAGAGCACCTTTTCCGGAGAAAAAGTCCTCTCTTTTCTGGCTTGCAGCCAGGTCAATCCGCCTTTTGCAGGGCCCTTTGGGCCACGAACCGACGGTAGGCCGGTTCCGGCAGCAGCACCCGGCCTGCCAAGGGCTGCACCTCTACGCTGACCTGCTGGCAGGGCACACACTCGCCGTCGGCAGTGGCGATGATGGGGCCCCGGCCGTCGGCGGCCCGCAGGCCCACCTTTTTGGCCCGGCGATAGATAAAGTAAGGCTCTGCCGCCGCCGTCAGCTTGCCGTTCTGGAAGTGGCGACCCTTTTTGTAGAGGCTCAGCAGCTTGGCAATGGTGAGGCGGCTCACCTTGCGGACGATGAACACATCCAGCCAGCCGTCGTCGGGCTGTGCCTCAGGCCCGGCGCAGAAGCCGCCGCCATAGGCACGGCCATTGCAGATGGCACACATAAGGCAGTCCACCGTCAGGACCTCGTCGTCAATGGTGTACTCCACCCGGCGGCCAATGTGGCCGCACAGCTGCTCTACGATGGAGAGCAGGTAGGACACCTCACCGCCGCACAAGGGGATCCGCCGGAACTTGGGGATGCCGTAGGCTACCTGGGCATCCAGCCCGGCGGCGCAGATGGTGGCAGAAAGGCCCAGGTTGGTCTGCATCAGGTCAATGGGCACTTCTCCCCCGGCCAGCTGGGCGTCCAGGTCCAGAAACTCTTCCCGGGTGCCAAAGGTCCGCAAAAAATCGTTGCCGCTACCGTAGGGCAGGCAGCCTACTGCGGCGTTGGGAAAGCCGTAGACCCCCGTAAGGGCTTCGTTGAAGGTGCCGTCACCGCCGGCGGTAAAGATCCGCACAGGCTCCCCGGTCTGGGCAGCAGCCCGGGCCAGCTCCCGGGCATGGCCGGCGTGGGAGGTGATCCGGATGGTATAGTCCTCCGGGGCAAGGCCTGCCCGGGCGGCAGCGGCCCGGATCTGCTCCGGCAGCTGCCGGGTGCAGTCGGTCTTACCGGCGGCGGGGTTCAAAAGGAATAACGTGTGCATGGGGTCTCCTTCCTGATGAGCGATATCGTCCCTCTTATGATAGACGAAAACGCTCCAGGATGCAAGGAGAATTTACAAGGTGGCCGTTTCATCCTGCCGCAGCACCACCCTGCCCTCAGCGGTGCAGTCTGCCGTCCAGCTCTGCCCGGCACAGGCGGTGCCTGCAGCGATCTGGTCTGCCAGGGCCTGTTCCACTGCCCGGTCCACCGCCCGGCGCAGTTCCCGGGCCCCGTAGGCCGACCGGGCCTTGGCGGCCAGCACTGCCCCTACCCGGGGCGTATGCCGCAGACGGTAGCCGCCCCGGGCGGCCCGGTCCTCCAGGCCGCAGAGCATCTTTTCCGCAATGGAGCACAGGCTCTCCTGGCTCAGGGGGCGGAACACGATCAGCTCGTCCAGCCGCCCCACCAGCTCCGGCCGGAACCACTTTTTGGCTTCTTCCACCGCCTGGGCGGCCTGCTTTTCAAACACTGCATCGGCCCCGGCAGCAAAGCCCAAGGGGGCTGACTGGCCTGCCAGGAACCGGGCCCCCAGGTTGGAGGTGAGCAGCACGATGGTGTTGCGGAAATCCGCCTTGCGGCCCATGGCATCGGTAAGGCTGCCGTCCTCCAGGATCTGCAGCAGGATGTTCTGGATGTCCGGGTGGGCCTTTTCGATCTCGTCAAAGAGCACCACGCTGTAGGGCCGACGGCGCACCGCCTCGGTGAGCTGGCCGCCCTCGTCATGGCCCAGGTAGCCCGGCGGTGCCCCCAGCAGACGGGCGGCGGTGTGCTGCTCCTGATACTCCGACATATCAAACTTCAGCAGGGCCTTTTCGCTGCCAAACCAGCTTTCTGCCAGAGCCTTGGCCAGGGCAGTCTTGCCTACCCCTGTGGGCCCCAGGAACAGCATAGCCCCCATGGGCCTCCCCGGCTCCCCCAGCCCGGTGCGGCTGCGGCGGATGGCCCCTGCCACGGCGGCCACAGCCCGTTGCTGGCCCAGGATCTCCTCATTCAGGCGGCTTTCCAGTTTATCCAGCCGTTCCCGTTCCTGCTCCCCTACCCGTTGGGCAGGCACGCCGCTGGCCTGGGCCACCACCCGGGCAATGTCCTGTTGGGTCAGCACCGGGTGAGGGTCCTGCTGCTGTTCCGCCCGGATCCGGGCAGCGGCGCAGGCCTCGTCCACCAGGTCGATGGCCTTGTCCGGCAGGCACCGCCCCGGCAGGTACCGCACTGCCAGCTCCACTGCCGCCTGGAGGGTGTCCGGGGGCAGGGTCACCTGGTGGTACCGCTCGTAGCGAGGGGCCAGGCCCTGCAGGATCTCCAGGGCCCGGGCCGGGGTAGGCTCCTCCACCTGCACCCGGCCAAAGCGGCGTTCCAGGGCCGCATCCTTTTGGATGTGGGTGCGGAACTCCTGGTTGGTGGTGGCCCCGATGATCTGCATTTCTCCCCGGGCCAGTACCGGTTTCAAGATGCTGGCGGCATCAATGGCCCCCTCAGCGGCCCCGGCCCCTACGATGGTGTGGAACTCGTCCACAAACAAAATAGCCGTGCCCTCCCGGGTCAGCTCCTCCAGCAGGTTCTTGAACCGCTCCTCAAAATCCCCCCGATACTTGGTACCTGCCACCAGGCTGGCCATGTCCAGGGCCAGCAGACGGCGGCCCTTCAGCCCCTTGGGCACCCGGCCCTGGGCCATGCGCTGGGCCAGACCCTCTGCCAGGGCGGTCTTGCCCACCCCAGGCTCCCCCACCAGGCAGGGGTTGTTTTTCTGGCGGCGGCAGAGGATCTCCACCATCCGGTCCAGTTCTGCATCCCGGCAGAACACCGGGTCCAGCTCTCCATCCAGGGCCCTTCGGGTCAGGTCCCGGCAATATTTATCGCTGGCACGCCCGGTCCTGGGCATACTGGACACCACCCGGGGCTGGGCCGGGAACAAAAGCTGCCCTGACAGCTGGCGGCACTCCCGCACCGCCTCAGTGAGCTGCACCCCCATGGAGGCCAGCAGCACCCCGGCGGCACAGCCGTCGTCCTCCAGCATGGCGCAGAGCAAGTGCTCCGGCTCTGCCCGGGGCACATGGGCGTTCTGGGCCCCGATCAAAGCATAATCCATGGTGCGCCGCAGGTCCGGGGCCATGGCATGGCGGTCCAGATGCTGCTGGGGGCCCTGACGGTCCTCTGACAGCTGCCGCCGCACTGCCAGCTCCGACACCTGCTTGCCTGCCAGAAACCGGGCCGGGCCGCCCCCTTCCTGCTGGAGCATGGCCAGCAGCAGGTGGGCCGTATCTGCCTTTTGGCAGCCTAAGTTCCCTGCCAGCTCCACAGCCTGCTGCAGCAGCCGCCCTGCCTCCTGTGAAAAGCCCCTGTATCCACCGCCAAGACCCATCCGTTCCCAAATGCTCATCTGCCTGCTCCTTGCCCTGTGTTCCAATGATATTGCAGGTAAAGTATAGCCCCATTCCGGCCGAAAAAATCAGTGGTTCTTGTCACCCTGATGGGAACTGCTGGCCGAAAAGCAAAAAAGCACCCACAGCAGCTGGGGCAGGCCCTTTTGCTGTGGGTGCTGTGGGTTTTTGGGAACGGTGCGGTTTAGTTCATCTCTGCCAGAGCCTTTTTCAGGTTCTGAGCGATCTGGTCCGGGCAGCTGGTGCCACGGAAGCCGCACAGGGTGCCGTCCAGCCGGGCGATGACGTCCTCGGCCTTCATGCCGGTGACCAGCTGGCAGATGCCCTTCAGGTTGCCGTTGCAGCCACCGACGACCTCGATGGATGCGATGGTGTGGTCATCGTTCAGCACAAAGTTGGTCTGCTTGGAGCAGGTGCCTTTGTTGGGGAAGGAAAATTCCTTGCTCATGGTTTTAGATCCTCTCTTTTTTACGTTTTTCTGCAATGGCGCACAGCTGTTCCGCCACCTGGTCCGGGGCGGTGCAGGTGCCAATGGGATGCGGATGTTTGTGGTTGCGGCCATGGAAGTCTGTGCCGGCGGTGGCCACCAGGCCGTACTGACGGCACAGTTCCAGGCACTCGGCACTGTCCTCCGGGCTGTTGCTGGGGTGCCAGACCTCGATGCCGTCCACGGCTCCCTCTGCCGCCAATTGCCGCAGCAGGGGCATACTTTTGTAGACCGTAGGGTGGGCGAACACCACGGCACCGCCGCTGGCCTTGGCGGTAGCCAGCACCTGCCGCACCGGCAGATACTCCGGGGAGTGCAGCACGATGCCCCGGGGGTTCCAGCCAAACAGCTTGTGGTAGGTCTCCCCGTAGATGCTGCCGTCCGTAAGGCCCAGGGTCTCCAGGGCCTGCATCAGGCCGCTTTTGAACAGCACACCGCTGGCCTTGGTGGTCTCCCAGGCCAGGTCGGTGGTAAACTGGGGGTACAGCTGTTCCAGCTCCTTTGCGCTCTGCAAAGCGCAGTCATTGCGGCGCTGCTTCATGATCTGGCAGTGCTGGACCAGGGCCGGGCAGTCGGTGTCCGGGTAGTAGCACAGCAGGTGCACCCGGTGCTGGCGGTCAAAGTCGTAGCCCGTCAGCTCCACCGCCGGGATCAGCTGCACCCCGTCCTGGCTGGGGTGGTGGTAGGCGTACTGAGCGCTGAGGAGGGTGTCGTGGTCCGACAGGGCGATGGCCTGCAGCCCGGTACGGGCCGCAATGGGGGCCAGCCGCTCAATGGGCACTGCGCCGTCGGAGCAGGTGGAATGGATATGAAGATCGCAGGACATACAGTGCCTTCCTTAGTGCTTATAGAAGTTGATCAGGCAACCGTCTGCCAGGATCTGCCGCTCATCCGGGGTCAGGGGTGCCATGTACAGGCTGAACTCCCGGACGGTATCTCCCAGCACATAGGCCTTGATGTCCTTCAGGTCACCCTTGAGTGCCTCACGCACATTGGGGATCAGGATGTAGTCCCCCAGGCCAAAGGGGGTTGCCCCGGCCAGCTGCAGGGGCAGCATGCCCCAGTTGATCAGGTTGGAGCGGTAACGCTTGGTGGCGTACTCGGTAACGATGTTGGCCCCGGCCCCCAGCACACGCTGGCAGCTGGCAGCCTGCTCCCGGGCAGAGCCGTCACCGGGCTTGACTGCAAAGATTGTGGAAGCGATCTGCAGGTCCTGCCAGCTCAGAGCCTGGCAGCCAGGCACCGCATGGACCTTATCCAGCAGAGCCTCCGGAGCCTCTCCGGCACGGCGAGCCAGCTCCTCGGCACGGACTGCCTTGGCACGGCCCACATACTCCGGGTCCTTGCGGCTGAGGGTGAACTCTGCCAGGCCCAGGGGGTTGGAGCGGTAAGAGGAAGTCTCACCGGAGGGGATCAGCTCATCGGTGGTGGTAACAGGGTCGGTGATGTAGGAGGCCACCTTCAGCAGCAGGTTGTCCCCCAGGGGGGCGATCTCCGGCCAGTCCTTGATGTTGGGGCCCAGCTTCAGCAGAGCGTCGTAGTCCCCCTTGCCAAAGCCCTGGTACACCCGGGTATCGTAGCTGGAGGCATCGTACTGGTACTCCGGCACCGTGGGATCGTAGTCAATGTCGGTGGCCGGGGTCAAGATGCCGCCGTTGGCGGTGGTGGCTGCGATGCTCCGGGCATCCATCAGGGCCACCCCTGCCAGCTGGCCGTTGCCGGGCTTGGAACCCTCCCGGCTGGGGAAGTTCCGGGTGGTGTGACGGATGGACAATGCCCCGTTGGCAGGCACATCACCGGCACCAAAGCAGGGGCCGCAGAAGGCCGTGCGGACGGTGGCACCGCTGGCCATCAGCTGGCTGATGACACCGGTACGCACCAGCTCCATCATGATGGGCTGGCTGCCGGGGTACACGCTGAGGGCGTAATCGCCACAGCCGCCGGTACGGCCCTTGAGGATGGAGGCAGCCTCGTAGATGCTGTCATACAGGCCGCCAGCGCAGCCTGCAATAACGCCCTGGTCCACCCGGAGCTTGCCGTTTTCGATCTTGCTGCACAGGTCCAGGTGCACGTCCTTGCGGCCAATGAGCTTCTGCACGTCCTCCTCGCAAGCGTGGAGGATGTCGGGAAGGTTGGCGTTCAGCTCCTCAATGGTGAAGGCATTGGAGGGGTGCATGGGCAGGGCGATCATGGGACGGATGGCAGAAAGGTCCACCTCCACCACACCGTCGTAGTAGGCCAGGTCTGCCGGAGCCAGCTTTTTGTAATCCCCGGCACGGCCGTGGACCGCCAGGAACTTCCGGGTGGTCTCGTCGGTCTCCCAGATGGAGGACAGGCAGGTGGTCTCGGTGGTCATGGCGTCAATGGCGTTCCGGGTATCCTGCCGCAGGGAGGCAATGCCAGGGCCCACGAACTCCATGACCTTGTTCTTCACATAGCCGCTCTTGAACAGCTTGCCCACCAGGGCAATGGCCACATCGTGGGGGCCGCAGCCGGCAGGCAGGCTGCCGGTAAGATAGATGGCCACCACGCCCGGGCGAGCCACGTCGTAGGTACGGCCCAGCAGCTGCTTTGCCAGCTCGCCGCCGCCCTCGCCGATGGCCATGGTGCCCAGAGCACCGTAGCGGGTGTGGGAGTCGGAGCCCAGGATCATTTTGCCGCAGCCAGCAAACCGCTCTCGCATATACTGGTGGATGACTGCCAGGTGAGGAGGCACAAAGATGCCGCCGTACTTCTGGGCAGCGGACAGGCCAAAGCGATGGTCGTCCTCGTTGATGGTGCCGCCCACTGCACACAGGCTGTTGTGGCAGTTGGTGAGCACGTAAGGAATGGGAAACTTTTCCAGGCCGGAGGCCCGGGCCGTCTGGATGATGCCTACAAAGGTGATGTCATGGCTGGCCATGGCATCGAATTTGATCTTCAGGTTTTCGGCATCGCCGCTGGTGTTGTGGGCCTGCAGAATGCTGTAGGCCATGGTGCCGGTGGCTGCCTTGGCAATGGCATCAGCGTCAAAACCCTGGGCTGCCAGTGCCTGGGGAGCATTGCCATCGGCGGCCACCCACTGGCCCCGGGCATAATACGCACCGCCGGTGCTGCATTTGATCATATCCAACATCTCGATTCGCCTCTCTTTTTGTATTTTCCCGCCTGCACACTGCTGCAGGCTTTGCCCCAGCAGAGCCAGTTGTTCCAGGCTCTGCGCTTTACGGTCAGGGACCGTAGTCAGTTTTTATTATAACATGGAACGCCAGAAAGAAAAAGCACTTTTTCCGACTGAACTGTGAACGAACTGTAAGGATTGCTTTTTTCTTGTCTCTGATCAGTCCGTTTGCACGCCAGCACCCATTATTTCATCCAGCGTTCCCGAGAGGGCCCCTGCCTCATCACTGCCATTGGTGGCAAACCGAACCAAAGGAATCCCATACTGTGCCAAGATACAGTCCTTTATCTTATCTCGCTCTGCCTGTTTTGTGCCTTCCTTGTGGTAGCGGTACCCATCTACCTCAATGGCAAGGACTGGCCGTTTGCTCACACGGTTGTAAATCAGGAAATCAAGATGCGACCATCCACTATTGACGAACGCTTTCTCCCTGTCGTCCAGCTTTGACAGATCTCGTATCAGGAGATAAAGGGGCTGATGAAAAATAACATCCAAGGCCTGTTCTTTTCTCTGATACAGTTCATCTCGGATCAGATGGTAAACCAGATTTTCCGAGTCGAATTCTGAGATCCGTCCTCGTTTTTGCAGATACTCCAGACGCACATCTCGATATTGCTTATACAGATAATCAAACACCGAACTAACTGCGCTGTATCGGACATCGCAGTTATGATAGCGGATATAATCGATCAGTTCCCCTGTGTTGCTGCCTGCAGGCTGTTCCATTTCCGATGCAACTACGACCAGTTCCTTCTTTGCTCGTGAGACTGCAACATTCAACAAGTTCGGATCGTCCGAAAAGGGAGTCACAATATCATCCACCGTCGATAAGACGATCACGTCCTTTTCACGTCCCTGAAACTTATGCACTGTAGAAATGTCGATCTCCGGTCTGTTAAGCTCCTCTTTCAGCTTGTAAACCTGATTCCGGTAAGGTGCGATCACACCGATCTCTGTATCTGCAGCCGCAATACCCGGCAAAACATCCTTTTTGATCACATCGATCTGCCGCTGATTCATTCGGCCTCGTTCATGCTGCCCCGGGACAGTCAGCACCAATTTGAGTGCTTTTTCCCCATGATCCGGTGTCATGACGATCAGCTCGTTGTTATAAAATTTCTGATTGCAAAACCCAATGATCAGCGGATGACATCGGTAGTGTTCTCTTAGGATCACTCTGGGGACCCTGTTTTTCATCAGCGTAAAGAGCGATTCCAGAAAACTGTACTGCGAAAAATCGTATGCATTTTCAATATCATACTTCTCAAAGAGTTCTTTAAGATGTTTTTTCTGGTTCGATGCAATAACGTTTGGCAACTGCTTTGTATCTCCAACGATCACCGCATTTCTTGCACACGAAAGTGCCAGACATCCGGTGGCCACATCCACCTGCGATGCCTCGTCCATAATAACATAGTCAAACCGGGCATTCTTTCCCAAGCTGCTTCGTGCTGTGTAGGTCGTACTCAATACGACCGGATATTCTTTGAGAACGCTCTCCGGCATTTTCCAAAGAGCATCCTTCGAGAATACAGGACGCTGGGACTGTTTGCTGTATCGCTTGGCAAGGTACGCACGGAAACAACGCAAAGACATCTCTGTAAATTCATTCATCAGAAACTCTGCGTCTACGCCCTCCAGCTTTTCTTCCAGTGCTTGGATTTCCCGTTCCAATTCCTGGACCCTGTCCCTGTAGTACAGTTCATGGAGCTTATCCAGCACATCAGCCGGTTTCTCACGCAGCAGATCCAACACATTGATCCCATACCAAACCCTGCATTTCAACCACCGAAGAAGTCCAACTCTGTTTCCATGTTCCTGCAGGTCCATGTATTCCTGCATGAAACGTAAAACCTGGAGAGATGTCAGCTTCTTTGAAGACCTTGTCCATCCGGAAGGGCAGTCAGGGCGAAGTGCATCGTAGTGCTCCGCCTCCAGCTGCACTTCACTTCTTTCCTGGTACAGCTCTGCCAATCGATTTTTGTCACGGAAGACCCCCTGCAGCTTCAATGACGTGTTTCTTACGTTCTCAAAGAACTCCGACGTCTGATAGCCCAGATCGTTCCACCTTGTCAACTCCGGGTATCGGCCTGTCTGTTTTTGTAAAAATTCTTCTTTTCGCTGGTCTTTTCCCAAAAGCGCCACAAAAAAATCCATCTGGTACTTTGTACTCGACAGCTTATCTTGCACGTTTTCAATAGCAGAGTTGTTATTACTTACCACCTGGACCGTTTTCCCTTGCAGCACCAGGTTCGCAATGATATTCAAGATCGTCTGTGTTTTTCCGGTGCCCGGAGGTCCTTCAATCACACTAATGCGATTGGACAAAGCATTGGTAACTGCCATAAACTGGCTTTCATTGCATCCAAATGGAAAGATTGGTGCTTCCCACCGCAGATCTGTCCCTTCCTCGTACTCTGACGGGTCCAAATACACCGCAGCCGCCGTCTCTTTGCTCAAAAAATCAATTTTCTCGTACTGCTTTGTCAAGATTGCCGTCTGGTCTTCTGCCCGAACGCTGATCACATCTGCCGCTTCCTTGAGATAGTCGAACACATTTTTTGCACGGCCATTTTCGAGAATCGACCTTTCAACTTGAAGTTCTCTGCAGTCATAATCATGCTCATATCCTGTAGAAAACATAAGGTGCCAATACTCCTCATTTTCTGCCGAAAACGATAGGATGGACTCAATGTTGTCAAGTAGCTTTCCCTTCTGGCGCACCTGATATTTTTGGGGATCCAAATTTCTCGGGCTTTTCAGATAGAGAACGTTTTGTTGGTTGTAGAAAAATCTTCGTCCGCTTTTGAACACAATTTCCCATTTATGGTTTTCCTTGTGGTAGATGCAGTCTGCCACATCTGTTGTGACAAATTTCCCCTTTGCAATGATCATGGTAGTGCGTGCATCCATACATTTTCTCTCCTACAAAACACCCACATTTTAGAAGCAAAAAGAGCCCGGATACCATGCGTATCCGGGCTCTTTTATGCCGCCGACGGGGGTCGAACCCGTACTCTGTCTCCAGAAAGGGATTTTAAGTCCCTCGTGTCTGCCAATTTCAC
>CAKSXW010000030.1 GCA_934518555.1 uncultured Faecalibacterium sp. | reverse complement strand
CGTCTGCGGTGGGCAGGCCGATGTAATCGCCATCCTCCAGACCGAAGTTGCCGTTGGAAGCAGCGATCTCGCTCCAGTCACCGGCCTCGATGTCGGACAGAGCGGTGTTGACGGACTCGGTCAGACCCTTCATAGCAGAGGTGATGAAGGGGTTGTAAGCGTAGCCGTCCTTCTCCACGCCGTTGACACCGATGTAGTTCTGGTCCACGTCCACGCCGATGACGTAGCCGTTGTTCTTCAGAGCAGCCTCCACAGCGGAGGTGTAGATGCCGCCGCCGCAGGCAAACACGACCTGAGTGCCATTGGAGTACCAGCCCTCCATACGGGAGGTGATGTTGGCATCGCCGTAGAACTGGCCGCCGTAGAAGTAGTTGATCTCAATGTTGGTGCCCATCTCGGCAGCAGCAGCGTCAGCGCCCTGCACATAGCCGTAGCCGAAGCGGATAACAGCGGGCACAGCCATGCCGCCCAGGAAGCCCAGCTTGGTCTTGCCATCCTTGACAATGGCGTAGCCTGCCAGATAGCCTGCCTGCTCCTCCTTGAAGGTGATGCAGTAGCAGTTAGCGGGGATCTCATCGGTGCCGATATCGACCTTGGTCACGTCCACAGCAATGAACTTGACATCGGGATACTGCTCGGCAGCCCATGCCAGAGAAGCACCGTACAGGTAGCCAACGCAGACGATCACCTCAGCGCCCTCGTTGACGGCGGTGCGGACCATGGTCTCGCGATCCTCATCGGAAGCTTCCTGCGGAGGCAGGTAGTACTGGCAGTCATCGCCCATGTAGCTGGTAACAGCCTCCCAGCAGGACTGGTTGAAGCTCTCGTCATCAATCGTACCGGTATCGCACACCAGGGCAACCTTGCCAATCTTGTTGTCACCCTCAGCAGCAGAGGAAGCGGCAGTGGAGCCGGCTGCAGAAGAAGCAGTGCTGGTAGAAGAAGCGGAAGAACCGCCACAAGCGGTCAGAGCAGCGGCGGCGGCAGCAGCACCAGCCACAGCCAGGAAGTTACGACGAGAAATCTTCATAAGAAAGTCTCCTTTTATTTAAAAAATCTGCGTCAAAAAAATCAAAATGTGCACACTTGCACATTTACTGGCTCAAGTATAGCCAGAAGACGCTGCCGATGCAAGCAATTTTCGATTACAAATTCTTTACAAAGTTTTTGTGATTTTCTCCGAAAAATAGGACTTCTCTCCAGTTTCCTGAGATCTAGAGCCATCATGGCTGTTTTTCAGCCCTCCAGGGCACGGTTACCCTCCACATTGGAGGGGCCAAAGCCAAAGGGCAGCAGCTGGTCCATGCTGCGCTCGATAAAATCCTCCGGGCTCTTGGCCATGATCACGTTGAGCTCCGGCCCCCCGAACTCAAACAGAGCCTGACGGCACACGCCGCAGGGGGAGGTGATCTGCTGGTTCACTTCTCCTCGGCGGCTGCCCACCACGGCGATATCCGTAAACTCCGTCACCCCCTGGGCCACGGCATGGAACAGGGCGGTGCGCTCGGCGCAGCTGGTGGGGGTAAAGGCAGCGTTTTCCACATTGCAGCCGGTAAAGATGCGGCCATCCTTGGCCCGCAGGGCAGCCCCCACCAAAAATCCAGAGTAGGGGGCGTAGGCCTTTTCCCGGGCAGCCAGTGCCATGCGGATCAGCTCTTGCTTTTCTTCCAGGGTCAGATGGGTCATGGGGATCTTCTCCTTTCTGCTTTGCAAAAGACAAAACAGCGCAGCTCCTGGGGCAGGCAGCTGCGCTGAATTTTTGTGTTTAGTACTCTGCGCCCAGGGCTACCTTCATCATATCGGTAAAGCTCTTCTGACGCTGCTCTGCGGTGGTGACCTCCGGAGCCACAAAGCTATCGGAGATGGTCAGCAGGCAGGCAGCGTGCTTGCCCAGCACCTTTGCGTTGGCAAACAGGGCAAAGCTCTCCATCTCCACGCACAGGCAGCCCTGCTGGTCCCGGAGCTTTTCCCAGTAGGTGGGCTTTTCGTCGGAGGGCTGGCGGTAGAACACGTCAGAGGAGTGGATGTTGCCCTCAATGAGGGGGATGCCCTGCTTGGCAGCGGAGGCCCGGAGCTTCTCGTTGAGTTCCGGGCTGGGCAGGGCGATGCTGCCCTCAAAGCCGCTCTGCACCCGGGCGTAGTTGCTCTCGCTGACGGCACCGGTGGCCAACACCGTGTCAAACAGCTTGGCCTTCTGGGTGTAGCTGCCGGCAGAGCCGATGCGGATGATGTTTTCCACATCATAGAACTTGAACAGCTCGTAGGAATAGATGCCGATGGAGGGCATCCCCATGCCGCTGCCCATCACACTGATGGGGCGGCCCTTATAGGTGCCGGTAAAGCCCAGCATGCCCCGGACGCCGGTGACCTGCCGCACGTCCTGCAGGAAGGTCTCGGCAATAAACTGGGCCCGCAGGGGGTCGCCGGGCATGAGGACGGTCTTGGCGAAATCGCCCTTTTCTGCGCTGATGTGAGGGGTAGACATAAGATCATCTCTCCTTTTTTTCCTATTTACAGCAGATGGGCCTTTTCCTGGGGGAAAAGCCCTCTCTGCCAAGTTACCTGTATTTGCTGCGGTTGAACACGTTCTGGGGGGCAACGTAGCTGCCGTTGTGGCGGATCTCAAAGTGGCAGTGGTTGCCGCTGGAACGTCCGGTGCTGCCCACATAGCCAATGAGCTGGCCCTGCTTGACGGTCTGCCCGGCACTGACCACCAGGGACAGGCAGTGGGCGTACACGGTGGTGTAGCCGTTGCCGTGGTTGATGATGATGGAGTTGCCGTAGCCTGTACCGGCACCGGCCTTGTTGTAGCCGGACTTGGTCACCGTGCCGCCTGCAGAGGCGTAGATGGGCGTGCCGGCGGCGGCGCAGATATCCACGCCCTTGTGGCTGCCGCCATACCAACGGGAGCAATACCGATAGCCGGGCACCGGCCAGATGAACTGTCCGCTGCCGGTGATGTAGCTGGTCTTGGCCTGTTTTTTGGTACCCACCACGATCTTTTCTGTCACCGGCTCCTGGAGCACCTCCGTGCTCAGGATCTGCTGGCTCAGCTGGATGCCGTTGGCGTCATATACTCGCTGGGCCGTGACGCTCCGCAGGCCGTTTTTGCCAGCCTGCACCGTCTTTTTCGTGCCCACGCTATATTCGTTGGATTTGGTGGTCTCGGTGGAGTAGGCGATCTCCTCCTGCCAGGTCTCCACCTTGGTGATGCGGACCTCCAGGGTGGCCTCCTGTTTGGTCACCGTCAGCTGGTCCCCCACCTGGATGTTGGAATTCTGGTTCAGAGGCTCCCCCTTAAAGCTGGGGTTCAAATCGCACAGCTCTTTAAAGGTCAGGTCGTTTTTCTGGGCGATCTCCCACAGGGTATCCCCGGCCTGCACCGTATAGATCTTTTCCTGCTGCTGGACCCCGGAAAGCATGGACACCACGTCGTTTTCGTCCTGGAAGCTCTCGTTGAAGTAGATGCCGTTTTCCAGGGTGACTTCCTTGTTGAAGCCCACCGTCACGTTGGGGTCCTCCGGGACCTCATAGGGCTCCGTCAGGCCGTCCAGGTAGTCCTCCAGGGCCGTACCGTCGGCGCACACTGCCGTCAGCTCTCCATCCAGATACAGGGCCGTACCCTCACTGATCTGGTCACTGGAAGTTTTCAAAATGGCGTCGGCCATCTGACCCTCATCCAGCACACTGTGGGCCACCGAGATGGTATAGGTGGGGTCCACGGTCCACTGGGTATCCTCCCGGGCTCCGGCGTAGTTGATACGCTGCTCCACTGCCTCCTTGGCAGAGTTGAACACCGACTCGTTGGCCACATAGCCCACGGTCTCGCCGTTCACCTGCACCTCCAGAGCGTAGGGCTGCCGGAGGGTATCCTTCACCACAGTGACCATGCCCAGCAGGGCCACCATGGGCAAAATGTACATAGCCATCCGGGGCAGCCGCCGGACATTCCGACGGACGCCGCTGTTCAGGTAGCGGACGCCGGACTTTAAGGCCGCCCCAAACCCCTTTTGCTTGCGGACCTGGTGGGCGTGGACCAGCAGGGATGCCATACCCCGGAAGAACACCACCACCGGGCCAAACAGGTCCCGGAAGATCTGGTCGGCCCCAGGGAAGGCCATGGATGCGATGCCGTGCAGCAGGTTCCGGCCCCAATGCCAGAGCCAGGCGGCAGCCTGCTTCAGGTTCCGTCCGGCCCGGACAAAGGCATATTCGGTGGAAAAACCCAGGGCATACAGCACCTCCCCGGCCATGCGGACCAGGTGGTTCTGCAGCAGCTTCTGAGAAAAGCGATCCGCATGGTGCTGGGTCTTGCGGCAGAACCGATGCCGCCGCAGCACCCTTCTGCACTGGAGCTGGGCCCACCGGGACCGCAGCTTCTGCTTCCGCAGCTCACGGGGGTCCTGTACAGGCTCCGTGGTCTGGGGCTGCTTTGTCTTATCTTCGATCAAAAGGTCTGTACTCCTTCCCTTCCGCCCCAGAGCCCAACAGCTGGGGCATCCACAGGGCGGCGATCTGAACATCCTGTGCGTCTGCACAGACAGATTGCGTGTATTTTCTTATTTATTATACACCTTGCCCCCATTGAAACAAGCATTGTCACAAAATTTGGGCGGTTCTTTCACGTACTTTTCACGAAAACAGGGCCGTCATGTCCGGAGGCAGGGGACTTTCCACCGTCACCGAACGGAACACCAGAGGGGTCTCCACCTGGATGCCCTGGGGCAGCGGCTGGTATTCCGGCACCCGGAAAGTCTGCCGGGCGCAGTGCAACGCCTGCCGCCCGATGCGGTCCCGGCATCCACCGTAGAGGTCATCCCCTGCCAGGGGGTGGCCCAGGGAGGCAAAGTGCACCCGGATCTGGTGGGTGCGCCCGGTAACCGGCACACAGGCCGCCAGGCTCAGGCCCTTTTCTGCCTTCAGGATGGTGTACTCGGTGCGGCTGGGCTTGCCCTCCGGGGTCACCCGGCGGCCGATGATGCTGCCCTCCTGCCGCCCGATGGGGGCGTCAATGACCCCGGGGCCCAAAGGCAGCTCCCCTTCCACCACCGCATAGTAGAGCTTTTCCACCTCCTGGGCCAGCAGGGCGGCGGCATAGGGGTGCTTTGCCGCCAGCACCAGGCCGCTGGTGTCCTTGTCGATGCGGTTCACCGGGCGGAACACCGGGCTGATGCCCTGCTGCGCCGCCCAGGCCGCATAGCCGTTGGCCAGGGTATCGTAGGGGTAGTTCAGGGTAGGGTGCACCGCCAGATGCGGCGGCTTTTCCAGCACCAGGGCAAAGGCGTCCTGATATACCACCTTCACCGGGATCTCCGGCTGAGGGGCCACCCCCGGGCCCTCCGGCGGCAGTTCAAAGCTCACCTGCTGCCCGGGGTACACCCGGCGGTTGGCCAGCACCGACTGGCCGTCGGCCCAAAAGCCGCCGCCCTGGAATTTTACTGCCCGGGCCAGGTCGGTGGAAACGGCACACTGGCGCAAAAAGCTGCGGACAAGCACTCCGTTTGCCGCATTTGGGGCCTCCGGCACCCGAAAACACAGGCGCACACACACCCCTCCTTTGCCCAGCATAAAAATATATACCATATATTATATCAAAAAACGCTTTTGCTTGCAAATCTTGTTTTTTTATGGTATCATGGGGAACGGAAAACGAGTGGAACATACGGCGGCGGGGCGGCTTTGACCGCTCTGAGGAAAGTCCGGGCCTCACAGAGCACGGTAACTGCTAACGGCAGCCGAGGGTGACCTTAGGGAAAGTGCAACAGAAAACAAACCGCCGCAGCAATGCGGTAAGGATGAAACGGCGAGGTAAGAGCTCACCAGCGCATGGGTGACCATGCGGCTTTGTAAACCCTACCGGAAGCAACGCCTATATGGGACGTACAGCGCTGCTCGCGTGTCCCGAAGGCGGCACGAGCCTGTCAGCAATGGCAGGCCTAGACAGATCGTCGTTTAATACAGAACCCGGCTTACGGTCTATCTCGTTTTCCGCTTTTAGTACCTACAAGGCGTCGTCTGCAGCTGTGCAGGCGGCGTTTTTTTGTTGGTTCACAGTTCTTTTACCGGTCTGTCACTTTTCGTTTTTCTTCATTTGTGGTATACTATGGGCACTGCAGCACCCTGCAGCAACGTTTGAAGACTGGATGTGAAAATCCTCCGATGAAAGATGGTTTTTTGAAGGCAGCCGCCTTTTCCCCTGCTTTGCGGGTGGCGGACTGCACCTATAACGCCCAGCAGATCCTGGCCCAGCTGCAATCTGCAGCCGCCCGTGGGGTCAAGCTGGCAGTATTCCCGGAATTCTGCCTCACCGGCTACACCTGTGGGGACCTGTTTTTGCAGCACACCCTCCAGCAGGGCGCATTGAACGCTCTGCAGACCATTCTAGAGGGCACCCACAGCCTGGATACCCTGGTGCTGGTGGGCCTGCCACTGCTGGTACGGGGCAAGCTGTACAACTGCGCCGCCGTGCTGTGCCGGGGCCGGATCCTGGGCCTTGTGCCCAAGACCTACCTGCCCAACTACGGCGAGTTTTACGAAAAGCGGCAGTTCACCCCCGGCAGCACGGAGGTGGAGACCATCCAGGTCTGCGGCCAGCAGGTGCCCTTTGGCACCTCCCTGCTGTTCCGCTGCCGCCAAATGCCCAGCTTTGTGCTGGGAGTGGAGCTGTGCGAGGACCTGTGGAGCGCCCTGCCTCCCTCCACCTTCCACGCCCTGGCTGGGGCCACGGTGATCGCCAACCTTTCCGCCAGCGACGAGACCGTAGGCAAGGCCGAGTACCGCCGGGCATTGGTATCCAACCAGTCTGCCCGGCTGCTGTGCGCCTACCTGTACGCCTCTGCCGGCCACGGCGAGAGCACCCAGGACATGGTATTTGCAGGCCACGATCTGATCGCTGAAAACGGTGCCCTGCTGGCCGAGACTGCCCCCTTTGCCGGCGGCGCCGCCGAGACCGAGATCGACTGCCAGCATCTGGAAGCCGAGCGGGCCCGGAACACCAGCTTTGAGCTGAGCTGCGAGGGCTACCACACGGTGGAGTTTGATCTGGAGCCGGTGGAAACGGTGCTGACCCGTTGGATCGACCCGGCCCCCTTTGTGCCGGGGGACCCCCAGCGCCGGGCCCAGCGCTGCGAGCTGATTTTAAAGATGCAGGCCGACGGCCTGGCCAAGCGACTGGAGCACACCCACGCCAAAACGGCGGTCATCGGCATCTCCGGGGGCCTGGACAGCTGCCTGGCCCTGCTGGTGGCAGTACGGGCCATGAAGCAGCTGGGCCGCCCGGCCCGGGATGTGCTGGCAGTGACCATGCCCTGCTTTGGCACCACCCACCGCACCCGGAGCAACGCTGAGATCCTCTGCGATGAGCTGCAGGTGAGCTTCCAGGAGATCCAGATCGCCAACACGGTCCGCAGCCACTTTGCAGACATCGGCCAGGACGAGAATGTGCTGGACGTAACCTTTGAGAACGGTCAGGCCCGGGTCCGCACCCTGGAGCTCATGGACCTGGCCAACCGCACCGGCGGCTTTGTGGTGGGCACCGGAGACCTTTCGGAGCTGGCTTTGGGCTGGGCCACCTACAACGGAGACCACATGAGTATGTACGGTGTCAACGCCGGGGTGCCCAAGACCCTGGTGCGCCACCTGGTGCAGTACGAGGCAGACATAGCCCCCACCGCTGCTCTGCGTGAGGTGCTGCTGGACATCCTGGACACCCCTGTGTCCCCGGAGCTGCTGCCTGCCAAGGACGGCCAGATCGCCCAAAAGACCGAGGACCTGGTGGGCCCCTACGAGCTCCACGATTTTTACCTATACCACGTGATGCGGAACGGTTACAGCCCTGCCAAGATCTTCCGGATGGCCAAGGCCGCCTTTGCAGGCCGCCCCGAGTACCCGGATCAGGTGCTGTACAAGTGGCTGCGGAACTTCTACTGGCGGTTCTTTGCCCAGCAGTTCAAGCGCAGCTGCCTGCCCGACGGCCCCAAGGTGGGCAGCATCACCCTTTCGCCCCGGGGCGACTGGCGGATGCCCAGCGACGCTTGTGTGGCCCTGTGGCTGGCAGAGCTGGAACAAATTCCCATCAAGGACTAAACCATGAAACACAAAAACCTGCTGACCAACCTTATTTTTGCCGCTGTGGTGCTGGCCATTGCCGCCGGGCTGCTGGTGCTGCGCCAGTCCAAGGCCAGCAGCTCCCACCTGCAGGCGGAGCTGATCTACGGAGACAGCAACACCACCCTGCAGTTCCCCCTGAACCAGGACGCCAGCTATGACGTGGATACCGGCTACTACACCGTCCATATTCAGATCCAGCAGGGGGCCGTTCGCTTTGTAAGCTCCCCCTGCCCGGACCACATCTGTGAGGGCTTTGGCTGGCTGTCCCAGGAGGACCAGACCGCCACCTGCCTTCCGGCCCGGGCGGTGCTGACCATCGTTCCGGTGGACTGAGCCCTGCCTTTTAAAAAGGAGATTTCCTATGAAGGATGAACGCAATCGTTCCCTGCGGCGGATGGGCCGCAAAGAGAACACCCCGGAGGACCGCACCGTTGCGGTGGACAGCTCTGCCTTTTTTGCCGAGCAGCCCTCCCAGCCCAGGCCCTCCCGTACCCCTGCCTCCCGTACCCCTGCCCCCCAGGCCGCTGCCGCCGGGCTTTCTGCCTGGAGCAAGCTGCTGCTGGGGCTCCAGGGTCTGCTGAGCGTGGCTGCCTTGGTGCAGCTGTGGCGCACCCAGATGCTCCCTGCCCTGTACCTGGTGATCATCGGGGCCCTGCTGGCCCTGCTGTGGCTGCTGGTCCATCGCTGCCAGGAATACAAGGTGCCGGGCCGGGTGGCCCGGGTGTTCTCGGTATTTCTGTGCGCCTGCATGGCCCTGGGCTGTGTGTGGACCCAGCAGGGCCTGTCGGCCCTGGGCAGCATGACCAACGGTCTGCTGACGGGTGCCGAGGCCAACAAGATCACCAAGGAGCCCTTCGTGGTCTACCTCAGCGGTGTGGACACCCGAGGCGAGCTGACCGAAAACGCCCGCAGTGATGTGAACATTCTGGCTGCCGTGAACCCCCAGACCAAGCAGGTGGCCCTTATCAACACCCCCCGGGACTACTATGTGGACCTGGCTGGCACCAGCAGCAAGGATAAGCTGACCCACGCCGGCCTCTACGGAGTGGAGACCAGCATGGCCACCCTGGGCAACCTGTACGGCGTCTCGGTGGACCACTATATCCGCATCAACTTTGCCGGGTTTATGAGCGTGGTGGACGCCCTGGGCGGCGTGGATGTGTACTCCGACCAGGCCTTTACCTCCGTGGGCAGCCCCGGCTACTATGACCCCACCACCTTTGTGGAGGGCTGGAACCACCTGGACGGCAAGGCCGCCCTGGCCTTTGCCCGGGAGCGTCACGCCTTTGCCACCGGAGATATCCAGCGAGGCATCAACCAGATGAAGGTCATTGATGCCATGCTGAACAAGATCAAGTCCCCTGCCCTGCTCATGGGCTTTTCCAAGATCATGGACGCCGCTGCCGACTGCTTCGTCACCGATTTTTCCCAGGACCAGATCAGTGCCCTGGTGCGGATGCAGCTGGGCGATTTTGCCGAGTGGGACATCCAGAGCCTTACCGTTACCGGCAGCTCCGGCTCCAGCACCAAGTGCTACTCCGCCAAGGGCCAGAAGCTCTATGTCATGAAGCCTGACGAGGCCTCTGTCAACAAGGCCAAGGAGCTGATGGCCTCGGTGCTGGGCGGTGAGGGCACCGTAAGCAGCACCACCCAGACCCCGGAAAAGACAGAGGTCTTTACCCCTACCACCGACCCCAACGCCGGGTCGGTGCCGGAGGAGACCCCGGACAGCACGGTGGAGGAACCGGCCGACAGTGTGCCGGAGGACCAGACCCCTGCCGAAGAACCGGCAGAGCCCTCCACGGAGGACCCGGCTGCCACCCAGCCCCAGGAGCCGGAAGCTCCGGCGGAAAGCGGCACCGACACCACTGGGGACGCTCCTGCCTTCTCTGCACCCACCAGGGAGCAGGTGGAGCAGGCAGCTTCTTCCATCTATAACGCCGCCTCCACCATTCTGGACGCCATCTACGGCACCTCCCAGAACGACGCTGATTGACCCCACAAACCAAAAGGACCCGGCCTGCAACCCTGCAGGCCGGGTCCTTTTATGCTTTTATTCGGCAGCTTATGCCCGGATCTGGTCCCAGACGCTGGTGCCGTCCAGGCTGGAGGCATCCACCCCCAGATACTGGCAGATGGTCTGAGCAATGGTGCCAAAGCCCAGCTTGGTGCCCAGGTCCACCCCGGGCTTTACCCCCTTGCCGCACACCAGGTAAGGCACATACTCCCGGGTGTGGTCGGTGGTCTTGGTGTAGGAGGGGTCACAGCCGTGGTCGGCGGTGATCATCAGCAGGTCTCCCTCTCGCATCCCGGGGAGGAACTCTGCCAAAAAGCGGTCAAACTCCGTGGCGGCGGCGGCGTAGCCTGCCACGTCCCGGCGGTGACCATAGAGCATATCAAAATCCACCAGGTTCACAAAGGCCAGGCCCTCAAAATCCCGGGTCTGCAGGGCCTTGGTAAAGGCCATGCCGTTGGTGTTGCCGGTGGTCTTGATCTTTTCCGTCACGCCCTCGCCGTCAAAGATATCAAAGATCTTGCCTACGGCGATCACATCCTTGCCAGCCTCCTTCAGCAGGTCCAGCATGGTGGCACGAGGGGGCTTCAGACTCAGGTCATGGCGGTTGGTGGTGCGGTAGAAGGTCTCGGCGGTGTTGCCCAGGTAGGGCCGGGCGATGACACGGCCCACGCCGTACTCCCCCTTCAGCATCTCCCGGGCCATCTCGCAGTAGCGGTACAGCTGCTGCACCGGCACCTGCTCCTCGTTGGCCGCCACCTGGAACACGCTGTCGGCACTGGTGTACACGATGAGAGCATCCTCACGCATGGCCTGCTCGCCGTAGTCCTTCAGCACCTGGGTGCCGGAATAGGGCTTGTTGCACAGCACCTTGTGGCCTGTCTTGGCCTCGTACTCCCGGATCAACTCCTCCGGGAACCCCTCCGGGAAGGTGGGCAGGGGCCGGGGGCTCACCACACCGGCGATCTCCCAGTGGCCAATGGTGGTGTCCTTGCCCATGCTCTGCTCCTGCAGCCGGGCAAAGGCCGCCGTGGGGGCTGCCGTCTTTACCCCGGCGGTCACGCCGTCGATGTTGAACAGGCCCAGCCGCTGCAGGTTGGGGCAGTCAAAATTGGGGTGCCTTGCAATAGCACCCAGGGTGTTGGTGCCCTCGTCGCCAAAGGCGGCGGCATCCGGCTCTGCGCCAATGCCAAAGCTGTCCAGGACCACCAGAAAAACACGTTTTTCCATATCCGTATACTCCATTTTCTTCCGGCCGGGGCCGGACAAGTGCTACTTTCCTTTGCTACCATTATAAGCAAATCCGGCGGCAGATGCAAGGGTTTCCGCAAGGCGGTGATTCTTTGGCATTTTAGACAAATCCTTCGTCATTTTCTTCACGATTTGACCAAAGATTTCTGCGCTTTTTTGCCTAGGTGCGTTCTTTTGCGGTAAAGACATCTTTGCCGCCGAAAAAAATGCCGGGCAGACAAAACTTTTTCTTGCTCTATTGTATCCAAGCGTTTATAATAGTAGGTGGTAGAGTTTTGGGTAAAAGGCTCCACCCCTGATTTTTTGTCCTTCCACGGGAGTTTTCCCGTGGGTCCAGCGGAGGCCGCCTGCATGGAGCGCAGCAGCCTGCCGCAAAATAATAGAGAGTAGCAAGAAACGTTGACGGAGGTATATTTTATGAGAAAAACGAAGATCATCTGCACCCTGGGTCCTTCCACCGATAAAGAGGGCGTTCTCCGGGAGCTGGTTGCTAACGGCATGAACGTGGCACGGTTCAACTTCTCCCACGGCTCCCACGAGGAGCACCTGGGCCGCCTGGAGAACCTGAAGGCCATCCGGGAAGAGCTGGGCAAGCCGGTGGCTGCCCTGCTGGACACCAAGGGCCCTGAGATCCGCCTGAAGGACTTCAAGAACGGTGTGGAGCAGCTGGAGGCCGGCCAGATCTTCACTCTGACCACCCGTGACGTGGAGGGCACCAAGGAGATCTGCTCCATTACCTATAAGGAGCTGCCCCAGGACGTGCAGCCCGGCGGTTCCATCATGCTGGACGACGGCCTGATCAAGCTGCAGATCCAGACTGTCAACGACACCGACATCGTCTGCAAGGTGCTGAACAGCGGCAAGATCAAGAACAAGAAGGGCGTCAACGTGCCCGGCGTGCACCTGTCCATGCCCTATATGAGCCAGCGTGACCGGGATGACATCATCTTTGGTGCCCAGCAGGGCTTCGACTTCATCGCCGCCTCCTTTGTGCGTACCGCACAGGACGTGTACGAGATCCGCAACCTGCTGAACGAGCACAACTCCAACATCCGCATCATCGCCAAGATCGAGAACCGTGAGGGCGTCAACAACATCGACAGCATCCTGGCTGCCGCCGACGCCGTCATGGTGGCCCGTGGTGATCTGGGCGTGGAGATCGACTTCACCGAGCTGCCCGGCATCCAGAAGACCATCATCGAGCGGTCCTTCTCCTTTGGCAAGCCCATCGTCACTGCTACCCAGATGCTGGACAGCATGATGGTGAACCCCCGCCCCACCCGTGCCGAGATCTCTGACGTGGCCAACGCCATCTACGACGGCACTTCTGCCATTATGCTGTCCGGCGAGACCGCTGCCGGTGCCTACCCTGTGGAGGCCCTGAAGACCATGTCCGCCATTGCAGAGCGCACCGAGCAGGATACCCGGTCCCGTGTCAGCACCCTGACCGAAAAGACCGGCGGCAAGATCAGCGTCTCTGACGCCACCGCTCACGCTGCCTGCCTCACCGCCAAGGACGTGAACGCCGCTGCCATCGTTACCGTTACCGAGTCCGGCACCACTGCCCGGCTGCTGAGCAAGTACCGCCCGGCCCAGCCCATTATTGCCTGCGTCATGAAGGAGCAGGTGCAGCGTCAGCTGTCCCTGAGCTGGGGCATCACTCCCCTGATGATGTCTCTGGCCCACAACACCGACGAGCTCATTGAGATGTCCACCTCTCTGGCCAAGGAGAACGGCTACCTCCACGATGGTGAGCTGGCTGTGGTCACTGCCGGTGTTCCGGTGGGCATTTCCGGCACCACCAACATGATCAAGATCCACATGGTAGGCAACTGCCTGGCCACCGGTGTGGGCGTGGGCCGTGAGGACGCCGACGTGGCCAGTGCCACCGGCAAGGCCTGCGTCTGCCGCACCCTGGACGAGGTCCGGGCCAAGTTCCGCCCCGGCATGGTGCTGGTGGTGCCTTCCACCTCCAACGAGATGCTGAGCTACGTCCGTGACGCCGCTGCCCTCATCGTGGAGGAGCCGGGCCTCAACAGCCACGCCGCCATTGCCGGCAAGGCTCTGCTGAAGCCCACCATCGTAGGGGCCGCCGGGGCCACCAGCCACATCCGTGACGGCCTGGTCATCGCTGTGGATTGCGCCCACGGCAGCGTGCAGCGCCTGCAGGCCTGAGCCAGCAAGGAGGAAGATCATGGAACGCATTGCTAGTTTCTGCGTGGACCACACCAAGTTGGACCGGGGGATGTACCTGAGCCGCCAGGACGGCGACGTGCTGACCTGGGACATCCGGATGAAAAAGCCCAACCAGGGGGATTATCTTACCACCGCCGCCGCCCACACCCTGGAGCACCTGTTTGCCACCTACGCCCGCAACAGTGCCTTCCGGGACCAGGTGATCTATGTGGGGCCCATGGGCTGCCGCACCGGTTTTTACCTGCTGACCCGGGGCCTTACCCCTGCCCAGGCACTGGAGCTGACGGTGGATTCCTTCCGCTTTATGGCAGCCTTTGAGGGCGATGTGCCCGGTGCCAGCGAAGTGGAGTGCGGCAACTACCGTGACATGGACCTGCCTGCCGCCCGGGCAGAGGCCGCCGCCATGGTGCCGGTGCTGGAAGCCCTTACCGGCGATGCACTGCATTACTGAGCTTTCTTAGCGTAAACACAAACGGACCGGAGCTCCCCTGTGTGGGGATGAGCTCCGGTCCGTTTTTTTGCTGTTATTCTTCTTCGGGGTCCCACCGCTCCGGCATGGTACGCATCTCCCGTACCAGCATGGCACGCAGCCGGTAGTGGTCCTGTTCCCGGACCACGTTGGCGTCTCCGGCGCAAAGGTCCCACTCCTGCTCCAGAGCCTGCTGCCCCGGCAGGGGGATGGTGACCACGGCCCGAGTCCCCCGTGGGGAGGCCTGCTGCAGTTCCAGGCTCCAGCCCATGCGGCGGCAGCTTTCCCGGCACAGCAGCAGCCCCAGCTGGGCACCGCCCAAAAAGCTGCGGCGGTTTTCCACCCAGGCGTCGCCGCCGCTGTCCGGCAGGCCGCAGCCGTCGTCCTCCACGGTCAGCTGCCAGGCGTCCTGCCGACGGCAAAGGGCAAGCTGTACCCTGCCCCCGGGCTGGCAGGCCCGGAGGGCATTGGAGAGCAGGTGCAGGCAGAGCCGCTGCACATCCTCCTGGCTGGCCAGCACCCGGCAGGCCCCCTCTTTGCATTCCAGCGTCAGAGTGACCCCCAGCTGGCTTTGGATCATATCTGCCTGGGCCTCAAACTGCCCCAGCAGCTGGCGCAGGTCCAGGGGCACCATGGGGGGTTCCTCCTCATCCTGGAGATACTCCAACAGGTCCAAAACCTCCCCCAGGGTCCGCTCCAGCCGGGCAGCCTCTGTGCCGATATCCCGGACGGCCTGCAGCGACACTGCGTCGGCCCCGGAACGGCCCAGACGCTGTTCCAGGTATTCACAGTTGCGGCTTATGAGCCGCAGTGGGTGAAAACACGCTTGTTCCACTGCCTGCTGCGGCACGGACTGCACCGAGAGTACCTCCGCTTCCTTTTGCTGTGCCTGCTCCATTCCTTACCCCTCCCGACTTGTGCATCCCTGTGGGATCTTACCGGCTCAAATGATTTTTGACAGCGTAGATCAGCTTGCCGGTGGTAGGCTTTTCTCCTGCAAGGCCGCTGTCTTTTTTGAAGCACTCCCAGGCCCGGGTGGGTCTTGCTACCAATTGTTCGATCATGCGGCGGATGCTGCTGTCCACCGCCGTCACAGTGGTGTCATATTGCTGGCTCACCGCTTGCAGGATCTCCTTGCGGATGGCCATTTTACGGGGCGTGCCGCACACCAGGCCCACTGCACAATTCAGGTAGCTGCAATTGATGTCCAGAGGTGGGATGCCCCACTCCGCATACAGCTGCCGACACCGCCGTTCCAGGTCCTGGCCTGCCTGGCCCGGCAGCCGATACAGGTCCCGTACCAGGTCCTGCAGCTCCGTGCGCCGGATCCACCCCGGCTCCTGGGCCAGGAGGAGATCAGTGGGTCCGCTGCTGTCCAACAGCATCAGCAGGGGCTTGCGGTCCAGCCGCCGCAGCTGCCGGATAAACTCCAGGTCGTTCATATCCTCCAGCTCGCTGTTCAGCACCACCACATCTATGGGGCGGCGGCACCGTATCTGTTCCAGCAGCCTGCGGCCGCTGCGGTAGCAGCTGCATTCCAGAGCCAGGGTCTGCTCCTGTAGGTAGTTCTTCTGCACCCGCAGCTCCCGGGGGTCGTAGCTTGCCAGGGCGATCCGCAGCACCTTGGCCCCTGCCTCATTGTTCTCCACGGGCTCCGCCGCCTTTCTCGTCCATGGATATCGTGTCCATCAGCTCCTGGACCACGTCCTGCCAGATCTCCGGCTGAACGCTATTTTCCCACAAATACCGCATAATGCCATAGCCTGTCTCCGGTGCCGCAGCCAGATGCCTGCTATCCATCTGCTGGCGGCTGCCGGTACGGCAGACTGTCAGCCGACAGCCCCGGGGCCCCTCCGGGTCCAGGAAATAAACCAGTGTGTATGCCGGCTGCAAGCCGTCGATCTCAGAAAACTGCCGGATCATGGGCGAAAACGAACGTTCCATAGTAACTTCCTCCTTGCTCCAAGGCTCTGCGACAAATCCTGATGCATTTCCTTGTCTTTTCCCTCTTTATTCTATAAAGCAGGGAGGCCGCCTTCAACCCGAAAAAAGTGTCCAAATTCAGCGGATAATTTTGACGCATTTCCCAGTGGTTTTCTGGTTTTTAGGGCCCTTTGGGGGCAGGCTGTTTCCAAAAAGGAACCGCCCGGAGGGCCCATAGCACTTATACCATAACACGATTCTTGCCGGAATGCAACCGTCCTTGGGTGCTGGGAACACTTTCCAGCCCCTAAAAACAGGTTCTGGCAGCAGGATTCCGGATTTTTTTGCAGCAGAGACACACTTTATTCACAGGCTTTTGCTAAACTCAAGGAGTTTTCTTATGCTCAGGGGTATTCTCTGCCTCCAGAGCTTACCGGAAGTTTTTACCATTCACACACCGTCCTGGCCCCCTCAGGACCATCGGGAAAGGCACCCTCACCATGCTACAACTTCATCAGATCTGCAAACAATATAAGACCGGCAGCCTTGTGCAAAACGCCCTGAGCAACGTGAGCCTGAGCCTGCGGGACAGCGAGTTCGTGGCCATTCTGGGCCCCAGCGGCTCCGGCAAGACCACCCTGCTGAACGTCATTGGCGGCCTGGACCGCTACGACAGCGGCGACTTGGTCATCAACGGCATCTCCACCAAGGAGTACACTGACCGGGACTGGGACTCCTACCGCAACCACACCGTGGGCTTTGTGTTCCAGAGCTACAACCTGATCCCCCATCAGACGGTGCTGGCCAACGTGGAGCTGGCCCTGACCATCTCCGGCGTCTCCGGGGCCCAGCGCAAACGCCGGGCCATGGAGGCCCTGGAAAAGGTGGGCCTGGGCAACCAGCTCCACAAGCACCCCAGCGAGATGTCCGGCGGCCAGATGCAGCGTGTGGCCATTGCCCGGGCCCTGGTAAACGACCCGGACATCCTGCTGGCCGACGAGCCCACCGGAGCCCTGGACAGCGAGACCAGCATCCAGGTCATGGAGCTGCTGAAGGAGGTGGCCCAGGACCGTCTGGTGGTCATGGTCACCCACAACCCGGAGCTGGCCCAGCAGTACGCCACCCGGATCGTCACCCTGAAGGACGGCGTTATCTGCTCCGACACCCAGCCCTATCAGCCGGACACCACCCAAAAGCCTGCCCCGGTGCACAAGAACATGGGCCGCTCCTCCATGTCCCTGCTGACCTCCCTGGCCCTGAGCTTCAACAACCTGCGGACCAAAAAGGCCCGTACCCTGCTCACCGCCTTTGCCGGGTCCATCGGCATCATCGGCATTGCCCTGATCATCTCCCTGTCCACCGGCGTCAACAACTACATCGAGGACATGGAACGGTCCACCTTGTCGGAATACCCGTTGCAGATCCTCAGCAGCGGCATGGACATCACCTCCCTGATGCCCTCCGGCAGCGAGACCGCCGCTGACACCCAGGAGGGCATGGTGCCGGTGCGGCAGCTCATTACCCAGATGGTTTCCGGCATTGCCACCAACGACCTGCAGTCCCTGAAGCAGTTTTTGGAAAGCCCGGACTGCACCATCGCCAACAACACCACTGCCATTGAGTATGCCTACAACGTTGCCCCTCAGATCTACCGCCAGGACCCGGACGGCAGCATCCGGCAGGTGAACCCAGACTCCTCCCTGTCGGCCCTGGGCATCAGCTCCGAGTCCTCCTCCAACAACCTGATGTCCTCCATGATGAACACCAGCGTGTTCACCCAGCTGCCCCGGACCAGCGAGCTGTACGCCGCCCAATACGATGTAAAGGCCGGCCACTGGCCGGAGGCCTACAATGAGTGCGTGCTGGTGCTGGACGCCTCCGGCAGCGTCACAGACTACACCCTCTACGCCCTGGGCCTGCGGGACAATGCAGAGCTGGACAAGATGATCCAGCAGTTTGCCCAGAACCAGAACATCACCCTGCCGGAGGACTTCAAGACCTACTCCTACCAGGATTTTCTGGGCAAAAAGTTCAAGCTCATCCACAGCACCGACCGCTATACCTACGACGACACCTACCATGTGTGGCTGGATAAATCCGATGACACCGCCTACATGAAGGACCTGGTGGCCCAAGGCACCGACCTGACCATCGTGGGCATCGTGCAGCCCAAGGCCGATTCCTCTGCTGCCATGCTGTCCTCCGGCATCGGTTATACCCAGGACCTTACGGACTATGTGATCCAGCAGGCCAAGGCCAGCCCCATGGTGCAGCAGCAGCTGGCAGACCCCCAGACCAACGTGTTCACCGGGGAAGCCTTTGGCTCCGACAGCGGCACCGCCCTGGACATGGCCTCCCTGTTCTCGGTGGACACCGACGCCCTCCAGAACGCCTTTCAGCTGGACACCAGCGGCCTCCGCTTTGATCTCAGCGGAGCCTTTGACCTCAGCGGCGGCTCCCTGGACCTTTCCACCCTGCTGGACCCGGACAACTTCACCCTGGACCTCAGCGGTCTGCCGGAGCTGGATGTGGACCTGAGCAGCGTATTTGCAGACCTGGACCTGTCCCTTTCCCCCGATGCCCTGCAGACCCTGATGCAAAAGCTGCTGAAGGGCTACAAGGACTATGTGGTGGGCAACGGCATCCTGCATCTGGACAAGATCGGGTTTGAGTCCTACCTGCAAAGCGAGCAGTTCCGGCAGCTGCTGGCCAGCTCCCTCCAGGAGCTTTTGGCCGACGCCGACCTGCAGCAGCAGTTCAGTGCTGCCTTGCAAAAGGCTCTGGGCACCGTGATGGAAGCCTACTCGGCTCAGATCTCCCAGGCCATGGAGGCCCAGCTAGGCACGGTAATGGCCTCTGCCATGGAGCAGCTGGGCAGCCAGATGAGCCAGCAGCTCACCACCGCCCTGCAGTCCAACCTGGCCCAGCTGAGCAGCCAGATGGAAAATGCCCTGAAGATCGACGCCAGTGCCTTCCAGAACGCCATCCAGATGAACCTGTCCCAGGAGGATATGCTGGAGCTGATGAAAACCTCCATGAAGTCTGCCTCGGCCTCCTACGACGGCAACCTCCAGGCCCTGGGCTACGCCGACCTCAACAAGCCCAGCACCATCTCCCTCTACCCCAAGGACTTTGAAAGCAAAGCCCTGGTGGTGCAGGAGCTGAACGCCTACAACGCCGCCCAGCAGGACCAGGGCCACCAGGACAAGGTGGTGCACTACACTGACGTGGTGGGCACCCTGATGACCTCCGTTACCAAGATCATCAACATGATCAGCAATATGCTGGTGGCCTTTGTGTCCATCTCCCTGGTGGTGTCCTCCATCATGATCGGCGTCATCACCTATATCAGCGTGCTGGAACGCCGCAAGGAGATCGGTATCCTCCGGGCCATCGGTGCCTCCAAGCGGAACATCTCCGAGGTGTTCAACGCCGAGACCTTTATCATCGGCCTGTGCTCCGGCTGCATGGGTGTGGGCCTGAGCCTGCTGCTGCTGATCCCCGGCAATATGCTCATCCGCTCCATTTCCGACAGTACCTCCCTGACGGCCACATTGCCGCTGCCTGCTGCTCTGGTGCTGATTGCCCTGGCCACCCTGCTGACCATCCTGGGCGGCTTTATCCCTGCCAAGAGTGCCTCTCGCAGCGACCCGGTAAAGGCCCTGCGGTCAGAGTAAGCCTTTTTCCCAGCCGTGGACCGGTGCACCGGTCCACGGCTTTTTGCATTGCAGGGCCGGTTGTGCTACAATAGAGAAAACAACGCCAAAGGAGCTTTTCCATGCCAACTATCATTGAGATCACCGATCTTTCCGCCCCGGAGCTGGACGTTTATGCCCGGCTGACCCAGGCCCAGCTGCGGAACCGACTGGAGCCGGAAAAGGGCGTTTTTATTGCCGAAAGCCCCAAGGTCATCGCCCGGGCCCTGGACGCCGGCTACCGCCCCATCTCCCTGCTGATGGAGCGCAAACAGGTCACCGGCCCGGCCCGGGAGATCCTGGACCGCTGCGGAGATGCCCCGGTGTACACCGCCCACCGGGAGATGCTGGCCAGCCTTACAGGCTATGAGCTGACCCGAGGGGTGCTGTGCGCCTTCCATCGGCCTGCCCCCCTGACGGTGGAGCAGGTGTGCCGCAATGCTCGCCGGGTAGCTGTGCTGGAGGGCATCGTGGACTCCACCAACGTGGGGGCCATCTTCCGCAGTGCTGCCGCCCTGAACATGGACGCTGTGCTCATCACCCCCTCCTGCTGCGACCCCCTGTGCCGCCGGTCGGTACGGGTCAGCATGGGCACCGTGTTCCAGGTGCCCTGGGCCCAGATCGGCAGCTGCCCTGCCGATTGGCCGGAAAAGGGCCTGGCCCAGCTCCAGGCTCTGGGCTTCAAGACCGCCGCCATGGCCCTGAGCGACCGCTCTGTGAGCATCGACGATGCCGCCCTGGCCAACGAGCCCAAGCTGGCCGTGGTGCTGGGCACCGAGGGCGACGGCCTGGCCGCCACCACCATTGCCGCCTGCGACTATACCGTAAAGATCCCCATGTCCCACGGCGTGGATTCCCTGAACGTTGCCGCCGCCAGTACCGTGGCCTTCTGGCAGCTGGGCAACCGTTGAGCCCAAAATATCTTGACAACTCTTTCCAACAGAGTTACACTTATGGGGTCCTGAGGGCCTATAGCTCAGTTGGGAGAGCGTTCGGTTCGCATCCGAGAGGTCAAGGGTTCGAATCCCTCTAGGTCCATAAAAAACAAAACGTCCTGCCGTGTCCCGGCAGGGCGTTTTGCTTTTTTATGCTGACCTAGAGAGGATTCGAAGAAGGGCGGCCAGCCGCAGCTGGCAACCAAAGCCCCAGTGGGGCTTTGGTTAGCCCGTGGGTCCCAACCGGTAGGAATGTCTACCGGGGATGCTGCTTTTTGCGTGCACATAAGTCACTCGCTGTCTTTTGGACCTAGAGGGATTCGAACAGCACGGCACCGCCGCAGGTGGGGCAACCAAAGCCCCAGTGCAACAACGACAACCGCTGCCTGCGGCAGAAACAGGGAGAAGCTGCCTCCGGGCAGCGTGCAAAAAGGAACAGCGCAGCTTCAGGGCAAATGCCCGTCCGCTGCGCCGTTCCTTCATTTACTTATGGAGTTTGTCGGTAACACCGCACTTTCGCCATCTGGTCAGGCCAGAATGCTCCACCCTCATCATTCGGGATTCACGCGATGGAAAACATCAAGTGCCTGTGCACAGATGCAGATCTCATCCGGACCAAACGTGGTTTCGCTTGTGCCTGCAACGATGCCGGTTTCCACGGCCCACGCCACAGCCTTTGCGTAGTAGGCATCCGCAGGAACATCCCCGAAGCTGCTCATCGCCTTCGGTTCAGGAGAACCGGCTGCACACCACAGCAGGAAGATGATCTGTGCACGGGTGCAGGGATCATCCGGGCCAAACGTGGTTTCGCTTGTGCCTGCAACGATGCCGGTTTCCACGGCCCACGCCACAGCCTTTGCGTAGTAGGCATC
>CAKSXW010000029.1 GCA_934518555.1 uncultured Faecalibacterium sp. | reverse complement strand
GGCAACTACGCTCTGGCTGGCCGCCGCATGAAGAAGCGTCAGTTCCGCAACCTGTGGATCTGCCGCATCAACAACGCTGTTCGCCCCCTGGGCATGAACTACTCCACCTTCATGGCTGGCCTGAAGAAGGCAGGCATCGAGCTGAACCGCAAGATGCTGTCTGAGATGGCTATCAACGATCCTCAGAGCTTTGCCGCTCTGGTGGAGACCGTGAAGAACGCCTGATAGAGCTTTCCACGTGACGCCCGCGTATCCTCGCGGGCGTCCGTTTTGTATCCGGGCATTTTTGCGGCCGGGGAGACACGGCATTCCGGGGCAGCGCCCTGCCGCAAATTTTTGTGGCGGACGCTGCCCTTTTTTGCATTTTATCACCTGTCCGCAAGCCGCTTTTCAGCAGGAGGAGACCATGGACGAACGCATCACCAGCCGGGAAAACGCAAAGATCAAATACGCCTGCCGCCTTTCTTCCAGCGGAGCTTTCCGCCGCACTGAGGGACGCTTTCTGGCCGAGGGGCGCAAGCTGTGCCCGGAACTGTGCCGGGGGGCGCAGCTGGAGACCCTGTTTTACACCCAGAGTGCAATGGACCGGTGCCCGGAGCTGGCCCAGCTGCCTGGGGAACACTATCTGGTGGAGGACCATGTGGCCGATAAGCTGGCAGACGTGGGCACCCATCAGGGGGTGTTCGGGGTGTTCCGCACCCCGGAGCACAGCCTGGAGGAGGTAAAGCCCGGGGGCCGGTATCTGGCCCTGGAACGGGTGCAGGACCCCGGCAACGTGGGCACTTTGCTGCGCTCCGCAGCGGCCTTTGGCTTTGACGGGGTGCTGCTCAGCGACGGCTGTGCCTCCCCCTACGCCCCCAAGACCCTCCGGGCCTCCATGGGGGCAGCGGTGCAGGTGCCGGTGATGGAGGTGGGGGAGATGCCCCAGGCCATTGCCCAGCTGCGGCAAAAGGGCATCACCTGCCTGGCAGCGGCTCTGTACCGGTCCCAGCCCCTGAGCCAGGCCCAGGCCGGGTACCCCGGTGGGGTGTGCGTGGTCATTGGCAGCGAGGGCCAGGGCCTGACGGACCAGACCATCGAGGCTTGCAGCGGCACGGTCCGCATCCCCATGACCGACCGGGTGGAGAGCCTCAACGCCGGCATTGCAGGCAGCATTCTGCTGTGGCATTTCCGGGGAGAGGGGCTGTGATGGGCCCAGGGGGGCAGACCAGTCTGTTTGCCCCGGAGCCTGCCCCAGACCCGCTGCTGTGCTGGCTGTGGTTGGCCCATGTGATGGGCCCTGCCAGCTCCCACGCAGGCCGTGTGCTGGACGCCTTTGGGGGTGCCCAGGAGGCCTGGGAGGCCCGGGATACCCAGGAGTTCCGGCAGGCGGCAGGGCTGGCGGCGGCCAAACGGGCCGGGCAGCTGACACCGGAGCAATACCAGGGTCTGGCAGACCGCTGCCGGGCCCTGGGGGTGCGGATCCTGCCCTTTGACGACTCGGACTACCCCCTGGCTTTTTCTCGCATCCCGGATATGCCCCTGGTGCTGTACTGCACCGGCGACCCGGTGTGGCTCAACGAGCCCGGGGCCGTGGGCATCGTAGGCAGCCGCAAGCCTACAGATTACGGCCTCCAGGCGGCGGCGGACATCGGGGAGGCCCTGGCTCGCAACGGGGCCATCATCGTCAGCGGCCTGGCCGATGGCCTGGACAGTGCCGGGCACCGGGCTGCCGTAAAGAACGACTGCCCCACCATTGCCGTGCTGGGGGTGCCCATCGACCGCACCTACCCGGCGGCCAACGCCCCTTTGCGGCGCAGCATCGAACAAAAGGGCTGCGTCCTCAGCGAGTACGGCCCGGAGAACACCTCCCCGGGCTCTGTGGGCTTTTTGCAGCGGAACCGCCTCATTGCGGCCCTGGCCTCTACCTTATTGGTGGTGGAGGCCCGGGTCCGCAGCGGCACCATGTCCACGGTGGCCCACGCCGAACGCTACGGCAAGCCGGTGTTTGCGGTGCCGGGCAGCATCTACTCTCCGGATTCCGCCGGAACCAACCGGCTGCTCCATGAGGGCCGTGCCCGGGCTGCCTGCAGTGCCCAGGACCTGGTGGAGGCTCTGGGGCTCCGGGCGGCTGCGCCGCTGCCTCCCACAGCCCGTCAGCCGGACCCCTTGAGCGATACCGAGCGCCGGGTGCTGGCCTGCATCGGCCCCAAGCCTGTGGGCATGGAGGAGCTGTGTGTAAACACCGGCCTGCCTACGGCGGCATTGCTGAGCACCCTGATGAAGCTGCAGCTGGAGGGCCGGGTAAGCTGCCTGCCGGGCAAACGCTATACCCTGCGGTAAGAATATTTTCCGCTGGCAAAGCACACAACAGCTGTGGTACAATAAAAAGAAGAAACACCTGTGCAGAGGATTCTGCACGGTTGACATAGATAGGAGTGGAAAACTCGAATGGCAAAATTAGTGATCGTGGAGTCGCCTGCAAAGGCGAAGACCATTGGCAAGTATCTGGGCGATGACTACGAGGTCACCGCCAGCATGGGCCATATCCGGGACCTGCCGGCCTCCCAGCTGGGCATCGACGTGGAGCATGGCTACGCCCCCCAGTACATCAGCATCAAGGGCAAGGAAAAGCTCATCAAGGAACTGAAAAGCAAGGCCAAACACGCCGACGGCGTGCTGCTGGCAACCGACCCGGACCGGGAAGGCGAAGCCATCAGCTGGCACCTGGCCAACATCCTGGGGCTGGACCCCCACGAGCCCAACCGCATCACCTTTGACGAGATCACCAAAAAAGGCGTGCAGGAGGGCATGGCCCACCCCCGGGCCATTGACGAGGACCTGTTCAACGCCCAGCAGGCCCGCCGTGTGCTGGACCGTCTGGTGGGCTACAAGCTCAGCCCCTTTTTGTGGCGCAAGGTGCGCCGGGGCCTGTCCGCAGGCCGTGTCCAGAGCGTGGCTGTGCGGCTGATCGACGACCGGGAAAAGGAGATCGAGAGCTTCAAGCCCGATGAATACTGGAACGTGGACGTGACCCTGGGGGCTGGCCACAAGAGCTTTACCGCCCGGCTGGCCACTGACGCCAAGGGCAAAAAGCTGCTGCCCCGTACCGAGGCCGAGGCCCGGGCGGTGGAGCAGGGGCTGGAAGGAGCCCAGTATGTGGTGGCAGAGCTGAAGAAGGGTAAGCGGGCCAAGCAGCCTACCCCTGCCTTTATTACCAGTACCTTGCAGCAGGAGGCCTCTCGCCGCTTGGGCTTTACGGCTACCCGTACCATGCGTGCCGCCCAGACCCTGTACGAAGGCGTGGACATTGCCGGCCACGGCACCATGGGTCTTATCACCTATATGCGTACCGACAGTCTGCGGATCTCGGATGAGGCCGTTGCCGCCGCCCGGGAGTACATTGCCGGGGCCTACGGCGAGGCCTACATCTGCCCCTACAAGCGCACCTGGAAGACCAAGAGTGCCACTGCAGCCCAGGACGCTCATGAGGCTATCCGTCCCTCGGTGCCCTCCCTGACCCCCGACGAGGTGGACAAGAGCATCAGCGGCGACACCGCCAAGCTCTACCGCATGATCTGGAGCCGCTTTATGGCCAGCCAGATGGCAGACTGCCAGCAGGACACCGTGTCGGTCACCGTCAGCGCAGCGGACTACCGCTTCAAGGCCAGCGGCTACACCGTGACCTTTGACGGCTTTACTGCCCTGTACGAGGAGGCCACCGACGAAAAGGAAAAGAAGGAGACGGCTCTGCCGCCCCTGGAACAGGGCCAGGTGCTGAAGCTCCGGGACCTGAAAAGCGAGCAGAAGTTCACCCAGCCCCCTGCCCGGTACACCGAGGCCACCCTTATCAAGGCCCTGGAAGAAAACGGCATCGGCCGCCCCTCTACCTATGCCCCCATCATTACCACCATCATCGACCGGGGCTATGTGGAACGGGACCAGAAAAAGCTGAAGCCCACCCTGCTGGGCCGGGCTGTGGACGGCCTGATGCTGGAGCAGTTCCCCCACATCGTGGACGTGGATTTCTCCGCTGAGATGGAAAAGAAACTGGACCAGGTGGAAAGCGGCAAGGCCGACTGGCGCAAGACCGTGGACGACTTCTACCAGGGCTTTGAGGCCAGCCTGGAGCAGGCCGAAAAGAACATGGAGGGCAAGAAGGTCAAGGTGCCTGACGAGCCCTCCAGTGAGGTGTGCGACCTGTGCGGCCGCCCCATGGTCATCAAGGTGGGCAAGTACGGCAAGTTCCTGGCTTGCAGCGGCTTCCCGGAGTGCCGGGGCACAAAGCGGCTGGTAAAGGACACCGGCGGCATCTGCCCCAAGTGCGGCAAGGGCCGGATGCTGGAGCGCAAGAGTGCCAAGGGCCGCATCTACTACGGCTGCGAGCGTTACCCGGACTGCGACTTTATGACCTGGGATATGCCGGTTGCCACCAAGTGCGAAAAGTGCGGCTCCACCCTGTTCCGCAAGGGCTCCAAGCTCTATTGCGCCAAAGAGGGCTGCGGCTTTGAGATGCCGGTGCCGAAGAAGGATTAAAGGAAAAAACGACAACATGAGCGATTATAAAGTAACTGTTCTGGGCGCCGGTCTGGCAGGCTGCGAGGCGGCCCTGTGGCTGGCTGGCAAGGGGGTGCAGGTGGACCTGTACGAGCAAAAGCCCCTTCACTTTTCCCCGGCCCACAAAAGCCAGGGCTTTGCGGAGCTGATCTGTTCCAACAGCCTGAAGGCCGAGCGGCTGGATTCCGCCTCCGGCCTGCTGAAGGAGGAGATGCGCCGCATGGGCAGCCAGCTGCTGCAGGCGGCAGAGGTGGCCCGGGTGGCTGCCGGCGGAGCCCTGGCGGTGGACCGGGACGCCTTCAGCGCAGAGGTGACCCGGCTGGTGGAGGCCTGCCCTCAGATCACCGTGCACCGCCAGCAGGTGGAGCACATTGACGAAAGTGCCCCCATCCTGGTGGCTACCGGACCCCTTACCGATGGCAGCCTGGCAGACGAGATCGGGGCCTTGACCGGGGACGAGCGGCTGCACTTTTACGATGCTGTGGCCCCCATCGTCACCGCCGAGAGCCTGGACTACGAAAAAGTATTTGCGGCCTCCCGTTACGACCGGGGGGAGGCAGATTACCTGAACTGCCCCTTCAACAAGGCCGAGTACGAGGCCTTCCACCAGGAACTGGCCTCTGCCCAGCGGGCCCCGCTCCACGATTTTGACACCGGGGCAGAGCAGAGCGCACAGCCGGACCCGGATGCCCACGGCAAAAAGGCCGACACGGTTACGGTGTACGAGGGCTGTATGCCCATTGAGATCATGGCAGCCCGGGGTGCCGACACCATGCGGTTCGGCCCCCTGCGTCCGGTGGGTCTGGTGGACCCCCGTACCGGCCACCGGCCCTGGGCCAATGTGCAGCTCCGTGCCGAGAACAAGGAGCGCACCCTGTATAATATCGTGGGCTTCCAGACCAACCTCAAGTGGGGCGAGCAGAAACGGGTGTTCAGCATGATCCCGGGGCTGGAAAACGCCGAGTTCGTGCGGTACGGTGTCATGCACCGCAACACCTTTTTGGACGCTCCCCGGGTGCTCAGTGGCCAGCTGTGCCTGAAGGACCACCCCAACGTGTTCTTTGCCGGGCAGATCACCGGCTTTGAGGGCTATATGGAAAGTGCTGCCTGCGGCCTGCTGGCAGCCCGGAACCTGTATGCCCGGCTGGAAGGCCGGGAACTGCCGCCGCCTCCTGCCGATACCATGTGCGGAGCCCTGGTGCAGTACCTGACCACCGAGAACAAGAACTTCCAGCCCATGGGAGCCAACATGGGCATCCTGCCGCCGCTGCCGGCAGAGACCCGTCCCCGGGACAAGCGGCTGCGGTACATGGCCCAGGCCCAGCGTGCTGTGGCCAGCTTCCAGCAGTGGCTGGAGGAAAACCCTCTGTAAGGCAAACAGGCTCGCCCTCTCTGCCATGGCTTGAGAAGGCAAGCCACCTGAAAGGAGAAAAACAGGTATGAAGATCATTGTGGACATGATGGGCGGCGACAACGCCCCCCTGGCTGTGCTGGAAGGTGCAGCCCAGGCGGTAAAGGAATACGGCGTGCAGGTGCTGGGTGTGGGCAACGAGGAGCTGGTGCGAAAGACCGCTGCGGAGCACAACATCCCCCTGGAGGGCATTGAGCTGGTAAACTGCACCCAGGTCATTGAGATGTGCGACGAGCCTGCCAAGGCCATCCGGACCAAAAAGGATTCCTCTGTGGTGGTGGGCCTGAACCTGCTGAAGGAGGGCAAGGGCGATGCCTTTGTGTCTGCCGGCAGCACCGGTGCCCTCCATGTGGGCGCAAGCCTCATCGTGCGGACCCTCCGGGGCGTAAAGCGTCCGGCTCTGGCCACCATGGTGCCGGCCAAAAAGCAGGCTTACCTGCTGCTGGACTGCGGTGCCAACGTGGAGTGCCGCCCGGAGATGCTGGCAGCCTTTGCAGTCATGGGCAGCTGCTATGTGAACAAGGTGGAGGGCCGCCAGAGCCCCAGCGTGGCCCTGGCCAACAACGGCGCCGAGGAGAGCAAGGGCACCCCTATGCTGAGGGAGGCTCACCAGCTGCTCAAGACCACCCCGGGCATCCGGTTCGTGGGCAATATCGAGCCCCGGGACGTGCCCAACGGCGAGGTGGACGTGGTAGTCTGCGACGGCTTTACCGGCAACGTGATCCTGAAGCTCACCGAGGGCGTGGCCAAGATGCTGCTGGGGATGCTGAAGCAGATGTTCCTAGCAAACCTGGGGGGCAAGCTGGCCTACCTGCTGCTGAAGGGCGGCGTCAAGGACCTGAAGCACCAGATGGACAGCGAGGAGTACGGCGGAGCCCCCTTCCTGGGAGCCAAGCAGCCGGTGATCAAGGCCCACGGCTCCTCTGAGGCCAAGGGCATCAAAAACGCCATCCGCCAGGCCAAGATCTGTGTAGAGAATGATCTGTGCGGTACCATGCAGTCCGCTCTGGACGAGCTGGCAGCCGCCCAGCCGAAGGAATAAAAAGCAATCAAGGGAGTCAAAAGATGAGCCATCAGTTGGAAACCATTATTGGCTATACGTTCAAAAACCCGGAGCTGCTGGAGATCGCCCTGACCCATACCAGCTACGCCAACGAGAGCCGCACCCCGGTCAAGCACAACGAGCGGCTGGAATTTTTGGGGGACAGCGTGCTGCAGATCGTGTCGGCAGATTACCTGTTCCACGCCTACGCCGACCGGCCGGAGGGAGACCTGACCCGGATCCGTGCCAGCTTAGTCAGCGAGGGGGCGTTGTTCCAGTTTGCCCAGGAGATCAACCTGGGTGAGTATCTGCGGCTGGGCCGTGGCGAGGAACGCTGCGGCGGCCGCACCCGTCCCAGTGTGGTGTCGGATGCCTTTGAGGCCGTTATTGCGGCCCTGTACCTGGACGGCGGCATGGAGGTGGCCCGGAAGTTCATCCTGCCCTTTATCACCGAGGGCAAGCACGCCGAGGCCGACTACAAGACCCGTTTGCAGGAGATCGTGCAGCAGAACCCGGAGGAGCGGTTGAGCTATGTGGTGGAAAGCGAGTCCGGCCCGGACCACGACAAGCATTTTGTGGTGGCGGTGCGGTTCAACTCCGACCGGGTGGCCCGGGGCGAGGGCCGCAGCAAAAAGGCTGCCGAGCAGTGTGCCGCCAAAGAGGCCCTGAAGCTGCTGGGCGTGATAAAGGAAAAGTAAATGGTATTCAAGGAACTGGAGATCCAGGGCTTCAAGAGCTTTCCGGATAAAGTCAAGATCACCTTTGACGCCGGTGTTACCGGCGTGGTGGGCCCCAACGGCTCCGGCAAGTCCAACCTGTCGGACGCCGTGCGCTGGGTGCTGGGCGAGACCAGCTCCCGTCAATTGCGTGGCGCAGGCAAGATGGAGGATGTGATCTTTGGCGGCACCCGGCGCAGGGGAGCCATGGGCTTTGCCAGCGTGCGGCTGACCTTGGACAACACCGACCACATGCTGGACCTGGACGCCGACCAGGTGACCATTGGCCGCAAATATTACCGCTCCGGTGACAGCGAGTACACCATCAACGGCCAGGCCTGCCGCCTGAAGGATGTGTACGAGCTGCTGCTGGATACCGGCATTGGCCGGGACGGCTACTCGGTCATCGGCCAGGGCCGCATTGCGGAGATCGTGGCGGCCAAATCCAGCGAGCGCCGGGAGATCTTTGAGGAGGCCTGCGGCATTGCCAAGTACCGCTACCGCAAAACCGAGGCCGAACGCCGTCTGGCTGCCGCCGCAGAGAACCTGGAACGGCTGCGTGACATTTTGGGAGAGCTGGAAAGCCGGGTGGGCCCCCTGGAAAAGGAAAGTGCCAAGGCCCAGAAGTTTTTGGAGCTGAGCCAGCAGCGCAAGACCCTGGAAGTGACCCTGTGGACCGATGGGGTCCACCGTGCCCGGGACACCGTGCGCCGCCAGGTCCGGGATTACGAGACGGCCCAGGCAGAGTATGAACGGTTTGACCAGGAGACCAAGGACGCCCAGCAGGAGGCTGAGGAGATCCGGATGCAGGCCCAGCAGCTGACCGTGGCTGTGGAGCGCCTGAATGGGGATATCCGCAGCATCACCCAGCAGATCAGCGGCTCCGAGAGCCGCATCGCCGTGCTGGAAAACGATATCCTCCGCAACGAGGAAAGTGCTGCCGCCCTCCGGGCAGAAATTACTGCCGGGCAGCAGGAGGGGGCCGAGGCCCACGCCGCATTGCAGCGTCACCGTGCCGTGGCCCAGAAGATGGAGGCTGAGGGCCAGAAGCTGGCTGCCGAGATCCAGCAGCTGAACCAGCAATTGGAGCAGCTGGCCCAAGCCAGCCAGGACAGCGGTGCCCGGAAGGACACCCTGCGGTCCCAGCTGACAGAGCTGACGGCCCGGCGCACCGAGGCCCAGGTGGCCCAGGCTGCCGCCCAGGCCGCCGGAGAAACGGCCCGGCAGCGGCTGCCGGCCCTGGAACAGGCCCGGCAGGAAGAAGCCCGGCAGCTGGACACGGCCCGGCAGGACCAGGCAGATACGGCCCAGTACCTCCGGACCCTGGCAGACAGCCAGCAGCAGCTGGCCAACGTCCGCTCCGGCCTGGAGCTGAAGCTCCGGAACCGCAAGGCTGCCCTGGACCAGGCCGACGCCGTCGAGCAGCGGCTGGGCCGGGAGCTGGATGCCGCCCGGCAGCGGCTTTCGGTGCTGCGAGAGCTGGAAAAGAACATGGACGGCTACCAGAACTCTGTCAAGGCCGTCATGCGTGCTGCCGGGGCCCGGCGGCTCCGGGGCATCATGGGGCCGGTGTCCTCCATCCTGCAGGTGGAGCCCGGCTGCGAGGTAGCCATTGAGACGGCCCTGGGAGCCGCCTTGCAGAACATCGTGGTGGAGAACGAGGCGGCTGCCAAGGCCGCCATCGCCCTGCTCCGCACCGACAATGCCGGGCGAGCCACCTTTTTGCCCTTAGACACGGTGCAGCCCGGCGTGTTCCGGGGGCGGCTGTCCGGCACTGCCCGGCTGGCCTCCAGCCTGGTGCAGGCAGACCCCCGGTACCAGAACATCGTGTCCAGCCTGCTGGGCCGCATCCTGGTGGTGGAGGACCTTAATGAGGCCTCCCGGGTGGCCCGGGACAACGGCTACCACAACAAGGTGGTGACCCTGGACGGCCAGGTCATCAATGCCGGCGGCAGCTTTACCGGCGGCAGCGTCCAGCGCAGTGCAGGGCTGTTTACCCGGAAGCAGGAGATGGAAGAACTGCGGCGGAAGGCAGCGGCCCTGCAAAAGGACTGCCTGGCTGCCCAGGAAAAGACCGACCAATGCAAGGAGCAGGTGGATGCTTTGCAGGCAGAGCTTACTGCCACTGCCAGCGAGCAGATCACCGCAGACAACGACCGGGTCCGGGCCCAGGCTGAGGGCAAGCGTCTGGAGGCAGAGGTCCGGCAGCTGGAAAACGCCCTGGAGCTTCGCCGCCAGGAGATGGACGCCCTGGAGGCTGCCTTGGCCCAGAGCCAGGCAAAGGCCCAGGAGGCGGCGGCTCTGCAGGCAGAGCTGACGGCCGCCATGGACCGGAACACCGCAGAGCTGGACCGCCTTGCCGAGGGCAGCGATAGCTTTTTGGCCCAGCAGAACCAGCTGGCCCAGGCCCTCAGTGCCCGGCGGCTGGAGCAGGTGACCCGGCAGAAGGATGCGGAGCTGGCCTACAGCCAGATCGCTGCCCTGGAGCAGCGGGCCAAGGACGCAGCAGACCGCAAAACGGCCCTGGAGGAGAGCCTGAAGGCTCTGGCAGACCGCAGCGAGGCCTGCCGGGCAGAGATCGCTGCCATCCGGCAGACCAAGGCCGACAGCCAGACCACCATTGCCCAAAAGGAACAGGCCATCCGGGAGGCCACCCAGAAGCGTCTGGCCTGCCAGCAGCAGGAGACCGAGACCCTGGCAAGGGCCCGGGCCTCCTCGGAGAACCGGGAGGAAACAGGCCGGGAGATGGCCCGTCTTGCAGAGCGCAAGGCGGCAGCGGAGACCGAGTACGACCAGACCGTGGCCAAGCTGTGGGATGAATATCAGCTTTCTGTAAGCCAGGCCGAGGCCCTTTGCGTGGAGTTTGACAGCCTGCCGGCATTGCGGGCCCAGGTGGCAGAGCTGCGTGGCAAGATCCGTGCCCTGGGCAGCGTCAATGTCAGTGCCATTGAGGAGTACCAGGAGGTCAAGGCCCGGTACGACGCCCTGGTAAACCAGGTCACCGACGTGGAGGAGAGCCGCAGCGAGCTGACCCGGATGATCTCCCGGCTGTCGGCCCAGATGCGGGAGATCTTTACCGACAGCTTCCGGGCCATCAACGAAAACTTTGGCCGGGTCTTTGCAGAGCTGTTTGGAGGCGGCGAGGCCAGCCTGGTGCTGGAGGACGAGACAGATGTGCTGTCCTGCGGCATCGGCATCCGGGTAGCGCCCCCGGGCAAGGTGATCAAAAACCTGGAGGCCCTTTCCGGCGGTGAACAGGCCCTGGTGGCCATCAGCATCTACTTTGCCATCCTGGCAGTGAACCCTGCCCCCTTCTGCATCCTGGATGAGATCGAGGCAGCCCTGGATGACGCCAACGTGGTGCGGTTTGCCCAGTATCTGCGCCGGGTCAGCGATAAGACCCAGTTCATCGCCATCACCCACCGCCGGGGCACCATGGAGGCCGCCAACGTGCTTTATGGTGTCACCATGCAGGAGGACGGCGTGTCCAAGCTGCTGAAGCTGGACCTGGAACAGGTTGACGCAACGCTGGTTTCCTGATATAAAATAACAAGAAACACCTTTCCCCCGGTGGGAAAGGCTAACACAAAAATGATAGGAGGACACCATGGGGTTCTTCGGATTTGGCAAAAAAGAAAAAGATAAGATGAAAACGGGCCTGGAAAAGACCCGTACTGGGTTCTGGGGCAATATCATGAACACCCTTACCGGCAGCGTCATCGACGACGAGATGTACGATGACCTGGAGGAACAGCTGATCCTGGCAGACGTAGGCGGCGAGGTGGCCGTGCGTCTGGTGGACAAGCTCCGGGACCGGGTGCAGGAAAAGGGCCTCAAGACCGGCGAGCAGGCAGCCGATGCCCTCCGGGACATCGTTGCTGAGGAAATGACGCCGGAGGCAGAGATGGACCTGAGCGGCAAGCCTGCTGTGATCCTGGTCATCGGGGTCAACGGCGTGGGCAAGACCACCAGCATCGCCAAGCTGGCAGACTACTACACCCGGCAGGGCCAAAAGGTCATGCTGGCTGCCGGCGACACCTTCCGTGCAGCCGCCAGCGAGCAGCTGGAGATCTGGGCCGGACGGGCCGGGGTGCCCATCGTCAAGGCTGGCGAGGGGGCCGACCCGGCGGCAGTGATCTTTGACACTGTAAAATCCGCCACCGCCCGGGGCTATGATATGGTCATTGCAGACACCGCCGGGCGTCTGCACAATAAATCCAACCTGATGGCAGAGCTTTCCAAGATCAGCCGCAGCGTCAAAAAGGCAGCCCCGGAGGCCAGCCTGGAGACCCTGCTGGTGCTGGATGCCATCACCGGCCAGAACGCCATCAGCCAGGCCAAGGAGTTCTGCAAGGCGGCCAACGCCACCGGCATCATCCTGACCAAGCTGGACGGCACCGCCAAGGGCGGCTGCGTGGTGGCAGTCAAGCAGCGGCTGGGCCTGCCGGTGCGGTTCATCGGCGTGGGCGAGGGCATCGACGACCTGCTGCCCTTTACCCCGGAGGGCTTTGTGGAAGAACTGCTCCCCCGGCAGTGGAAACATTAAATATTACCCTCTCACCGGCTCGTCCGCATATTGCGGAGCGATGCAGGAGCTCTCCCGAAAGGGCGAGCTTTGAAAGAGGAAGGAGAATTGCATGAAAATTTGTGCAGCCACCGGCAATGCCGGGAAGCTCCGGGAACTGCGCCGCATCCTGGAGGCCCAGGGCCACCAGGTGCTGAGCCAGAAGGAGCTGGGCATTACCCTGGAGCCGGAGGAGACCGGCACCACCTTTGCAGAAAATGCCCTCATCAAGGCCCAGGCCATCTGTAAGGCCAGCGGCCTGCCCACCATCGCCGATGACTCCGGCCTGTGCGTGGAGGCCCTGGATGGGGCCCCCGGGGTGTACAGTGCCCGGTACTGCGGCCGCCATGGAGACGACGAGGCCAACAACGATAAGCTGCTGGAAGCCATGCAGGCAGTGCCTGCCGGGCAGCGAGGGGCTAAGTTCGTGTCCGCAGTGTGCTTTGCACTGCCGGAGGGCCGACACCTGACCTGCCTGGGAGAATGCCCCGGCAGCATCGCCTTTGAGCGGCTGGCAGGGGACTACGGCTTTGGCTACGACCCCCTGTTTATCCCCACCGACTGCGGCGTGGGCAAGACTGGCAAGCGTCCCAACACCGAGGGCCGCAGCTATGCCCAGCTGACCCCTGACGAAAAGGATGCCATCAGCCACCGGGGCAACGCCCTGGCAGTGCTGGAAAAGCAGCTGCCGGAGTTTCTGGGTGCAGCCAAGGAAGAAGGCGTCATCGCACAGGTGTCTGGAACAGTAGAGATCGAGTTGAAATGATCGCAACCCTGAGAGGGCGAGGCCGCTGGCAGATACGCCCCATCCTGTGAAAAAGCAAAATTGAAAGATCCGCAATATCAACCTGAAAATAAAGGAGAAAAAACTATGTTGACGAGCAAGCAGCGTGCCATCCTGCGTGGCAAAGCCAATACCATGGACCCCGTTTTTATCGTGGGCAAGGGCGAGATCGACGAGACCCTGATCCAGGGCGTGAAGGACTGCCTGGACGCCCGGGAACTCATCAAGGTCAAGGTGCTGGAAAACAGTATGTACAACGCCCGGGAAGCCTCTGTCAAGCTGGCAGAGGCCACCGGCTCCGACTGTGTGCAGGTCATCGGTTCCAAGTTCGTGCTGTACCTGCAGAAGAAAAAGGACAGTGCCTACGCCGACCTGCTGAAATGAGATGAAACTGCTGATTTACGGCGGCAGCTTTGACCCACCCCATAACGGCCACCTGAACAACCTCCGGGCCTCCGCCACCCGGGTGCGGCCGGATAAGGTGGTGGTGATGCCGGCAGGGCTTTCCCCCTTCAAGCAGCAGACCGCCGCTCCGGCGGCCTTGCGGCTGGAGATGTGCCAGTGCTTTCGCACCCTGGCCCAGGGGGACCAGGCGGTGGCCCCGGAGCTGGAGATCAGCAGCTGGGAGCTGGACCAGGCCCAGGCAGGCCGCCGGAACTACACCGTGCTGACGGTGGAGATGCTGGCCCGGCAAAACCCCGGGGCGGCTTTGTATCTGTCCATTGGCAGCGATATGCTGCTGAGCTTTGACCGCTGGCACCGCTGGCAGGATATCCTGCAGCTGGCCCGGCTGGTGGTGGTGAGCCGGAACATCGGGGACGACCCGGCCCTCCACGCCAAGGCAAAGCAGCTGGACCCCACAGGCGGACGCATCCTGTTTACCGCCGTGGAGGCGCTGCCCATGGCCAGCAGCCAGCTGCGCCGCCGCCTTGCTGCCGGGGAGGACTGCGCCGCCCAGCTGCCGGAGACGGTGCGTGCCGTCATCCGCCGGGAGGGGCTTTATCTTAACACAAAGGAAGTACCAGGCAATGAACCTGAAGCAAGCAAAGGAACTTGCCCGCAGCCGCTTGAGTGACAAGCGGTACGAGCATACCATCAACGTCAAAAAAATGGCGGTCAAGCTGGCCAAGCGCTACGGGACAGACCCGGAGCAGGCGGCCTTGGCGGCTCTGCTCCACGACTGTGCCAAGGAGCTGCCCAAGGAGGAGATGCGTAGCATCCTGGAAGCCTACCCGGAGTACGCCCAGGGAGGCGTGAGCCGCCCGGTGTCGGTATGGCACGGGGTCTGTGCCGCCATCCTGGCCCGGACCCAGTGGGGGGTCACCGACGAGGCAGTGCTGTCTGCAGTGGCCTGCCATACGGCAGGCCGGCCGGGCATGACCCAGCTGGATAAGATCCTGTATCTGGCAGATATGACCAGTGCTGAACGGGATTGGCCCGGGGTGGAGCGGCTGCGGAAGCTGGAAAAAAAGGACCTGGACGCTGCCATGCTGGCAGCCCTGAAGCAGACCAATGATTTTGTGCTGTCCCAGGGCAAGGCGCTGGACCCCATGTCCCAGGCGGCTTACCAGGATATCCTGGCAGCCACCCAGGGCCGGGAGACCCGGTGAAAAAACGTCCCTCGGCTGGAAACGAAAACTGATTGCAGATTCTGCCGAGGAATGTTATACTAAAGCGTATGACAGGTTTTTGCAGAGAACAGTGGTTTTCTGCCATTCCATGAATCTGGAGGATCCAATCAACATGAGTCAAGCGCCTCGTCGCATTCGTACCGACCGTTCCCTGCATCAGGCAGGCCAGGCCCCGGCCCCGGAGCGGCAGCGCCCGGCAGCCGAGCCTGCCGCCGCTGACAGCACCCCTCGGGAAGAAGCTCCTCGCCATGCAGCCCGGCCCTCTCGCCCTGCCGCAGAGCCCCCTCGCCGCCGCAAAGCCAAAAAGAAAAGCCCCCTCTGGCTGCCCTTTGCGGTGGTCATGGCGGTGATCGCTGTGGTGTCGGGCGTCGTGGTGTACGGCGTAAGCGTGCTGAACAAGGTGGAGGACAGCATCCGCCCGGATGAGAGCACCCCCACCATCCAGCAGGAGATCCAGACCGCCGAGGAGTACAAGGGAGATGTGGTGAACATCCTGGTCTGCGGCATCGACTATGAGGAAGGCCGCAACTACAGCGATGCCAGCTCCAACGACGGCATGACGGATATGATCCTTTACTGCCAGTTCGATATCAAAAACGGGGCCCTGCACATGCTGCAGATCCCTCGCAACAGCCTGGTGACCACCAAGAACCGGAAGGTGACCTTGTCCAACGGCAAGACCTATGCCGCCTCCAACTACCAGATCAACTCGGTGGCCCTGTCCAACGGCGGCAGCATTGCCGCTTTGGCGGATGTGATCTACGACCAGTACCGCCTGCCGGTGGACTACTATGTCAGCGTGGATATGCAGGCCCTGGTGGAGATGGTGGATAACTTTGGGGGCATTGAGGTGTATATCCCCCGGGATATGTCCTACGGCGGCAGCAAGCTGCTGAAGGGCTACCGGAACCTGGATGGTGCCTCGGCAGAGTTCTTTGTGCGGTGCCGCCACGGTGACGGCTATGCCAACTCGGATATCGACCGCCTGAATATGCAGCGTTACTTCTACGCAGGCCTGTTCAAGCGTGCCCGGTCCATGGGCATCACCGATATCCTGGCCCAGCTGCCCCTGGTGTTCAAGAACTATATCAAAACGGACATGGACCTGGCTACCATCGCCAAGTTGGTGGCGTCCTTTTTGAAGATCGACAGTTCCAACATCATCCTGGCCCAGACTCCGGTGTTTATGGGAGTGCCCAATGTGGGCAAGACCGACAGCTTTGACGGCTACTCCTGCGTGGTGCCGGACGCCGGTTCCATCGCTGCTTTGCTGAACCAGTATTTCTGCACCTACACCGGCCCGGTGGATGCCAGCGAGATGAACCTGGTCACCGACCAGTGGCCCCACGGCAGCGCCTCCACCGACGCCAACGTGCAGTATATGGGCCGCATCGACAAGGAGTCCGACGACGCCATCCTCAGCGGTGACACCGACCTTTCCGGTGCGGTGACCACGGACGGTCAGGCTGCCAATTCGGGCCAGTAATATCTGAAAAAACAAGGCGCTCCGCACCCTGCGGAGGGCTGTTCCGACAGAAGGGAGAAACAAATGGATAAATTCAACGACAGCAAGGCCCTGGCCATTGAGATCGCCAAGATCCTGGACAAGCACAAGGCCCAGGACGTGCAGGTGCTGAAGGTGGAGAGCCTCACCGTCCTCACCGACTACTTCGTGATCGCCTCCGGTACCTCCACCACGCAGGTGGCGTCCCTGGCCAACGAGGTGGAGTACCAGCTTTCCCAGCAGGGCCTGGAGCCCTACAGCACCGAGGGCCACGACACCAAGAACTGGGTGCTGCTGGACTACTCCAACGTCATCGTCCACGTCTTTGTGCCCAACAGCCGTGCTTACTACGATCTGGAGCACCTGTGGGCCGACGGCGAACCGGTGGACATCTCGGAGTATCTGACCCCGGATAGCACCGTGGAATAAAAAAGGCAAACAGCTGTCTGCCCGAAATAGGACCCTCTCAGTCAGGGCATCCGCCCTGACAGCTCCCCCGAGAGGGGGAGCTTATGCAAAAGAGGGGAGGCTGCGGCCTGCACAAAAACCTCCCCCCTCGGGGGAGGTGGCATCGCGCAGCGATGACGGAGAGGGTTTTCTGGCAAAGGCAGAGGGCTTGAAAGCATACACCCCCAAGCAACGGTATTTTGGATAAAAAGTCTGGAGCTGATGACAAAATGAAGTATGATTACAAGGCCGTTGAGGCCAAGTGGCAGAAGGTGTGGGAGGACGAAAAGACCTTCCATGTTGAGATCGACCACTCCAAACCCAAGTTCTACGCTCTGGTGGAGTTCCCGTACCCCTCGGGTGCCGGCCTCCACGTGGGCCACCCCCGCAGCTACACCGCCCTGGATGTGGTGAGCCGCAAGCGCCGCAAGAATGGTTACAATGTGCTGTACCCCATGGGCTGGGATGCTTTTGGCCTGCCCACGGAGAACTTTGCCATGAAGAACCACATCCACCCGGCTATTGTTACCAAGAGCAACGTGGACCATTTCCGCAGCCAGCTGAAGGCCCTGGGCTTCTCCTTTGACTGGGACCGTGAGATCAACACCACCGATCCCGAGTACTACAAGTGGACCCAGTGGATCTTCCTGCAGCTGTACAAGCACGGCCTGGCCTACAAAAAGGAAATGAACGTCAACTGGTGCACCGGCTGCAAGTGCGTGCTGGCCAACGAGGAAGTGGTCAACGGCGTGTGTGAGCGCTGCGGCAGCGAGGTGGTCCACCGGGTCAAGAGCCAGTGGATGCTGAAGATCACTGCCTACGCCGACAAGCTCATCGACGGCCTGGACGGCCTGGATTACATTGAGCGTGTGGCCACCCAGCAGAAGAACTGGATCGGCCGCAGCCACGGTGCCGAGGTGAACTTTGGCACCACTGCCGGGGACACCCTGACGGTGTACACCACCCGGTGCGACACCCTGTTTGGTGCCACCTACATGGTCATCTCTCCGGAGCACGCACAGCTGAAGGCATGGCTGGAAAAGGGCGTCATCAAGAACGCTGAGGCCGTCAAGGCCTACCAGGCTGAGGCTGCCCGGAAGAGCGACTTTGAGCGCAGCGAGCTGAATAAGGAAAAGACTGGCGTAAAGCTGGAAGGCGTCATGGGCATCAACCCGGTCAACGAGACCCAGATCCCCATCTTTATCTCTGACTATGTGCTGTCCACCTACGGCACCGGTGCCATCATGGCTGTGCCGGCCCACGATACCCGTGACTGGGAGTTCGCCAAGAAGTTTGACCTGCCCATCATCGAGGTGGTCCAGGGCAGCACCCCCTCCAACCTGGAGGAGGCTGCCTTTACCGATGTTGCCACCGGCACCCTGGTGAACTCCGGCTTCCTGAATGGTCTGTCTGTGGCCGACGCCCAGAAGAAGATGATCGCCTGGCTGGAGGAGACTGGCAAGGGCCGTGATAAGGTGAACTACAAGCTCCGTGACTGGGTGTTCAGCCGCCAGCGTTACTGGGGCGAGCCCATCCCCATGGTGCACTGCGACAAGTGCGGCTGGCAGCCCCTGCCCGAGAGCAGCCTGCCGCTGACCCTGCCGGACATCACCGACTTTGAGCCGGGTCCCGACGGCGAAAGCCCTCTGGCACGCCACACCGACTGGGTCAAGACCACCTGCCCCTGCTGCGGCGGCGCTGCTACCCGTGAGACCGATACCATGCCCCAGTGGGCTGGTTCCTCCTGGTACTTCCTGCGGTACATGGACCCCCACTGCAAGGACGCCATTGCCTCCAAGGAGGCTCTGGAGTACTGGTCCCCGGTGGATTGGTACAACGGCGGCATGGAGCACACCACCCTGCACCTGCTGTACAGCCGGTTCTGGCATAAGTTCCTGTACGACATCGGCGTGGTGCCCACTGCCGAGCCCTACCAGAAGCGCACTGCCCACGGCATGATCCTGGGCCTGAACCCCCACAGCTTCGTGAACCTGCCTGCTGAGGAGCAGGAGAAGCTGCTGAAGGAGTACGGCAGCCAGAAGGCCGCCGAGAAGGCTCTGGAAGAAAAGTACGGCGAGATGGCCCGGCATCCCATCGTGAAGATGTCCAAGAGCCTGGGCAACGTCATCAACCCCGACGAGGTGGTGGACCAGTACGGTGCCGACACCATGCGTCTGTACGAGATGTTCATGGGCGACTTTGAGCAGGCTGCCCCCTGGCAGACCTCTGCCATTGCAGGCTGCAACCGCTTCCTGGACCGTGTCTGGGGCCTCAGCGATAAGCTGGTGGAGGGCGAGGGCTACCGCTCTGGGATGGAGACCCTGATGCACCAGACCATCAAGAAGGTCAGTGCAGACATTGAGGGCCTGAAGATGAACACTGCCATTGCTCAGCTCATGACCCTGGTGAACGCTATGTACGACAACGGCGGTGCCACCAAGGCAGAGTTTGAGACCCTGGTGCAGCTGCTGAACCCCTTTGCTCCCCACATGACCGAGGAGCTGTGGGTAAAGCTGGGCCACAGCCATGACCAGCAGCTGGCCTATTACCCCTGGCCTGCCTATGAGGAGGCCAAGTGCGTGGAGAGCACGGTGGAGATCGCCGTGCAGGTAAACGGCAAGGTGAAGGCACGGCTGAAGGTGGCTGCCGATATGGACGCCGCTGCCGCCATTGCTGCCGCCAAGGCAGACCCGGCTGTGGCCGCCGCCCTGGAGGGTAAGCAGCTGGTGAAGGAGATCTACGTCAAGGGCCGCCTGGTGAACCTGGCTGTCAAGGGCTGAGAGCTGCTGTTGCGCTGCAAAGCGTGAACATACCATCACCCGGGGAGGCAGGCTGGCGCAGGAAACACCCGGCAGCGGATGTTCAAAATATTTTCAAAAGTTTTGAGCAAAAAACTTTCAAAAAAAGGTTGACGAACCCGGGAAAATGCGCTATACTGTCTACTGTTAGTTACCATGTAACAACGAAATTCCTGCCTCACGGTCCAAGGGAGGGAATAAGATGTCGGAAATTCGTGTTAAAGAGGGCGAGTCGCTGGAAAGCGCACTGCGTCGCTTCAAGCGCAGCACTGCTCGCAGCGGTGTGCTCGCAGAGGTCCGTAAGCGCGAGGCTTACGAGAAGCCGTCTGTTAAGCGCAAGAAGAAGTCCGAAGCAGCCCGCAAGCGCAAGTTCAAGTAATCAACTGCTTGAGATCGCTGTTGCTTTAGATTTCAAAACGCGTTGCTAACGCCGATGTAGGAGAGCCTGTATCACAGGCTCTCCTATTTTCATTTGTGAACCCTCTCAGTCGAACCCTGTGGGTTTGCCAGCTTTCCCAAAGGGGCGAGCTTTTTGTGCTGAAGAGGAAAGGTTTCATCTTTTCGGAGAAGAATATACTTTGCAAAAGCCGCAAAAGCTCCCCCTGTCGGGGGAGCTGTCGAGCGAATGCGAGACTGAGAGGGTTTTTACTATGCTCATCACCCCCCAATATGTTTTCAAGGACGTTACCCACATCACCCCGGAATGGCTGGCCGCCAAGGGCATCACGGCCCTGGTGCTGGACATTGACAACACCCTTACTGCCGACCGCAGCCAGGAGCTGCCGGTGGAGGTGGCCCAGTGGCTGGAGACCATGCAGAACGCCGGGGTCCGGCTGACCATCGTGTCCAACGGGTCTGAAAAACGGGTGCGCCCCTTTGCCCAAAAGCTGGGGCTGGCCTTTTTGTACCGCTCTGCCAAGCCCCTGCCCTTTGCCCTGATGGTGGCCCGGTGCCGCATGGGGGTAAAACGCCGCCAGATGGCCATGGTGGGGGACCAGCTCTACGCCGACCGCATGGCAGCGGCCCTTTACGGCATCCCCGGGCTGATGGTGGTGCCCCGGGGCCCGGACCTGGGGGCCCAGGTCATCCTGAAGCGCAAGTGGGAAAAAAAGCACTGGCAGAAGTATTATGACCGGGGAGAAAAGACCCTGTGACCCAGGAAAAGATCCGGTTCGGCACCGCCGGTACCAGCGACAGCTTTGCAGCCCGGGGCTACAAAAGCAGCCTGGAGGTGCCCCAGTACACCGCTGAAATGGGCCTGAACGCCTTTGAATACCAGTGCGGACGAGGGGTCCGGCTGGGGCTGGAAAAGGCCCAGCAGATGGCCGCCCTGGCGGCTCCCAAGGACCTGCTGTTCAGCGTCCACGCCCCCTACTATATCAGTATGTCCAGCCTGGAGGAGGACAAACGGCTCAACAGCATCCAGTATCTGCTGCAGAGTGCGGCGGTGTGCCGGGCTCTGGGGGGCCGACGGATCATCTTCCACTCCGGCAGCTGCGGCAAGCAGAGCCGGGAGACAGCCCTGGAAAAGGCCCTGGACACCCTCCGCAGGGCCCAGGAGGCCCTGGACCAGGCCGGGTATGAGGACATGACCCTGTGCCCGGAGACCATGGGCAAGGTGGGCCAGCTGGGCACCCTGGAGGAGGTGCTGGCCCTCTGTGGGGTGGATCCCCGGATCACCCCTTGCATCGACTTTGGCCACCTGAACGCCCGTACCCTGGGAGGCATCCGCTCCAAGGCAGACTATGCTGCCATCCTGGACCGGATGGAACAGGTGCTGGCAGACCAGCGTGCCCGGCAGTTCCATGTGCACTTTTCTCGCATCGAGTACTCCAAGGGCGGCGAAAAACGCCACTGGACCTTTGCCGACACCCAGTTCGGCCCGGAGCCTCAGCCCCTGATGGAGCTGCTGGCGGAGCGGGGGCTGCAGCCGGTGATCATCTGTGAAAGTGCCGGTACCCAGGCCGAGGATGCCTGCGTTATGCAGAAGATGTACCAAACAGCGTGTGATTTGCAAAAAAATCGGTAATTTCATCGCTTTTCTGCCCGAAACCCCTTGCCAAATGGCAGAGGATTGGGTAAAATAAATAGAGATATGCGTTAAGCATCTGAGATTAAAATTATGGAGGAATTCCTATGATTTCTGCAGGCGAGTTTCGCAACGGCGTGACCTTTGAGCAGGACGGCCAGGTTCTTC
>CAKSXW010000028.1 GCA_934518555.1 uncultured Faecalibacterium sp. | reverse complement strand
TGGGCTATGTGTTCAGCGTGCCCTTCTTCCTGCTCACCGTCCGCACCAGCCAGAAGGAGGGCCAGAAGGCCAGCCTGGTAAAGTATGTCCGGGTGGCACTGCTGTGCTATGTGGGCGTGCTGGTACTGCTGCTGCTGTGGGGTCGTGGCGATGCCTTCACCCTGTCCATCCTGGGGGAGAAGGGCCTGTCCATCAACCTGTACACCATCCTGTTCATTGCCTTCTTCGGCATCGGCTACGGCGCTTACTACGCCACCGCCGATATGCCTATCCCCATGGTGGCCGACTGCTCCGACTACGAGACCTACCGCAGCGGCAACTACATCCCCGGCATCATGGGCACCCTGTTCAGCCTGGTGGACAAGCTGGTGTCCAGCCTGTCCGCTACCGTGGTGGGCATTGCCGTCAGCTTTGTGGGACTGCAGAGCTTGCCTACCCAGTATGACCCCTACACCCCGGGCATGAACTGGGTGGTCATCGTGCTGTTCTGCCTCATCCCCATGATCGCCTGGACCGCTACCCTCATCGCCATGAAGGGCTACACCCTGACTGGTGCCAAGATGAAGGAGATCCAGGCCGTCAACGCCTGCCGCCGGGATGCGGTGGAAAAGGGCATGACCCTGGAAGATGCCATGACCAAGTGGCAGACCCTGGACCAGCTGCCGGCAGAATACCGCAGCTGAGCCCCAAGCCCTTGACCGGGCTCTGAAAAACCGAACCAGCGGCCGGTGCCCCGGCTGCAAATGAAAAAGGATGCCTCCCTGGGTTCCAATGCTCAGGGAGGCATCCTTTTTGGTTTTTTCCCGGAGGGGGTCAGCCCTCCAGCACCTCCTTACCAGTTACCGGGTCCGGGATGCCCAGCAGGGCCAGGATGATGGCCATGCGGATGTAGACACCGTTGTGCACCTGGTCAAAGTAGGCGGCGCGGGGGTCGTTGTCCACGTCGGTGCTGATCTCGTCAATGCGGGGCAGCGGATGCAGCACCGGCATATCCGCCGGGGCCAGCCGCAGCATGGCTTCGTCCAGCTGGTAGCAGCCCTTCAGGCGAAGATACTCTTCCTCGTTGAAGAAGCGCTCCTGCTGGATGCGGGTCATGTACAGCACATCCAGATGGGGCAGTTCCGCTTCCAGATCATCGGTCTCGGTGTAGACCTGATGGGTGGGCTCCAGCGATTCGGTCTTGACGTAGCGGGGCAGGCGCAGGTCCTCCGGCGAGATGAACACAAAGCGATTGCCCTCAAACTGGCTCAGCGCGGCGGTCAGGGAGTGGACCGTCCGGCCGAACTTGAGGTCGCCGCAGAAGCCGATGGTCAAATGATCCAGCCGCCCCTTGCGCTGACGGATGGTCATCAGGTCGATCATGGTCTGGGAGGGGTGCGCGTGGCCGCCATCGCCCGCATTGATGACCGGCACGCGGGCATACCGGGACGCCCGGAGCGGGGCCCCCTCCTTGGGGTGGCGCATGGCGATGACGTCGGCGTAGTTGCTCACCACGCGGGCGGTGTCCTCCACCGTCTCGCCCTTGCTGGCGGAAGAAAGCTGTGCCCCTGCAAAGCCCAGCGTTTTGCCGCCCAGCCGCAGCATGGCCGACTCGAAAGAAAGCCGGGTGCGGGTGGACGGCTCATAGAACAGGGTGGCCAGGATGCGCCCGTCGCACAGGTGGGCGTAGGGTGCGGGGTTTGCTTCCATCCGGTCGGCAAGATCCAGCAGGGCCAGCTGCTCGTTCCGTGAAAAGCTGTTCGGTTCAATGAAATGTCTCACAGCCATGCTCCTTTCAACACGAACTTCTCGCGCTCGGCACCGGTGGAAACGAACTGGATCTCATGGTCCAGCTGCTTTTCCAGGAACTGCACATAGTTCTTTGCTGCTTCGGGAAGCTCGTCCCAGCTGGTACAGCCGGAAATATCCTGCTCCCAGCCGGGCAGCATGGTGACCACCGGCTCCACACGGTCCAGGTCGGACAGCGGGTCGAAGGTGGGGACCTCCACACCGTCCAGCTTGTAACCGGTGATGACCGGGATCTCCTTCAGGCTGCTGAGCACGTCCAGCTTGGTCAGGGCGATCTTGTCGGCACCCTGCATGGCAAGGCCATAGCGGCTGGCCACACAGTCAAAGGGGCCCACCCGGCGCGGGCGGCCGGTGGCGGCACCGTACTCGCCGCCTGCCTTACGCAGCTGCTCGTTCCACACCTCGCCCATGGCGTTCTCGGCCGCAAAGGGGCCGGCACCCACGCAGGTGGAGTAGGCTTTCAGCACGCCCACTACATGGTCCAGCTTGCAGTTGGGGATGCCAGCCCCCAGCGGTGCATAGGCCGCCAGCGTATTGGAGCTGGAGGTAAACGGGAAGATGCCGTAGTCGATATCCCGCATGGCACCCAGCTGGGCTTCCAGCACGATGCGCTTGCCGCTGTCGTGGGCCTGCTGCAGGAAGGCCCCCACATCGCAGATGTACGGAGCAAACTGCCCGGCCTGCTCCCGGCACCACTCCAGCAGTGCGTCGTAGCTCATGGGCTCCTGGTGGTAGCAGCCTGCCAGCTCCAGATTCTTGGATTCCAGGATCATGGCCAGACGGTCCTGGACCCGTTTTTCGTCCAGGTGCAGCAGGTCCCCCAGACGCAGGGTCTTTTTGCGGTATTTGTCACTGTAGGCGTAGGCGATGCCCCGGCGAGTGGAGCCAAAGGCCCGGTTCTCCCGGGCCAGACGGTCCTCCTCCAGCTCATCCTGCACCTTGTGCCAGGGCATGGAGATGGTGGCCTTGTCCGAGAGCTTCAGGTTCTCAGGGCCTACCTTTACGCCCTGTTCTTCAATGGCGTCCATTTCTTTGGCCAGGTGGTCCAGGTCGATGACCATGCCGGCACCCAGCACACAGGTCACCTCCGGGTGCAGGATGCCGGAGGGCAGCAGGTTCAGAACGAACTTGCCTTGGTCCGTCACCACGGTGTGCCCGGCGTTGTTGCCTCCTTGATAACGGGCCACCACGTCGGCGTGCTCTGCCAGCAGGTCGATGACACGGCCTTTGCCCTCATCGCCCCAATTGATTCCAGTCACTGCGGTCAACATATTCTTCGATACCTTCTTTTTTGATTTCCCTCTTGCAATTCCGGATCGCAGTGTTATTATACGAGCAGAGAGAGAATGTGTAAAAAGTATTGTACACATGGTCACGATGTACTTTTGGTATGAAAGGGGATGCTGTTCCATGTATGTGGACTGGGAATACTATAAGATCTTTTATTATGTGGCAAAGTACCAGAACTTTACCCGGGCAGCCCGGGTGCTGGGCAATAACCAGCCCAACATCACCCACGCCATGAACCGGCTGGAAAGCCAGCTGAACTGCGTGCTGTTCATCCGCTCCAACCGAGGAGTGACCCTGACGCCGGAGGGGGAGATGCTGTACTCCCGGATCGCCTCGGCGGCGGTGCAGATCCAGGACGCAGAGGAGGAGCTGAGTGCCAGCGCCACCCTGGAACACGGGGCCATCAGCATCAGCACCACCGAGACGGCCCTGAACATCTACCTGTCGGAAAAGCTCCGGGATTTCCACACCGAATACCCGGGCATCCGGCTCCGCATCGCCAACCACTCCACCCCCCAGGCGGTGCAGGCGGTGAAAAACGGCGAGGTGGATTTTGCCATCGTCACCACCCCGGCAGAGGCAGAGCAGGGGCTGAAGGTGGTGGAGCTGAAGCCCTTTTATGAGGTGCTGGTGGGGGGCAGGACTTTTACGGCCCTGGCCAGCCAGAGCCTTTCCTTAAAGGAACTGGCCCACTACCCCCTGATCAGCCTCAGCGAGGCCAGCATGACCCGCAGCTTTTACCGGCAGTTCTTTTTGGACCACGGGGCAGTGCTGAAGCCGGATATCGAGGCTGCCACCACCGACCAGATGCTGACCCTGGTAAAAAGCGAGCTGGGCATGGCCTTTGTGCCGGAACCCATGGTAAAGGGCCTGCTGGAACAGGGGAGCCTGGTGCAGCTGCACCTGCAGGAGATCATCCCCTCCCGGTCCATCTGCCTGGTCTACGACAACCACCGCCCCCTGAACACCGCTGCCCGGAAGTTCCAGCAGATGCTCACCAAGGCCTCTCACCGATAAGCTGCCTTACTTGTGGGGCTCCATGCTCTGCTTCAGCTCCTGGTGCTGGTCTTGCAGCTCCTGTTTCAGGGCCCGGTCGATATCCCGGGTCTCCTGCCGGATGGCAGAAAGGTCCTTTTCGATCACCGGGTTCTCCTCCAGGTCCTCCCGGATGAACATAAGGGCAAAGCTCACCAGCAAAAAGCCGCAGGAGGCCCAGATGGCTCGGCCCCCCAGGACCCCGGTGCCTTTGCTGCCCAGCCCGGCCCCCAGGGCAAACAGCAGGATGATGCCAAAGTACCGCAGCATCCGGTCCCGGGCCTGGGGCTGGTGGGTCTTGCGCCAGATGTAAAGGGCCTCCACGCCGCTCCGCAGGTCCCCGATGCACATGGTGCTGGCAAAGGCGTAGCCCTCTACCTTCCGGAAGGCCTGCACCTGCATGGCGCAGCAAAAGGACACCAGGGCATTGGCCAGCAGATTTTGCTCCTGGGGCAAAAAGCCCACCAGGAACAGCAGCACTACCTCCCCCAGCACCACCAACTGCCGCCAGTGGAGCCGCTGCAAAGCCTGGAACCGCTCCCGGAGCTGCTCTGCCGCCAGCACTCCCAGGGCAAAGGCGCACAGGGGCACCAGGTAATGGAGCACCCGGTCCCATTGACCGTCCATCAGGTTGGCACTCAGCAGCACGATGTTGCCGGTTTGGGCGTTGGCAAAAACCTTACCCCGGAACAGGTAGGTATAGGCATCCTGCAGTCCGCCGGACAGGGACAGGAACACAGCCGTGAGAAAGGACTCGGACATTTGTCCGTGATGATCAGTCTTCAATTCCAGCACCTTCTTTTCGCCCTCTATTATAGCCTGTTTTGGGGCGGCGGCTGATATCAGTTTTACATACCAGCCATGCAGGGGCCCCAAAGCCGGGCATTGCGCTTTTACAAAAAATATACTATACTAGGGGATGGCAGAATGCTGTCATCCCTTTTTTGTTGTTACGAGGTGATCTTCAATGTCGGAATATACCACCCATTCCCGGGCTGAGACGGTGGCCCTGGGCCGGCGCATGGCAGCGGTGCTGCAGCCCGGTGCCCTCATCGCCTATACCGGCGGCTTGGGGGCAGGCAAGACCGCCTTTACCGAGGGGCTGGCCCAGGGTCTGGGCTGCACCGACCCGGTAAGCAGCCCCACCTTTGCCATTGTGAACTATTACCGGGGCCCCCGGCCTCTGGCCCACTTTGACCTGTACCGCATCTCCACCGAGAACGATCTGTGCGCCGCCGGGTTCTACGATTACCTGGACCAGGGGGCCATCGTGGCAGCAGAGTGGAGCGAGAACTTTGCGGACCTGCTGGCCCTGGAGCAGCCTATCCGGGTAAACATCGAACGGGTGGACGAAACGACCCGTAAGATCACCATTGAGGGGGTGGAGCTATGAAGATCCTGGCCGTGGATACCGCCGGAAAGACCGCCGGAGTGGCCCTGATGCAGGACGACCGACTGCTGTACGAGGTGTACTTGGACGCCGGCATGACCCACAGCGAGACCCTGATGCCCATGATCGACACCTGCTTAAAGACCTGTGGTCTGAGCTGCGCCGACATCGACCTGTTCGGGGTCAACGCCGGGCCCGGCAGCTTTACGGGCCTGCGGATCGGTCTGGCCGCCGTCAAGGGGCTGGCCTTCCCCCGGGAGACCCTGTGTGCCCCGGTGTCCACCCTGGAGGCCCTGGCAGCGGCCCACACGGGAGAGGGCACGGTGCTCTGCGCCCTGGACGCCCGACGGGCCCAGGTGTACAGTGCCGCCTTTGACCTGGCCACCCACCAGCGGCTGCTGGAGGACGACGCCCGGGCTGTGGCGGATCTGGCCCAATTTGTAGAAAATTGCAAAAAGCCTCTGTTTTTTGTTGGTGATGGGGCATCTCTGTGCTATAATAAATACGGCAGTGTGCCGGGCGTGCTGGAAACGCCCCCGGCTCTGCGGGGCGGCCGGGCCGCTGCGGTGGCCCTGGTGGCCCGGCAGATGGCCAATGCCGGGCAGACTGTTCTGCCGGAGGCCCTGCTGCCGGATTACCACCGCCTGAGCCAGGCTGAACGGGAGCGTGCCGAGCGTCTTGCCGCCCAGGCCGCAGCCCGAGCTGAATAAAAAATCTGAACTGTGTATCACAGGGAAAGGACCCACTTTCATGGCAAAACCCATCGCATTGGCCGCCGACCATGGCGGATTTGAACTGAAGGAAGCCGTTAAGGCACACCTGGAGGAGCTGGGGCTGGAGTATATCGACTTTGGCACCCACAGCACCGACAGCGTGGATTACCCCGATATGGCAGTGCCTGCCTGCGACGCTGTGGTCAGCGGCCAGTGCGACAAGGCACTGCTGTTCTGCGGCACCGGCGTAGGCATCAGCATGGCAGCCAACAAGATCAAGGGCATCCGTGCCTGCTGCTGCTCCGACAGCTTCAGCTGTGAGTACACCCGCCGCCACAACGACGCCAACGCCCTGTGCATGGGCGGCCGTGTGGTGGGTGCAGGCCTTGCCTGCCAGCTGGTGGACCTGTTCCTGAACACCGAGTTTGAGGGCGGCCGTCATCAGCGCCGCATCGACAAGTTGACCGCCCTGGAAAATCGCTGATAATGTACCCGATAGAGTGATCTATTCAAAATAAGGAGCGTGTTTTTATGACCCCCATGATCGTTGAGCATCCCCTGCTGCAGCACAAGATCAGCCTGCTGCGGAACAAACAGACCGGCACCAAGGAGTTCCGTGACCTCGTGGGCGAGGTTGCCACTCTGCTGTGCTACGAGGCCACCCGTGACCTGCCTCTGGAGGAGGTAGAGATCGAGACCCCCATCACCATGGCTCGCACCAAGGTGCTGGCAGGCCGCAAGCTGGCTCTGGTGCCCATCCTCCGTGCAGGCATGGGTATGCTGGACGGTATGCTGACCCTGCTGCCTGCTGCCAAGGTGGGCTTCATCGGCCTGTACCGTGACGAGACCACCCTGCAGCCTGTGGAGTACTTCTGCAAGCTGCCCCAGGACATTGCCGAGCGTGATGTGCTGGTGCTGGACCCCATGCTGGCTACCGGCGGCAGTGCCATTGACGCCATCACCCAGATCAAGAGCCGTGGCGCAAAGCGCATCAAGTTCATCGGTCTGCTGGGCGCACCGGAAGGCATCAAGGCCCTCCACGAGGCTCACCCCGATGTGGACATCTACCTGGGCGCACAGGATGACCACCTGAACGAGAACGGCTACATCGTCCCCGGCCTGGGCGATGCCGGCGATCGTATCTACGGCACCAAGTAAAATAGGCCTGAAACAATAAAAAGATGCAGCTCACAGTGTGGGCTGCATCTTTTTTGTTTGAATCTCAGATCTCTGCCAGGATGGCGTCGCCCATGGCGGAGCAGCCCAGGCAGGTGCAGCCCTCGCTCATGTTGTCGGCGGTACGCAGGCCCTTGTCCAGCACCTTGCCGACGGCGTTCTCAATGGCGTCGGCCTCTGCGGCCAGGCCAAAGGAGTACCGCAGCATCATGGCGGCGGACAGGATGCAGGCGGTGGGGTTTACCACATCCTTACCGGCAATGTCCGGAGCAGAGCCGTGGATGGGCTCGTAGAGGCCCCGGGTGCCCTCCCCCAGGCTGGAGGAGGGGATCATGCCGATGGAGCCGGTGATCATGGAGGCCTCGTCGGAGAGGATGTCTCCGAACATATTCTCGGTGACGATAACGTCGAACTGGGCCGGGTCCTTTACCAGCTGCATGGTGCAGTTGTCCACGAACATCTCGGAGTATTCCACGTCCGGGTACTCTGCCTGGAGCCGATGCATTACGGTACGCCACAGACGGCTGGTGTCCAGCACGTTGGCCTTGTCCACGCAGCACAGCTTTTTGCGGCGTTTGCGTGCGGTCTCAAAGCCGATGCGGCCAATGCGTTCGATCTCGTGCTCTGCATAGGGCATGGTGTCCACGGCCTGCTTTTCACCGTTTTCCAGGGTGTGGGTGGTGTGCTGACCAAAGTAGACGCCGCCGATGAGCTCCCGGACAATGAGCAGGTCGATGCCCTTTGCCACGATCTCCGGCTTCAGGGGGCTGGCAGGGGCCAGCTGGGGCCAGATCTTGGCCGGACGGTTGTTGGCGTAGAGCCCCATACCGGCTCGCAGCCGCAGCAGGCCTTTTTCCGGCCGCTGCTCTCCGGGCAGGCCCTCCCACTTGGGGCCGCCTACGGCACCCAGCAGTACGCTGTCGGCAGCCAGGCACTTGTCCAGCTCCTGCTGGGGCAGGGGGTCCCCGTATTTGTCAATGGCTTCGCCGCCCATGGCAGCATCGGTGTAGTGGAAGGTGTGGCCGTATTTTTCAGCCACCTTGTCAAGGACCCGGAGGGCCTGCTTTACGATCTCTGGGCTGGAGCAATCGCCCCAGATGACGGCAATGTTTTTTTCCATGAGGTACTCCTTTTATGGGCTTGGACCCTCTCAGTCAATGCCTGCGGCATTGCTATAAGGCGCCCCCTTGGGGGAGCTGCCGAACGAAGTGAGGCTGAGGGGGTTTATTTCTTGATAGCCTTCATGAGGCCTCCAGCAGAAATGATCTCCTGGATAAAGGGCGGAAAAGGCTGGGCCTGGAAGGTCTGGCCTGTGGTCTGGTCGGTAATGACGCCGGTGTCAAAGTCCACATGGACCCGGTCCCCGGCCTGGATGGCATCGGCGGCCTCCGGGCACTCCAGAATGGGCAGGCCGATGTTGATGCTGTTGCGGTAGAAGATCCGGGCAAAGCTCTTGGCGATGACCACTGAGATGCCGGCGGTCTTGATGCACAGGGGGGCGTGCTCCCGGGAGGAGCCGCAGCCAAAGTTCCAGCCCCCTACCATAATGTCCCCGGGCTGCACCTTGGTCACGAAGGTGGGGTCGATATCCTCCATGCAGTGGCTGGCCAGCTCCTTGGCATCCTGGGTGTTCAGGTGCCGGGCCGGGATGATGACGTCGGTGTCCACGTTGTCCGGGTATTTAAAAACAGAACCGTTTGCGTTCATGGGAGTGCTCCTTTCAGGTCAGACCTGGCGAGGGTCGGTGATGTAGCCGGTGAGGGCACTGGCGGCGGCAGTGGCAGGGGAGGCCAGATATACCTCGCTGTCCACATGGCCCATGCGGCCCACAAAGTTGCGGTTGGTGGTGGAAACGCAGCGTTCCCCGGCAGCCAGGATGCCCATGTAGCCGCCCAGGCAGGGGCCGCAGGTGGGGGTGGACACGATGCAGCCAGCGTCGATAAAGGCGGTGGTCCAGCCCCGGAGGATGCACTCCTTGTACACTGCCATGGTGGCCGGGATGATGATGCCCCGGACACCCTTGGCAATGTGCTTGCCCTTCAGGATGTGGTAGGCGGCCTCCATGTCCTCCAGGCGGCCGTTGGTGCAGCTGCCGATGACCACCTGATCGATCTTAATGCTGCTGCCCTCGCTGGCCTTGTGGGTGTTCTCCGGCAGGTGGGGGTAGCTGACGGTGGGCTCCAGGGTGCTCAGGTCGATCTCAATGGTCTGCTCGTACTCGGCGTCAGGGTCTGCCTCGTAGAACACCGGGGGCCGCTGGCTGCGGCCTTCCAGATAGGCCTTGGTGACCTGGTCCACCGGGAAGATGCCGTTTTTGGCTCCGGCCTCAATGGCCATGTTGCAGATGCACAGGCGGTCCTCCATGGTCAGGCTTGCCACACCCGGCCCGGTGAACTCCATGGACTTGTACAGAGCACCGTCCACCCCGATCATGCCGATGATGTGGAGGATCAGGTCCTTGCCGGACACCCGGGGCCCCAGCTTGCCGGTAAGCACGAACCGGATGGCAGAGGGCACCTTGAACCAGGCCATGCCGGTGGCCATGCCAGCGGCCATATCCGTGGAGCCTACGCCGGTGGAAAAGGCCCCCAGGGCACCGTAGGTGCAGGTGTGGCTGTCGGCACCGATAACGCAGTCTCCGGCGGTGACGATGCCTTTTTCCGGCAGCAGGGCGTGCTCAATGCCCATCTGGCCTACATCGTAAAAGTTCAGGATATCGTATTGGTTGGCAAACTCCCGGCACTGCTTGGACTGGGTAGCGCTCTTGATATCCTTGTTGGGCACAAAGTGGTCCAGCACGATAGCGATGTGCTCCTTGTCAAACACCCGGTCGAACCCGGCTCGTTCAAACTCGTTGATGGCCACCGGGGTGGTAATGTCGTTGCCCAGCACAATGTCCAACTTTGCGTTGATGAGCTGGCCTGCCTTGACCTCGGCAAGCCCGGCGTGTGCGGCAAGGATCTTCTGCGTCAGGGTCATTCCCATGGTAGTTTTCTCCTTTTTACTCAAAACCCTCTCAGTCAATGCCTTGCGGCATTGCCAGATTCCCCCTTTTGTCGCTGTGCGACATCTTCCCCCGGAGCGGGGGAAGTCTTTCCTCTCAGGGGGAGCTTTTTGCATGAGAGGGCAGGTTTTCCTTCTTTACTTATTATTGATGGCACTGACCAGGGCCTTGATGCCGGCCACGATGATATCGGTGTCGGTGCCGGCACCCCAGGTGACAGTGTTGTCTCCCCATACCAGGCCCACATAAGAGGCGGCCCGGGAGGTGGAACCCTGGTCCAGGCTGTGCTCCGAGTAGGTCTCCAGGTGGAAGTCCATGCCGGTGGCACTCTGGATGGCGTTGGCCACAGCGTCCAGACGGCCGTTGCCCACAGAGGTGACCACCTTCTGCTGGCCGTTCAGCTCCAGGGTGACGGTGGCGGTGATGCCGCTGGTCTGGGCAAAGTGGGCTTCCACCACCGACAGGGGCTTAGCCTTGTTCAGGAAGGTGTCCTCAAAGATGTGCAGCACCTCTCCGGCACTCAGCTCCTTGTGGCTGTGGTCCGACACGCCCTTGACCTTGTAGCCCAGGGCCTCACGCATCTTGGGGGGCAGGTTGTAGCCGTAGTTCTGCTCCAGCACAAAGCCGATGCCGCCCTTGCCGCTCTGGCTGTTGATGCGGATGACGTCGGCGTCGTAGGTGCGGCCGATGTCGTGGGGGTCCACCGGGATGTAGGGGCAGGTCCAGCGGTGCTCCCCCCGTTCCTTGCGGTAGGCCATGCCCTTGGCAATGGCGTCCTGGTGGCTGCCGGAGAAGGCGGCGAACACCAGCTGCCCGGCGTAGGGGCTGCGCTGGTAAATGGGCATCCGGGTCACACGCTCGTAGGTGGCGCAGATGCCCGGCATATCCGAAAAGTCCAGCTTGGGGTCCACCCCGTGGCTGTACAGGTTCATGGCCAGGGTCACGGCGTCTACGTTGCCGGTGCGCTCTCCGTTGCCAAACAGGCAGCACTCCACTCGCTGGGCTCCTGCCAGCACCGCCAGCTCTGCACAGGCTACGCCGGTGCCCCGGTCGTTGTGGGGGTGGGTGGAGATGATGACGCTGTCCCGGTACTTCAGGTGCTTATCGCAATACTCGATCTGGTTGGCATACACATGGGGCATACTCATCTCCACCGTCACCGGCAGGTTGATGATCATGGGCCGGTCCGGGGTGGGCTGCATGATGTCCAGCACGGCATTGCACACCTCTACGGCGTAATCCACCTCGGTGCCCGTAAAGCTCTCGGGGCTGTACTCAAACAGGAAGTTGCCTTCGTACTCCTGGCTCAGCTGCTTGACCAGCTTGGCACCGTCTATGGCGATCTGCTGGATCTCTGCCTTGGACTTGTGGAACACCTGCTCTCGCTGGGCCACAGAGGTGGAGTTGTAGAAATGGATCACCGCCCGGGGGGCACCCTTCACGGCCTCGAAGGTGCGGCGGATGATGTGGTCCCGGCACTGGGTCAGCACCTGCACCGTCACGTCCTCAGGGATCATATTCTTCTCAATGAGGGTCCGCAGGAACTCGTACTCGGTCTCGCTGGCAGCCGGGAAGCCCACCTCGATCTCTTTGAAGCCGATCTTCACCAGCATCTGGAAAAACTCCAGCTTTTCTTCCAGGTTCATGGGCACAATCAAGGCCTGGTTGCCGTCTCGCAGGTCCACGCTGCACCAGGCAGGGGCCTTTTCAATGTGATCCTTTTTCACCCAGCTGTCGTAGCCGGCAGGGACCGGGTAGTATCCCGGTGCGTACTTGGTAGCGTCCATCATAATGTGCGTCCTCCTGATGTTGTGGTGCATAAAAATGCACCCCTTCCGTCTGCTCGTTTCACTCGCATCCACCTTCCCCAAGGGGACGGCTTTCCGGAATACGGTAAAGTTTGCGGCATTGCCCAAAGGCGCCCCCGAGAGGGCCGACTTCCCCCGTTCCGGGGGAAGATGTCACCGTAGGTGACAAAAAGGGGAATCTGGCATCGCATAGAGATGCCTGAAGGGCTATCCGCATACAAAAAGGCTCCCGTCTTTCAAGGCGAAAACCTTGAGAGACGAGAGCCTGCAAATATCTTTTACAGGGCACCCGTGGTACCACTCTCTTTGCTGCGCCGGGGGCGCAGCCACTTTGCACGATCGGCCTTGCGGCGAATCGCTGCCCTGGTAACGGTGGGCATCCGTCAGAGCCTACTTGTCCGGTTCAGCTCTGCCGCTCAGGGGCCAGTATCCGAAACCCTCTGTACCGCCTTGCACCACCCGGCGGCTCTCTGCACACAGAAGAAGATCGTTTTTTCCCCGTCAACGCATTTGCACTTTGTAGAAAGTGGGTCCATTTTATCATGTCTGCCAGAAACTGTCAAGAAGAAACATTCATAACAAAGATGAAAAAATTTCACAATAATACCGGGAAAATCATGCAGGATTGAGGGAGATGCCGGGCTTTCTTTGTTAAGAAACTGCGAAGTTTTTGGAAACATGGTCTCAAACCGCTGTCCCCCTGTGCCGGGGTGTGCTATACTGAAGCCGACATCCGGGCTCTGCTGCATCAGCAGGCCCATTCTTATAAGGAGGGATCCCCATGAAAGAGGTCAAGCCATCCAAAAAGCCCCTGGCCATTTACTACGCCATCGTGCTGTTGGTGCTGCTGGTGCTGAACCTGGTGCTGGTGCCCTGGCTCACAGAGCGTCAGGTCCAGGAAGTGGACTATGGCACCTTTATGAGCATGACCCAGCAGCAGAACATCGGCAAGGTGGACATCCAGTCCAACCAGATCGTGTTCACAGATAAAGAAGAAAAGCAGATCTACAAGACCGGCCTGATGAACGACCCGGGCCTGACCCAGCGTCTTTACGACGCCGGGGCCCAGTTCTCCAGCGAGATCGTGGAGCAGGGCTCCCCGGTGCTGAGCTTTTTGATCTGGTTTGCCCTGCCCATCCTGCTGTTCAGCTTCATCGGCAACCAGATGAACAAAAAGCTCATGGAAAAGGCAGGCGGCGGCCCCGGTGCCATGATGTTTGGCGGCGCAGGCAAGTCCAACGCCAAGGTCTATGTGCAGTCCACCCACGGCATCCGCTTTGCGGATGTGGCCGGAGAGGACGAGGCCAAGGAGAACCTGCAAGAGATCGTCAACTACCTCCACGACCCCAAGCAGTATGAGGAAATCGGTGCCTCCATGCCCAAGGGCATCCTGCTGGTGGGCCCTCCGGGCACCGGCAAGACCATGCTGGCCAAGGCTGTGGCAGGCGAGTCCAACGTGCCCTTCTTTTCCATCTCCGGCTCTGAGTTTGTGGAGATGTTTGTGGGCATGGGTGCCTCCAAGGTCCGGGACCTGTTCAAGCAGGCCAAGGAAAAGGCCCCCTGCATCGTGTTCATTGATGAGATCGACGCCATTGGCCAGAAGCGCAACAGCGGCAACCTGGGCGGCAACGACGAGCGTGAGCAGACCCTGAACCAGCTGCTGACGGAGATGGACGGCTTTGAGGGCAACACCGGGGTCATCATCCTGGCAGCCACCAACCGCCCGGATTCCCTGGACCCGGCTCTCACCCGTCCCGGCCGCTTTGACCGCCGGGTGCCGGTGGAGCTGCCGGACCTGAAGGGCCGGGAAGAAATTTTGAAGGTCCACGCCAAAAAGGTAAAGATCGCCCCGGGGGTGGACTTTAACACCGTGGCTCGCATGGCCTCTGGTGCCTCCGGTGCCGAGCTGGCCAACATCGTCAACGAGGCCGCCCTGCGAGCGGTACGGGCCGGGCGCAAGAGCGTGACCCAGGCAGACCTGGAGGAGAGCATCGAGGTGGTCATTGCAGGCTACCAGAAAAAGAACTCCATCCTGACGGACCAGGAAAAGTGCATCGTGGCCTACCACGAGATCGGCCACGCCCTGGTGGCAGCCAAGCAGTCCCACTCGGCTCCGGTGCAAAAGATCACTATCATTCCTCGCACCTCCGGTGCCCTGGGCTACACCATGCAGGTGGACGAGGGCAACCACTACCTGATGAACCAGACGGAGCTGGAAAACAAGATCGCCACCTTTACCGGAGGCCGTGCCGCCGAGGAACTGGTATTCCACTCTGTTACCACCGGAGCCTTCAACGACATCGAGCAGGCCACCAAGCTGGCCCGGGCTATGATCACCCGGTACGGCATGAGCCAGGACTTTGACATGGTGGCCCTGGAAACGGTGAACAACCAATACCTGGGAGGGGACACCTCCCTGGCCTGCTCTGCCCAGACCCAGCGGGAGATCGACCAGAAGGTGGTGGAGCTGGTAAAGGCCCAGCACGCCAAGGCTTTGCAGATCCTTACCGAGAACCGGGACAAGCTGGACCAGCTGGCCAAGTTCCTCTACGAAAAGGAGACCATCACCGGGGAGGAGTTTATGGCCATCCTGAACGAGGAAGAAAAAACTGAATAATTTTTTGCATTCCCTGCAATAATCCAGCCGCCGCATCCGTTTACAAGACAGATGCGGCGGTTCTGGTTCAGAGCCCTGCCGCAAAAAACCATGGTTGCTAGAACATGAAAAACACAGCCGGACCCCGGCTGCAAAAACAGGAGGATTTTACCATGAAACTGCTGAATCATAAATTTGCCCGTACCCTGGCTGCCGCTGCGGTGGCCACCTGTGCCGTTGCCATGCTCAGCGTAGGCGCATTTGCTGCCGACGTGGCCATTGGCGAAAAGGACCCCACCTTCGGCGGCTACGGTGCCCCGGCAGGCCCTGCCATCCAGGGCAACATCATGCTCATCAGTGCCGACGGCGATGTGGCCGTTGGCGAAAAGGACCCCACCTACGGCGGCTACGGTGCCCCGGAAGGCCCTGCCATCCAGGGCAACATCATGCTCATCAGCGCCGACGGTGCTGAGAGTGACGCCCTGAAGCTGAACTACAGCGTCAAGGGCCTGTTTGGCCGCCAGGTGCTGTATACTGCCCGGCAGAACGGCACTGTGCTGACCCTGGATGTGCCTGCCAGCGTGGCTACCTTCCGCTGCACCATGGAGGACCTGACCACCATGATGAACAACGGCGTCAACACCCTGGTGTTCAAGACCGAAAAGACCTCCACCACCCTGAACCTGAGCCTGCTGACGGAGGGCTATGATGCTGACGCCAAGGTCAGCCTGCACCAGTGCGGCAGCACCGTCCGCCTCAGCGTCAATGGCCGGGGCCGCCGGGATCTGCTGATCGGCCGCTGAGCCCCAATTCCTGAATTTCCATAAGCATCCAAAAGCTCCCACTGCCGCTGTTGCAGTGGGAGTTTTTCTGTTAAGTTTTTGAAAATTTGCCCGGCAGAGGGTGCAACCTTTGCCGGGTTGTGTTATAGTTAAAGTGGATAAAATTACATGGTTGCAAAGGAGAAAACGCCATGGATCATTTTGTGGAGTTTGAGGACGTCTGCAAATATTACCAGACCGGAAGTGTGAAGATCGCCGCCGCCGACCACATGAACTTTTATGTGGACAAGGGGGAGTTCTGCATCATCGTAGGCCCCTCCGGTGCCGGCAAGACCACCCTGCTGAACATTCTGGGCGGCATGGACAGCTGCGATGAGGGCCATGTCTGGCTGGACGGCCGGGACGTGAGCCGCTTTTCGGAAAAGGCCCTTACCACCTACCGTCGGTACGACGTGGGCTTTGTGTTCCAGTTCTACAACCTGGTGCAGAACCTGACGGCGTTGGAAAATGTGGAGCTGGCCAGCGAGATCTGCCGGGACCCCCTGGACCCGGCCCAGACCCTGACCAGTGTGGGCCTGGGGGAGCGGCTGAACAACTTCCCGGCGCAGCTGTCCGGCGGCGAGCAGCAGCGAGTGTCCATTGCCCGGGCCCTGGCCAAAAACCCCAAGCTCCTGCTGTGCGACGAGCCCACCGGTGCCCTGGACTACAAGACCGGCAAACAGGTGCTGGGGCTTTTGCAGGAGACCTGCCGCAAGACCGGACGCACCGTCATCGTGATCACCCATAACACGGCCCTGACCGCCATGGCCGACCGTGTCATTCAGGTACGCAGTGGGCAGATCGTGTCCAACAAGGTCAACGAGCACCCGGTGCCAGTGGAAGAAATTGAGTGGTGAGTGCAGTGCAAAAAAGTTATCGCAAAAATATCCTCCGGGAGATGAAGGGCAACGCCAGCCGCATGGTGTCGCTGTTTGGCATCGTGGCCCTGGGGGTCATGATGCTGACAGGCCTCATGAGCATTGCCCCCAGTATGCGGAGCGCAGCCCAAAAATATTATGTGCAGCAAAATGTGTTTGACCTCCGGGTGCTGTCCACCCTGGGCCTTTCAGACCAGGACATTGCCGCCATTGCCGCCACCCCCGGGGTGGAGGCTGTGATGCCGGTAAAGACCCTGGACCTGGAGGCCAACTGGCAGGGCCAGGAGGAGCGCATCGTGGTGCAGCTGCAGGCCCTCCAGCAGGACCCGGCGGCAGACACCGACGCCAACATGAACCGTCTGGTGCTGCGCTCCGGCCGGATGCCCCAGGCCGCCAACGAGTGCGTGGTCCATGTAATGGGCTACCAGGCCGAGATCACCGAGGGCACCGTGCTGACCCTTCCGGAAGATACGGAGGGGACAAAACACAAGGAATATACGGTGGTGGGGCTGGTGCAGGACCCTCAGCACATCTCCACCGACAAAGAGAGCAGCACCGTGGGCAACGGGCAGCTGAACTACATTGCCTATGTGATGGACGGGGAATTGACGGCGGATTACTACACCGCCTGTTATATCAAGGCAGAAAATGCCGACCAGTACGATAATTATTCCCAGGAGTACCAGGAGGCAGTGGACCAGGTGGCGGATCGGCTGGAGCAGATCAGCACCGCCCAGTGTGTGCAGCGCCGGGAACAGCTCATGGACACCGCTAACGAAAAGCTGGACGAGGCCCGTCAGACCTACAATGACCAGAAGGCCGAGGCCGAGCAGAAATTTGCCGAGGCGGAACAGCAGCTGAACGAGGCCCAGCAGCAGCTGGACCAGGCCAAGGCCCAGCTGGACGCCGGAGAGGCAGAGCTAGCCCAGCAGAAAAAGAACCTGCCCAACACCATGGCCAGCGGAGCGGACCAGTTGGTGGAGGGCGAAAACCAGGTGCTGGAGTTTGAGGAACAATTGCAGCAGATCCAGCTGCTGGTGAACCTGAAAAAGGTGGCAGACCCTCTGCTGACCTACGCCCAGACCGCCCTGAACAACGCCCAGAAGGCTCTGGACGATGCCGAGCCTGCCGACGAGGAATACATCGAGCTGCGGGACGCCCTGGCCAAGGCCCAGGCCGCCTACGACAACATCAACGGCCAGCTCCAGGGCTACCAGGCCCAGCTGGATGAGGGCAAAAAGCAGATGTACGCCCAGGGGCTCATCTCCTCCCCCAGCCTGAGCAACGACCAGTTGGTGGTGGAGGCCAAGGCCGCTTTGCGGCGGCTGAAGGTGCAGCTGCTGGAAGGCCAATTGCAGCTTACCACCGGCACCGCCACGGCCTACAGCCAGTTTGAGGCAGCCCGGGCCCAGTTGGACGCCGGGTGGCAGGAATATCAGGCCGGGGTACAGCAGCTGGCAGACTCCCGTGCCGAGTACGAGACCAAAAAGGCCGATGCCCAGCAAAAGCTGGACGAAGGCCTGCAGCAGCTCACCGATGCGGAGGAGCAGGTGAGCAAGATCAAAAAGGGCGAGTGGTATGTGCTGGACCGCAACAGCACCCTGAGCTTTGTGACCTTTGAGCAGTATGCCGACCGGATGGCGGCCATTGCCCGGGTGTTCCCGGTGTTCTTCTTCCTGGTGGCAGCCCTGGTGGCCACCACCACCATGACCCGTATGGTGGACGAGAACCGCCTCCAGATGGGCACCCTGAAGGCCCTGGGCTACTCCAACGCCAGCATTGCAGGCAAGTACCTGTTCTATGCCCTTACCGCCAGCGTGCTGGGCAGCATAGCTGGCATGGTGGTGGGCTTTGTGGTGTTCCCCAGCATTATCTGGTATGCCTATCAGCTGATCTTCAGCCTGCCCACCTTCACCCTGCGGTTCTACCCGGGCATGGCAGCAGCCAGCATGGCCATCAGTGCCGCCGTCATCGGCCTGGCTACCTGGAGTGCCTGCCGCTCCAGCCTGAAGGAAAAAAGTGCAGCCCTGCTGCTGCCCCGGGCTCCCGTGGCAGGCAAGCGCATCTTCCTGGAGTACATCACCCCTCTGTGGAAGCGCATGAGCTTCTCCCAAAAGACCACCGCCCGGAACCTGTTCCGGTATAAGAAGCGGTTCTTTATGACGGTGCTGGGTGTGGCAGGCTGTACGGCCCTGCTGCTCATCGGCTTCGGCCTCCAGGACTCCCTGCTGCCCATCGTCACCAAGCAGTCCACAGAGCTGTCCCACAACGACCTGACGGTCACCCTCAGCGACCCTGCCGCCTTTACAGTGGAAAAGGGCCTGACGGATGCCTTGGAGGGAGGCCATGTGGAGAACTGGGCGGCGGTGTACAGCAAGTCGGTGACCATCTACAATGCCGACGGAGAAGGTGCCGACGTCAGCGTGGTGGGAGCCCAGACCGACAGCCAGCTGAGCCGCTATGTGACCTTCCGCACCCGGCAGGGCCACAAGGCCATCCCCTTTGAAAAGGACAGCGTGGTGCTGACAGAAAAGACCGCCCTGAACCTGGGGGTAGAGCCGGGAGGTTCCATCTGGGTGGAAAACCCTGACGGAGAACGGGTGGAGATGACCCTGACCGGCGTGACGGAGAACTATATGTTCACCCGGCTGTATCTGTCCAATGCCCAGCTGCAGACCCTGCTGGGCACCCAGGACATCCCCTGGAACACGGTGTACGCCCAGACCCGCTGCGACAGTGCCGCCGACCGCAACACCATGCGTGAGACTCTGCTGGCCTGCAACTATGTGACCGGAGTTTCCTTTACGGAGGACGCCACCTCTATGTTCGACAACCTGATCGTGAGCCTGAACTCGGTGGTGGTGCTGATTATCGTGTGCGCTGGGGCCCTGGCGGCGGTGGTGCTGTATAACCTGATCAGCGTGAACCTGGCAGAGCGCAAAAAGGAGCTGGCCACCATCAAGGTGCTGGGCTTCTACGACCCGGAGGTCTACCGCTACATCTTCCGGGAGATCGACCTGCTGGCCCTCATGGGCTCTTGCGTGGGTTTGCTGCTGGGCATCCCCCTGCATCAGTTCATCATCCGCACGGTGGAAATGGACCAGCTCATGTTCATCCGCACCATTGCCCCTCGCAGCTACCTGCTGTCGGTGGCTCTGACCATGGTCTTTACCCTGGTCGTCTGCTTCGTCATGCGGCGGCACGTGCGGCGCATCAGCATGGTGGAGAGCATGAAAGCACCGGAATGACCTGGAAAATTTCCATCATTCATAAAAGATTCACGAAAGCACAACAGTTTTGACGAAATGATCTGGTATCATAAAATCACCGGGGAGGGAAGGCCGCAATTCCCCCTCACGGCAACATGATTCCTCCTTTTCCAAACCAGAATACCGCAAGAAAAGCACCGCACAGCGAACCAGAAGCCGCTGTGCGGTGCTTTTTGCGTGTGAGCCGGAAAAGTAGGACCCCTCACGGGAATGCACAAGCTCCGGGCCCCGGTGGGGAAACTCTCCGTGCAGAATATGCAAGTTGAGAAAAAATGGAATTAACCTATTGACAAGCTGGGGAAATAGGACTATAATGCAAACATCAAATCCACCGGACAAGTAGGGAAGTGTAAAACTTCCCCTGGGGAAACCCTAGGGACCCATGGTCCCAAGAAGGAAAGGAGGGCACCGGCATGAAAAAGATCTGGAAGATCCTGCTGCACGCCAATATCCGCTGTGGGCGAATGTGCAAGGGCCGGGCAGAACTACTGACAGAAAGCATCCTCATGCCCTCCGGCGCACGAATGTGTACCCCCAGGAGCAAAGAGTCCTTCTGACCAGTGTTTGCCCGGTGCGCCGCCAACCAGGACGCATCGGGAATTTTTATACCGTAATATTATACTTAAAGTTGAAAAGATAGAGAGGAAAACAATATGTCTAACTATAAATTCGAGACCCTGCAGCTTCACGTGGGCCAGGAGCAGCCCGATTCCGCCACCGACGCCCGTGCGGTGCCCATCTACCAGACCACCTCTTATGTGTTCCGCAACAGCCAGCACGCCGCCGACCGCTTTGGCCTGGCAGACGCCGGCAACATCTATGGCCGCCTGACCAACTCCACCCAGGATGTGCTGGAAAAGCGCATTGCCGCCCTGGAGGGTGGCGTGGCAGCCCTGGCCACCGCTTCCGGTGCCGCTGCCATCACCTACACCATCCAGGCCCTGGCCCAGGCCGGGGACCACATCGTGGCCCAAAAGACCATCTACGGCGGCAGCTATAACTTGCTGGCCCACACCCTGACCCAGTTTGGCGTTTCCACCACCTTTGTGGATGCCCACGATCTGGCCCAGGTGGAGGCCGCCATCCAGCCCAACACCAAGGCGGTGTACCTGGAGACCCTGGGCAACCCCAACAGCGATATCCCGGATATCGACGCCATTGCCGCCATTGCCCATAAGCACGGCCTGCCTCTGGTCATCGACAACACCTTCGGCACCCCCTACCTGATCCGGCCCATTGAGCACGGCGCCGACATCGTGGTCCACTCTGCCACCAAGTTCATCGGCGGCCACGGCACTACCCTGGGCGGCATCATCGTGGACAGCGGCAAGTTCGACTGGAAGGCCAGCGGTAAGTATGGCGACATTGCCGACCCCAACCCCAGCTACCACGGCGTTTCCTTTGCGGATGCCGCAGGCCCTGCAGCCTTTGTCACCTACATCCGGGCCATCCTGCTGCGAGATACCGGTGCCACCATCTCCCCCTTCAACGCCTTTTTGCTGCTGCAGGGCACCGAGACCCTGAGCCTCCGAATTGAGCGTCATGTGGAGAACACCAAGAAGGTGGTGGAGTTTCTGGCAAACCACCCTCAGGTGGAAAAGGTCAACCACCCCTCCCTGCCGGATCACCCGGACCACGCCCTGTACCAGAAGTACTTCCCCAACGGCGGTGCTTCCATCTTTACCTTTAACATCAAGGGCGGCCGGGAGGAAGCATTCAAGTTCATTGATAACCTGAAGATCTTCTCCCTGCTGGCCAATGTGGCAGACGTCAAGAGCCTGGTGATCCACCCGGCCTCCACCACCCACAGCCAGCTCAACGACGCCGAGCTGGCCCAGCAGCAGATCTATCAGAACACCATCCGCCTGTCCATTGGCACCGAGCACATCGACGATATCCTGGCAGACCTGGAAGCAGGCTTTGCCGCCGTCCAGGGCCAGTGACCCAGGCCGTCCGGGGCCACCCCCACTCCGGCCCCCGGACAGTGATCCAGCCATCTACGAGACCAAACTCTTTTTCTTGTTCCATTCGTAAGCCCCACCCACCCTCTGACCGCTTTGCCGGAGGGTGGGTGGGGCTTTTTGTAAGGGAAAACTCATTTTCAAGGGTGAAACTTTAGGCCTGGACAAAACAAAAACCTCAGCGTATTTGCATACGTTGAGGCTTTTTGGTGGGCGCGGGTGGATTACGCAAGCCGCGCAGAATAAAAGGAGCCCGGGTTGCGGCTCCCAGCGGCTGCGTCGTGCCTTGGACGGCACTCGCATCCTGCTGGCCGCAGCCCCAACAGCTCCTCCCTGTTTCTGCCGCAGGCAGCGGTCGTCGCTGTTGCACTGGGGCTGTTTTTGCGCCGTCGTTGCCGCCGTCGCCGCAGCTGTTCGAATCCACCCTTGGATACGCTTTATAAAGTTTTAGGTAAAACAGAAACTCCAGCATCACAAAGACGCTGGAGTTCTTGGTGGAGCGAAGCAACCCAAATCCGAACCATTGCCCTCTGGGGCATCTTTGGCGGCAATCTCATCAAAAGTGAT
>CAKSXW010000027.1 GCA_934518555.1 uncultured Faecalibacterium sp. | reverse complement strand
ATTCCACATGGCTGCGGTAAAGGTTGAGCACATCCGATTTGAAGCGGGTCACTTCCAGGCGCACCCGGTCGTACTCACGCTCCTCAGCCAAACGCTTGTCGTTGGCCTCATTCTCGATCTCGTCGGCCCGGTCACTGGCCTTCTGCAGCAGCTCGTTGGCATCCCGGATAATATCATCCCCACGCAGATTTGCACGGTGGATGATCTCCTCTGCCTTCTGGTTTGCTTCACGGATCACGTTTTCGCCCATGCGCTGTGCATTGATCAGGGCACTCTTGAGCATCTCGCCGTCGGCCTCAAAGCTCTGGAGCTCCCGGTGCAGGCGCTGGTTTTCTGCCGTCAGGTCAGCGATCTGCTTGCGGAGCTGCTCTGCCTGGGCATCGTCCTGCTGCAGCTGCTCCTCGACCTTATCCAGAAAACGATCCACGTCCTCTGTCCGGTAGCCCCGGAGATTTTTCTCAAATTGCACGGAACGGACATCCTGCGGGGTCAGCATAGTTCTTTCCTCCCATTGCGTTCGATCTTAATATTGAAAATACTCAATGATCCATCGTTCCTTCTTGCTCTTACCGGGCAGGGCAGTCAGGGCATACCGCCCCTTGCCTCGCACGGTGAACACGTCGCCCTCATATACGGGGGCCGACGGCTTTTCTGTGGGCAGGTGGTTGATTTCCACCCGGCCTGCCTCCACCAGCTCGCTGGCCTGCCCACGGCTGCAATGCAGCATGGCAGACAGCACAGCGTCCAGCCGCAAGGACGACACCGTGGCGGTGCGCCGTTCCCGCTGGGCCGTGGGAAACTCCGGCACCTGGTCCGGTTCCAGCAGCTGAGTGGTCAGCTCTGTGCGTCCGGCCTGGCACAGCTCCTGGCAAATGAGCTTTGCAGCAGGCTCCAGGGCAAACACATAGGCTGTGCCGGGCTGATCCGGCAGCAGCACGATATCCCCCAAAGCCTCCCGGCGCAGTTCCAGCCCCATCAGGCTGCCTAAGTAGTCCTTGTGGGCCGGCAGGGCCGCCCCTGCCAGGCCCCGGCACTGCAACTGTACGCAGCAGATGGGGGACGCCGGGTAGCTGTACTCCGGCTCGATGCAGAGCACCCGACGCTCGGCGTCAGGCCAGCCCCCGTCAAAGTGGAAGCCACTCTCCACACCGGCCCTGCCCAGAGCCGCCCGGGCAAGCTCCTGCTCCCGGTCACTTAAAAACCCGGAATACCGGGCAATGCCCCGGGCCTGGGCCCCACGGGCCAGATCCTCCACGTGCCGCATGAGGAACCGCTCCTCATCGGTACGGGCCGGAACAAAGCCCCGGGCCGGGTGAGCCGCAGGATCAATAGAATGCGCCATTGTTCTCCAGCTCGTCCAGCAGGTCACCCATAATATCTACATTGTAGGGGGTGATGATGAAGGTGCTGTTGGCCACACGCTTGATCTGGCCGTTGTTGGCATAAGCCACGCCGGACAGGAAGTCCACCAGACGGCGAGAGACCTCTTTGTTGGTAGACTCCAGGTTCAGCACCACGGTGCGCTTGTTGTTCAGGTGGTCGGCAATGGTGCTGGCATCCTCAAACCGCTCGGGCTTTACCAGCACCACCTTCAGCTGGGTGGTGGCATGGATGTTGACCACCTTGTTCTTCTTGGCGCCCTCGGCAGGCTCCTCGGCCTCGTCCTCGGCGCTGATGCCCAGGCCGCTGTTGTTATTCACCATCTGGGGGCCGTCGTCAATGTACTGATCCTCGTAATCGTCGCCCTCACCGATCAGGCCCTTTTTAATGCTATCAAACAAAGACATACAATCTGCTCCTTTCCATTCGGGCAGCCCCGGCCGCCCGGCGTACTTTGCAAAAGAATGCAAATAGCTTTTACTATTATCGGATTTTTTGACACGGATGTCAATAACTACAAAAGTTTTCCGTCATACAAATTTTGTCCGGAAACAATGATTTCGTCATAAAGCCTCACTTGGCTTACGGAGCCATCGGTTCCCTTGGGCAAAACGAGCACATAATCGCCATCGGTGACCAGAGGGTGATCCGCATCCACCGGGTCGATCTTGCAAAAGCGAGCGATGTTGCCATATTTCACATAGACCCCGGGGATGTAGTTTTCGCCCTGGGTCTCGGCCTCGGTGCCGTCCTCCTTCAGGTAGTGGATGGCCGCAGCCGGGACTCGCAGACCGGTGCTCTCCCCCACCGACACCACAGCCTGTGCATGGTTCAGGCTCAGCACGTCGCCGTTGATGACGTTGCAGGTAAGCACGAACCGGGCCAGATCCTGGTCTGTGTCCAGGGTCACCTCCGACACTGTGGCCTTGAAGGTGCGCTCTGTCTGCCCCGGGAAGCGGAGCTCCACGCTGGAGCGCCGGGGCTTGCCGTCCTGGCCCAGGAGCTTTTCGCCCTCCTTGGCAGAGCAGACCCCCACATACTGCCAGGTAAAGCCGGAAACGATCTTGCCGGCACAGCCCTCCAGGGCCAGCACCGGGTCAGAATCCAGATAGGCCTTCAGCTGGGAGGGAGCCTGAGCCAGGATATCCTGGGCTCCGGCGTTGAGCCGGCCGCTGCTGGCGGCCCGGACAAAATAGCCGGTCTGGGGGGCCACGATCTGGGTGGTGCTGCCCAGCTGGGCCTGGAGGCTCTGGGCCTGCTGAGCCAGGGCTGTGATCTGGTCGGTAAAGTTGGCAGCGTCCCCGGTGGCGATCCACAGCTTGTTCTGGGCCAGCAGATAGGCACTGGCACTGGGGTCCACCTGCTGGTAGTCCCCGGCATCCAGCACGTCCATCATCTGGTAAAGGGCCCCGGAGCGTTCCTTCAGCAGGGCATCCAGCTGCAGGGCCGAAGTATTCTGGGACCGCTGCAGCAGGTCCATCTGCTCGGTGACCTGGGTCAGCTGCTGCCGCAGCCCTGCCTGGGAGGCATTGCTGTACACCTCTGCCACCGCCGTGCCTGCAGAGACCCGTTGACCGTCAGCTGCCAGATACCCCAGCAGCCCGGCGCCGGGCACATAGGTTTCCTGGAACAGCAGCACACCGTCGGCCTCCACCGTGTCAGACACGGTGGCCGGCAAAGCGGTCTCATAAACGTTCCGGGGGAAAAGAATGTGCAGGGCCTGATAGCCCACATAGCAGGCTGCTACCAGCAAAAAGGCTGCCAGCACCCCTGCCAGGATCGCCAGGGGGTGGGGCGTTCCCCGTTCCTTCCGGCTTCGTTCCGACATTTCCATCACCCTTTCGATAAAAACTCCTGTACCGTCTGGCAGGCCTTTGCCTGCACATCCGGGGCTCCGGCGTCCAGCCAGACCACTCCATCCATGTGACGGAACCAGGTCAGCTGCCGCTTGGCGTAGTTGCGAGAAGCCTGTTTGAGCTTGTCGGCACAGGCTTCCAGGGAGGCCTGCCCCTCAAAATAGGGGAAGAACTCCTTATATCCAATGGCCTGGGCGGCGGTGCGAAACCGCTGCCGCTCCTGCCACACCAGCCGGGCTTCTTCCAGCAGGCCCTGCTCCAGCATCCGGTCCACACGCAGGTCGATACGGCGGTACAGGGCACTGCGGTCCGGGAAATCCAGCCCTAGGATCAGGCTGCGATAGGGCCGCTCCGGCGGCAGAGAGGCTGCTTTTTGCTCACTGAGCCGCTTGCCGGTGGCACGGTAATGCTCCAGAGCCCGCAGCACCCGTACCTGGTTGTTGGGGTGGATGGCGGCGGCGGCCTCCGGGTCCACCTGCTGCAGCTCCGCATAAAGGGCCGGGCCGCCTTTTTCCGCCAGCTCCGCAGCCAGCTGCTGCCGCAGGCCTGCAGGGGCCTTTTCTTCTGTAAAGCGGACCCCATACAAATAGCTCTGGACGTAGAGCCCGGTGCCCCCTACCAGGATGGGCAGGTGGCTGCGCTGGGCGATCTCCTGCTCCAGCTTACCGGCCAGGGCGGTGAAATCTGCCACGCTGAACAGCTGGTCCGGCTCCAGGATATCCACCCCATGATGGGGGATGCCCTGGGTCTCCTCTGGGGTGACCTTGGCGGTGCCCACGTCCAGACCTTTATAGATCTGCATGGAGTCGGCACTGATCACCTCGCCGGAGAACTGCCGGGCCAGGGCCACCCCCAGGGCGGTCTTTCCGGTGGCAGTGGGGCCCACCACCGCCACCACGGGATGTTTACACGATGCGTCCAAACTGCTTTTCCAGCTCCTTTCGGGTCAACTTCAGCACACAGGGGCGGCCATGGGGGCAGAAAGGCGGCACTTCGCCGGAAAGGATCTTTTCGGCCAAGGCCAGCAGCTCCTGGGGGGAGGACTTATCCCCTGCCTTGATGGCGGCCCGGCAGGAAATGGAGTGCAGCACCCACTCGGTGTGCTCGTTCATGGCGTCGTGGGCCCCCTTCAGCAGCTTGTCGGCGATCTCCACCAACAGGCTCTCGGCATTCCGGGGTTCCACGTCCGCAGGGACCGCACGCAGCACCACGGTGTTGCCGCCGAAATCTGCCAGCTCCAGGCCTGCGTTTTCCAGCAAAGGCAGGTTGTCCAGCAGGGCCTGCTTTTCCTCTGCCGACAGGTCGATGGCCGAGGGCTCCAGCAGCATCTGGCTGGGCACGTTGCCGTAGTTGGCCGCCAGTTTCTCGTACAGCTGCCGCTCGTGGGCTGCGTGCTTGTCGATGAGGCACAGCTCCTCCCCACGTTCCGCCAGGATATAGGTGCGGAACACCTCGCCCACATACCGCAAGGGCTCCGGGCCCTCAGCCGGGGCAAAGTTCAGCTGCTCCGGTTCTTCCAGTTCTTCCGGCTCCTGGGGCTCCTGCTGGGGCGGCACAGGGCAGTCCTGGTCCTCTGCCGGGGCCGGGTCCCAGGCGGCCATGTGGTTTTGTTCTGCCTGGAGTTTTGTTTCTTCCTCTAATTCTGGCTCCACATCCAGCCAGCTTTCGCTGGCAGCAGCCCGGAAAGGCTGTGCAGCCTTTGCCTCCGGGGCTGTCGGGCTGTGGAGGGTCACCAGAGGGTCCAGCATATCAGCTTCCGCCGTCCCGGACTTCCAGCGAGGTGCACTGGGCTCTGCCCGGTGGGGCACCGCAGCCGGAGCCACCGGCTCCACCGGCAGCACCGGGGCCGTCTTGGGCTTTTGAGGCAGGGCACCCGGGTCTGCCTGGCCCGGGATCACCGCAGAAAGGCCTGTAAAGCTAGTTTTCTTTACAGAATTTTCCGGCAGGATATCATCGGTTTTTTCAGTCTGGGATACAGGGTCCTCTTTTGCCGGTTCAAAGGCAAACTGGCGTTCTCCGGTGCCGGGCTGAGCCAAGGCCAGCTTTACTGCATGGTACACCACGTCAAACACGTCGTTTTCCCGGGCAAAGCGAGCCTCGATCTTAGCCGGATGCACATTGACGTCCACCAGGTCCGCAGGCATTTCCAGCAGCAGGATGCCGCCGGGGAACTTGCCCTGCATCATGGTGCCCTTAAAGGCCATCTCCATGCCTGCCATGATGGTGCGGTTGCGGACATACCGGCCATTGATGTAAAAATGCTGCATACTGCGGCTGGCACGGCAGCTCTTGGGCGGCGTGATCAGGCCCCATACCCGGTACAGGCCCTCCCGGTTGTCCACCTGGATCAGGTCCCGGCTGAACTCCCGGCCCAGCACAGAATAGGCCGCCCCCTGCAGCTGACCGTCCCCGGGGGTGACGTACTGCAGCTTGCCTTCCCGGAGGAACTTGATGCTGACCTCCGGGTGGCTGAGGGCCACATGGGTAACGGTGTCTGCCACAAAGGTGCCCTCGCTGGAGTCCTTTTTCAGGAACTTCATCCGGGCCGGGGTGTTGTAGAACAGGTCCCGTACCCGGATGGTGGTGCCTACGGCACGGGCCCCTGGCTCCCGGGACATCTCTTCCCCACCCTCGATGCAGTACACCGTGGCGAACTCGTCGGCCTCGGTGCGAGTGGTCAGCTCCACCCGGGCCACGCTGGCAATGGAGGCCAGGGCCTCGCCCCGGAAGCCCAGGGTGTGGATGCTGTTGAGGTCATCGGGGGTCTGGATCTTGCTGGTGGCGTGGCGGATAAAGGCGGTGGTGATATACTCTGCCTCGATGCCGGTGCCGTTATCGCTGATCTCAATGAGCTTGACGCCGCCAGATTCGATGCTGACGGTGATCTGGGTAGCTCCGGCGTCGATGGAATTTTCCAGCAATTCCTTTACCACGGAGGCCGGGCGTTCTACCACCTCACCGGCTGCAATGAGCTCGGCGGTGTGCTTATCCAGAACATGGATCACAGCCATGATGGTTTCCTCCTTTGTGTTGGATGGCCCCGGGTCAGCCCTTCAGACTGCCCTTCAGGGTCTTTTTGAGTTCGTAGAGGAAGTTCAGTGCCTCAATGGGGGTCAGGGTCTCCACGTCCACAGCCTCCAGCTTTTCCATCATCTCGCTGGGTACTGCCGGGGAGTTGTACTCCTGCAAGGCATCAAAATCCATCTGCTCCACCTTGTTTTTGGGAGCGGTGGCCTCCAAGGCCCGCAGCACCTCGTGGGCACGACGGGTCACGGTGCCGGGCAGCCCGGCCAGCTTGGCCACCTCGATGCCGTAGCTGTCGTCTGCCGGGCCCCGGACGATGCGCCGCAGGAAGGTGATGTCCTCCCCACGCTTTTTCACGGCGATGTTGTAGTTCTTCACGCCCTCCACGGTGCCTTCCAGCTCGGTCAGCTCGTGGTAGTGGGTGGCAAAAAGGGTCTTGCAGCCCAGGCCCTTGGCCGGGTCTGCAATGTGCTCCACCACCGCCCGGGCAATGCTCATGCCGTCAAAGGTGGAGGTGCCCCGGCCGATCTCGTCCAGCACCACCAGGCTCTTGGCGGTGGCGTTTTTCAGGATCTCTGCCACCTCGGTCATCTCCACCATAAAGGTGGACTGGCCTGCCGACAGGTCATCGGAGGCACCGATGCGGGTGAAGATGGCGTCCACCACGCCCACATGGCAGGCGGTGGCCGGCACAAAGGAGCCGATCTGAGCCATCAGGGCAATGAGGGCATTTTGACGCATATAGGTGGATTTACCTGCCATGTTGGGGCCGGTGATGATAAGGCACCGGTCCTCGCCACAGTTCAGGGTGGTATCGTTGGGCACAAACAGGCTGCCCTTCAGCACCTGTTCCACCACCGGGTGGCGGCCCTCAGTGATGGTCAGCTGGCTGCTGTTATCCACCACCGGGCGGCAGTAGTTGTTCTCGGTGGCCACCTGGGCCAGGGCGGTCAGCACATCCAGCTGGGCCACGGCGTTGGCGGTGCGCTGGATGCGGTCCAGCTGGCTGCCGATGTTTTCCAGCAGCTGGTCAAACAGCCGCCGCTCCAGGGTGATGAGCCGCTCGTGGGCCCCCAGGATCTTGCTTTCCAGCTCCTTCAGCTCCTGGGTGATATAGCGTTCGCCGGAGGTCAGGGTCTGCTTGCGGATGTAGGTCTCCGGCACCAGATTTTTAAAGGAATTGCTGACCTCGATGTAGTAGCCGAACACATGGTTATAGCCGATCTTCAGCTTGGGGATGCCGGTCTCCTGCCGCAGACGGGCTTCCAGCTGGGCCAGGACCCCCTTGGTGTTGTCCCGGATGGACCGCAGCTCGTCCACCTCTGCATGGTAGCCCTTGGCAATCACGCCGCCATCCTTCAGGGTGGAGGGAGCTTCCGGGTCCACTGCGGCGTAGATCTGCGCCTTGATGTCCTCCAAGGGGTCGATGCAGCTTGCCAGCTCTGCCAGCTCCGGGCAGCCGCAGGCAACGGCCTGCTTTTTCAGCTCCGGCAGACGGTCGCAGGTCTGGGCCAGGGTGTAGATCTCCTTGGGAGTGGCGGAGCCGTAGACCGTCCGGGTCATCAGCCGTTCCAGATCTGCAATATAGTGCAGCTCCTCTGCCAGATCTCCCCGGGTGACGGTCTGGCGCACCAGGCTCTCCACGGCGTTCAGACGCTGGTTGATGAGGGTGCTGGAGATCAGGGGCTGCTCGATCCAGCTCCGCAGCATCCGCTTGCCCATGGCGGTGCTGGTCTTATCCAGCACCCACAGCAGGGTGCCACGCTTTTCCCGGCCCCGGAGGGTCTCGGTAAGCTCCAGGTTGGCCCGGGTGACCGGAGACAGCCGCATAAACTGGGCCTCATTATAGGCCACCACGGTCTTGAGCCGTTCCACGCCCTTGATCTGGGTATCGTGGAGGTACTCCAGCAGAGCTGCCATGGCAAACCGCACCAGGCCGTCCTCTGCCACGCCGGTGGTCTGGGACCAGCTCCGGCCGAACTGGGCTTCCAGGGCGGCAGCCACCAGGCCCGGGGCATACCGCTCCTCCTCCACCAGCTCCACAGAGCAGGTCATGTTCTTTTTGATGTAGGCAGTGACCTCCCGGCAGTCCAGCAGGCCCGGGTTCATCAGCACCTCGCTGGGGTGAAAGCGGCACAGCTCTGTGATCACCGCCGGGGCGATCTTTTCCGCCTGGAGCTCGGTGATGTGGGCGGTGCCGGTGGAAACATCGGCAAAGCAGAGGCCTGCTTTTTTGCCCTTGAGGAAGATGCTGGCAATGTAGTTGTTGCGGTCGTCCTGCAGCATACTGCTCTCAATGACGGTGCCGGGGGTGACCACCCGGATGATGTCCCGTTTTACCAGGCCCTTGGCCTTGGCCGGGTCCTCCACCTGCTCGCAGATGGCCACCTTGTAGCCCTTGGCGATGAGCCGGGCCACATAGCCCTCGTAGCTGTGGAAGGGCACACCGCACATGGGGGCACGTTCCTCCAGGCCGCACTGCTTGCCGGTAAGGGTCAGGTCCAGCTCCCGGGAGGCCGTAAGGGCATCCTCAAAGAACATCTCGTAAAAATCGCCAATGCGATAAAACAGGATCTCGTCCTTGTGTTGTTTTTTGATTTCCAGATACTGCTGCATCATGGGCGAAAGCTCTGCCATGGTTTTTCCTCTCTCCCTCAGTTGGTTCCATCCCCGGTTTGCGGCCGGTAACCGCTTTTACAAACAGAACGCGGTCTGTGTTGCACAGCCGCGTTCTGTTGTGGATCGTTTTAGTGGCAGCCGCCGCAGGTAGAGCAGCTCCCGGTGCAAGAAGCAGAGGGCTCCTGCACGGTCATGGGGTCGCCGCCGTTCATGGCAGTGTTGATGATGGCGTCGATATAGTTCACCAGGTTCTCGCACTCCCGCTTGGCCTCGTTGTAAGCGGTCATGCCCTCGTCGGACATGATCTGGCCGTACAGGCTGTTGACCTTTTCGTTGAGCTCTGCGATCCGGGCGTCGTCACGCTCAGACTTGCCGATCTCGTTGTTCAGGTCCATCCGGGCCAGGTTGAACTCACCGATGAGGTTCTGCAGCTCCTGGTCGTTATCGTTTGCCTTGCGAGCCTGGTCCAGGGCCAGGTAGCGGGGGTCGGTCTGCAGTGCCATGGCGGCACGCTTGAACAGATCAATGCAATCCATTGTGATAGTCTCCTTATTCTGTTTGTATTCCATCAGGGACCTTGGGGCCCCGGGGTCACTTTATTGTGCGTCCAGCTCACCCAGCAGCACGGTGGCACGGGCCCCCGTGAGCTTTACCTGAGCGTACTGGCCCAGCAGAGCCGGGTCGGCGGCAAACTCCACCGTCAGGTTGTTGTCCAGGCGGCCGGAAAGGCTGCCCTCGCTGCGGCCGTAGCCCTCCACCAGCACCCGGACGGTCTGGCCTACCTGGCCCTTGACCAGGGCCATAGCGACCTGGTCCTGCACCGCCAGCAGGCGGCTCATGCGGTCGGTCTTTTCCTTCCGAGGGGTGGGGTCCGGCATCTCAGCAGCCTTGGTGCCGCTGCGCTTGGAGTAGATAAAGGTGAACAGCTGCATATAGCCCACCTTCTGCACCAGCTCCAGGGTCTTGACAAAGTCCTCCTCGGTCTCCCCGGGGAAGCCTACGATGATATCGCTGGAGAAGGTGATGCCGGGCACCGTCTTGCGGGCGTACTCAATGAGCTCCAGGTACTGCTCCACGGTGTAGTGGCGGTTCATCTGCTGCAGCAGCCGGTCAGAGCCGCACTGCACCGGCAGATGCAGGTGCTTGCAGAGCTTGGGCTGAGCGGCAATGGTGTCAATGAGCTTGTGGCTGGCGTCCTTGGGGTGGCTGGTCATGAACCGGATGTGATAATCCCCCGGCACGGTGCACAGCAGGTTCAGCAGGTCTGCAAAGTCGATCTGCTCCTCCAGGCCCTTGCCGTAGCTGTTGACGTTCTGGCCCAGCAGGGTGATCTCCTTGTACCCGGCTTCCACCAGGCCCCGGAACTCTGCCAGGATATCCCCGGGCTTACGGCTCTTCTCCCGGCCCCGGACATAGGGTACGATGCAGTAGGTGCAGAAGTTATCGCAGCCATACATAATGGGCAGCCAGGCCCGGAACTCGCTTTCACGCCGGATGGGGATGTTCTCCACGATCACCGGACGCTGGGCCGGGTCCATCAGCACACGTTTGTGCTTCTGGAGCTTCTGGGCAATGAGCTGGGGCAGGGTGTCGATGCCGTCCACGCCGAACACCAGGTCCACATAGGGGTAGCTCTTGCGGAGCTTTTCCACCACATGCCGTTGGTTAGCCATGCAGCCGCAGAGGCCGATGATAAGGCCGGGCTTTTTCTCCTTCAGGCCCTTGAGGGCACCCACGTTGCCAAACACACGCTGCTCGGCGTGTTCCCGGACAGCGCAGGTGTTAAAGAGGATCAGGTCTGCATCCTCAGGCTTATCGCACAGGCCGTAACCGATGTCCACCAGCACGCCCTTGATGCGCTCGCCGTCGTTTACGTTCTGCTGGCAGCCGTAGCTGTGCACAAAGGCCAGCGGCGGTGTATCGTAGGTCTGCCGCACCAGCTCTGCGGCCACGGTATTATGTTCAAAGTTAATGTATTCCAATCAAACCATCCTTCTCCGCCGGGGCTTGCCCTGCAGTGAAAACTCTTTTGCTGTTCCGCTGTGAATAGCTCTCCTTAGTATACACGCTTTGCCCCTTTGGGGCAAGAGCTACTGGCAAAGTTTATCCCTCTGCTGCCTCATTTTGGGCAGCACAGCAGGCCTCGCAGACCCCGATGAGCACCACGGCACATTCCTGCACCTGGCCCTTTTGGCCACGCACCAGCTTCATCAGCTGTTTTTCGTCCACCTGTGCATCGGTGACGCTGCCGCAAACGGTGCAATACAGGTGGCTGTGCCAGGGCAGTGTGTGGTCAAAGCGGTCGGCCCGGCCCGGGATCGACACCCGGCGCACCCGGCCTGCCTCCACCAGGCTGTTCAGGTTCCGGTACACGGTACCCAGGCTCAGGTTGGGGCACTCCTTGGCGGCTTCGCCGTAGATCTCTTCTGCCGTGGGGTGGTCGCAGAGGTTCTGTACCGTCTGCATGACCAGTTCTCGCTGCTTGGAATAGCGCATATCCTTCCTCCTTTTTTCCTTCCTCTGGGGCGGTCAGACCTTGTCCTCGCCCTTGATCTTGGCCCAGTAGGCCCGGGCGGCCTGTTCCGTTTTGTTGTCCCCGTAGGTGTAATACCGCACGTCCTTGATGGCATCCGGCAGATACTGCTGCTGGACCCAATGGTGGTGGTAGTCATGGGCGTATTTGTAGTTCTGGCCCTTTACCACAGCATCCTCCCCGTCAAAATGCTTGTTTTGCAGCTGCCGGGGGATGGGCCCGGTGCGCCCGGCCCGCACATCTGCCATGGCGGCGTTGATGGCGTCGTGGGCACTGTTGGATTTGGGGCTGGTGGCCACCAGGATCACCGCATCTGCCAGGGGCAGCCGGGCCTCCGGCAGACCCACCATGTTGGCAGCGTCCACCGCCGCCTTGACGATGGGGATGATCTGGGGGTAAGCAAGGCCCACATCCTCGCAGGCGCAGACCATAAGCCGCCGACAGGCGGAGGCCAGGTCTCCGGCCTCCAGCAGCCGGGCCAGATAATGGAGGGCGGCATCCGGGTCGGAGCCACGCATGGACTTTTGGTAGGCCGACACGATGTCGTAGTGGTCGTCGCCCTCCCGGTCGTAGCGCATGGCGGTGCGCCGGGTGACCTGCTGGATCATCTCCAGGGTCACACGCTTTTCCCCTTGCTCCACCGGGGCCGCCGTAACGGCAAAATCCAGGCAGCCCAGGGCCTTTCGCAGGTCACCGCCGGCACTTTCTGCCAGGTAGGCGCAGGCCTCCGGGTCCATGGTCACCGGGGTGCCCTCCCCTTCTGAGAGCCGCCGCAGGGCGTTTTGCAGGCCCTGCTCCACGTCTGCTGCCGCCAGAGGCTTGAACTCAAACACAGTGCACCGGGACAGCAGCGCATTATAAATGTAGAAATAAGGGTTTTCTGTGGTGGAGGCAATGAGGGTGACGCTGCCATCCTCGATGCATTCCAGCAGGCTCTGCTGCTGCTTTTTGTTCAGGTACTGGATCTCGTCCAGATACAGCAGGATGCCCCCGGCCCCGGCCAGGGTGCCGATATCCTTCAGCACCGCCTTGATATCCCCGGTGCCGCAGGACGTGCCGTTGAGCTTGTGCAGGGTCATGCCGCTGTTTTCTGCAATGATCCGGGCCACCGTGGTCTTGCCGGTGCCGGAGGGCCCGTAAAAGATCATGTTGGGGATGCGTCCGCTCTCAATGGTGCGGCGGAACACCCGTCCCGGAGCCAGCAGGTGCTGCTGCCCACACACATCCCCCAGCGTTTTGGGCCGCAGACGCTGCGCCAGTGGTTCGTTCATACTGTCTCCCTCCCATCCCGGGCAAACACCCAGTTCTTTGTTATAGTATATCGCATTCTCAGGGCAAGGACAAGAGCTTTCTGCAAATGATTCTCAGATAATTTTCCCGGAAACATTTACAAAGTTTGCAAAACATGGTATCATGAAAGAAACTTTTTTGTCGAAGGAGGGCGTCTATGGCTGTTGCCCGAAAAAAGCCGGAGGACCTGGCCGCCAAAAAGGCTCTGGCCCTGGAGGTGATCCACCGGCTGAAAAAAGAATACCCGGATGCCGGCTGCACCCTGGATTACGACCACGCCTGGCAGCTGCTGGTCAGCGTGCGGCTGGCGGCTCAGTGCACCGACGCCCGGGTGAATATCGTGGTGCAGGAGCTGTTTGCCAAGTACCCCAGCGTGGCGGCCCTGGCTGCTGCCCAGCCGGAGGACATTGAGGCCATCGTAAAGCCCTGCGGCCTGGGCCACTCCAAGGCCCGGGATATCTCCGCCTGTATGCTGATGCTGCGGGACCATTATCAGTGCCAGGTGCCCACCACCTTTGAGCAGCTGCTGGAACTGCCGGGGGTAGGCCGCAAAAGTGCCAACCTGATCATGGGAGACGTGTTTGGCAAGCCTGCCATCGTCACCGACACCCACTGCATCCGGCTGTGCAACCGCATCGGCCTGGTGGACGGCATCAAGGAGCCCCAAAAGGTGGAAAAGGCCCTTTGGCAGATCATTCCCCCGGAGGAAGGCAGCGACCTGTGCCATCGTTTTGTGATGCACGGCCGGGCCGTGTGCACCGCCCGGAAGCCGGAATGCCAGGCCTGCTGCCTGGCTGGGGTGTGCCGTACCGCCCTGGAGGCCGCCCCCGGCAGCCTTTGACCCATTGATCTATGGAGGTGTTTGTTATGATCACGATTACTGTTTTGCTTCTCATCGCCTTTGCCTGCGTTCTGCTGAGCCTGATCCTGGGCATCTTCTCCCTTGCCGGGCTGCTGGTGTCCCTGGTGGTGGGCGTTCTGGTAGGTGCCCTGGCCGGATATCTGGCCAGCCGCTTTATGGGCACCGAGACGTCCTTTCTCCGCAACATGGTGCTGGGCGTGCTGGGCAGCTTTGTGGGCGAGGCCCTGTTCGGCCTGGTAGGCATCCACGCCACTGGCAGCTTTACCTCGTTTGTGATCTCTGTGGTAGGTGCCTGCCTGTGCATCTGGGTGGACCAACGGCTGTTCCATAACTAAGGCCGTTTCCCTTTGCAGTGGCTTTTGACCGCAGAGCGTATAGTTCACAGATACGGCAACACCCCCGAGGGCTCTGAGACCCTTGGGGGTGTTTTGCGTTATTGGTGAGTTTCCACCAGCTGCCAGAGGTAATCTGACACGCTGAGGCCCTTGGCAGCAGCGTTTTCTTCGATCACCTGTTTGCGGCCCAGCTGTTTCTGGTATACTCGCAGCAGCCTTCCCACATCTTCAATGGACCCGGCAACGCAATAGTGCTTTTCCGGATCAATGTAAGGGTTAGGGTATAACGCCTTTTTGTCCATGGGGGTCCCCTTTCTTTTCCGTAAGAAATGTTATGGCGCCAGTGTAACAAGCCGTAAAAGAAAGTACAACCCGAAAAATAAGTCGTGGAGTATGGGGGTGCATTACCCGGGAGTTTGGCAGGAGCGAAGCCAGCAGGGCAAGCGATTCAACTCTGCTTTTTGATAATTTCGCCGGTGGATGTAACCAGCCATGTAACCGAGAAAGTCCTCACGACACCATCGCAACAAATTCTAAAATAAAATGTAACCAAGAATGTAACCAGCTACATTTTTGCAAAAGAAAAGCACCCAGATTTCAACGAATCTAGGTGCTTTTTACTGGTGGAGGCGATGGGAGTCGAACCCATGTCCGAAAAGAGTTCAGTGCAGGTGTCTCCGGGTGCAGGCGATCTACAACATTCCCGCCGCGCCACGCCGATCGTCAGGCTAGCGCATTGGTAGCTTCATGAGTTCCTGCCGGTCCGCAAAGCTTAGGTCCGTTCAGGTGCTGTGTCTAAAGGACGCCCCGACCCCACACGACACAAGAGTGGGCGGAACGCGCAGCACTCAGGCTGCGAGCAACTGATAATTGTTGTTGTCAGTTAATTTTTTGGAGGAGTTATAGAGCAGTTCCCCCACTGCTACCCGCTGCCCAGACCTCTCTCCCCCCGTCGAAACCTTTACGCCCCCATAAAAGCACACCTTGCGGTGTGCGGAACGCTTGTCTTGCCGATGGAAAGCTGCCTGAAAGGATCAGTAATAGTTGCCGTTGGACTTGATGGCCCGGTCAATGGAACGCTTGGCGTCACGCTGTGCGGCGTCGGCCCGTTTGTCATAGAGCTTTTTGCCCTTGCAAAGGCCCAGTTCCATTTTTACACGGCCATGCTTGAAATAGAGCGAAAGGGGCACCAGCGTATAGCCCTGCAGTTTGCACTGCTGGTGCAGCCGCCGGATCTCGTTTTTGTGTGCCAGAAGCCGCCGGACACGCATGGGGTCCTGGTTGAAGATGTTGCCATGGTCGTAGGGGGTGATGTGCATTCCCTTGACCAAAAGCTCCCCGTCCTCAATGTCCACCCAGCTGTCCTTCAGGTTGACCCCTCCGGCCCGCAGGCTTTTTACCTCGGTGCCCTTCAGCTCCACCCCTGTTTCCAGGGCTTCCAGAACGAAATACTCGTGGCGCGCTTCCCGGTTGGTGGCAATGGTCTTGGTTGCCGGACGCTCTTTGACAGGTGCCATTCTGCGCGCCTCCTTTCTCCCCTTTGGTTCGTTGTATCAGTATACCATGTTTTCACGGTTTTTCAAGGGCTGTTTTTGAAGAAATTGTAAATTCCTCCCAATTACAGCTCTCCCCGGCCGGAAAGAGCCCGGTAGAGGGTGGTCTCGTCGGTATACTCCAGGCTGGCACCCACCGGCAGGCCGTAGGCCAGGCGAGTGGTCTTGATGCCCAGGGGCTTGATGAGCTTGGCCAGGTACATGGCCGTGGCCTCCCCCTCCACTGTGGGGTTCATGGCCATGATGACCTCTTTCACCTTGCCGTCCCCCAGCCGGGCCAGCAGCTCCTTAACACTGAGCTGCTCGGCGCCGATGCCGTCCATGGGGCTGATAAGGCCATGGAGCACATGGTACAGGCCATGATACTCCCGGGTGCGCTCAAAGGCCTGCACATCCCGGGGGGTCTCCACCACGCAGATGACCGAGTCGTCCCGTTTGGTGCTGGCGCAGATGGGGCAGACCTCTGCCTCCGTGTAGTTCTGGCAGATGCGGCAGCGGTGGAGCTTGGTGTGGGCGTTGCGGATGGCGTCTGCCAGGGCAGCGGCGTCCTGGTCGGACATACTCAGCACCTGGTAGGCCATCCGGGTGGCACCCTTGCGCCCGATGCCCGGAAACTTGCCGAATTCCTCGATCAGTTTTTCCAGCGGGGCAGCATTGTAGCCCATGTTCTTCCCTCCAGCCGGATCAGAGACCCGGAATGTTCATGCCGCCGGTGAGCTTGCCCATCTCGGCCTCAGCAGTCTCGTCCACCTGCTTGACAGTGGCGTTGACAGCGGCGGCCACCAGGTCCTCCAGCATCTCGATGTCGTCCGGGTCCACAGCCTCGGGCTTGATGGTGATAGCCAGCACCTCGTGCTTGCCGTTCATCTTCACGGTGACCATCTCGCCGGAGGCACTGCCGGTGTACTCGGTGGCTTCCAGCTCGGCCTGCTTGGCCTTCATATCTTCCTGCATTTTCTGGGCCTGGCGCATCAGGGCGTTCATATCGGGGCGGCCGAAGCCTGCGGGCATTCTTGCTTTCATAATTGGTTCTCCTTTTACACTTATCTAGGGTCTCACGGATAGATCGTGTTACCGTTTCTTTTTTGCAGCGTCCTCAATGGACACCTCCAGGCCCAGCTTTTCCAGCGCATGGAGGGACTGCTCTGCGTTGGAGGTGGCACGCTCTGCGGTCTTGAGCTCGTAGGGGCCAATGGGCAGGGATGTGCCGGACACCTCAAAAATAAGCCGTTTGATCAGCCTCTGGCTGTCCTTGTTGGACCGGATAAAATCCCGGAAGGTCTTGCCGCCGTCGATGAGCACCCGGGTGCCGTCGAAGTAGGCCCTGGACTTTCGGAGATAGCTGTAAAGCATGGGGTCTACCTCCTGGAGTTTCCGGGTGATCTGCTCCCATTCCGGGTAGGGGGCAATGGCGCCGGGGGCCGCCTGGGGCTTTGCCGCCGGGGCCGCTGCCGGTTTTGCCGGGGCTGCCGGGGCCGGTTCTTCCGGGGGCATTGGTGCCGCAGGCTCCGACGCCGGAGGGGTCGGTTCCTCCCAAGGCAGGGCCTGTCCACCCTGGACCGGAGGTTCTTCCGGCAGCGGCGGCAGTTCCTGGGCAGTGACAGGCTCCGGCTGTACCGGGGCCTCCACAGCCGCCGGGGCGGCTGGCTCCGCAGCCTGGGGCTGGGGTTCCGGTTCCGGCAGGGCCTGGGCCGCCGGGGCGGTCTGCACCGGGGCACTGGCAAAAGGCTGCACCGCCGGAGCCGACGCAAAGGGCTGGGCTGCCGGAGCCACGGGCCGGGCCGGAGCTGCCTGCACCGGAAGGGTCTGGGTCTGCTGGGGCGGCTCCGAAAGGCTGAACAGGGCCAGTTCCAGCTCAATGCGCTGGTCGCTACCCCGGGTCATGTGCTCCAGGGCGGTGCCCAGGGTGCGGATGGCCTGGATGGCGGCCTGCCGCCCCATCTGGGGGCCCTTTTCCAGGTAGCGAGCCTCCTCCTCCGGAGAGACACCGGACAGCAGGCTCTGGCCCCCAGGCAGGGATGCCAGCATCAAGGCCCGGTAATGGGCAATGAGCTCCTCCGTCAGCCGCTTTACGTCCACCGACTGCTGCCGCAGGCTGGCCAGCTGGGCCAGTGCCGCTGCACCGTCTTGGGCCTCCAGGGCATCGGAGATCCGGAACAGGTAGCTCCGGTCGGTGACGCCAGCCATCCGGCGCACCACATCTGCATCAATGGAGCTGGTAACGCCGGCGCAGGTGTCCAGAATGGACAGGGCGTCACGCATGGCACCATCGGCCAACCGGGCAATGAGCTCTGCCCCTTCCGGGGTCAGCTCCAGGCTCTCCGCCGCTGCAATGGCCTCCACTCGCTCTGCAATGTCCTGGGGGCCGATCCGGGTAAAATCGTACCGCTGGCAGCGAGAAAGAATGGTGGCAGGCACCTTTTGGATCTCGGTGGTGGCCAGAATAAAGATGACGTGGGCCGGCGGCTCCTCCAGGGTCTTTAACAAGGCGTTGAAGGCCGCTGTGGACAGCATGTGCACCTCGTCGATGATATAAACCTTATAACGGCAGGCGCTGGGGGTGTAGGCCGTTTCGTCCCGCAGGTCCCGGATGTCGTCTACGCCGTTGTTGGAGGCGGCGTCCATTTCCACCACATCCAGGATGCTGCCGTTGTCGATGCCCCGGCAGATCTCGCACTCCCCACAGGGGTCCCCCTGGACCGGATGCAGGCAGTTGACTGCCTTGGCAAAGATCTTGGCGCAGGTGGTCTTGCCGGTGCCTCGCACACCGGTAAACAGGTAGGCGTGACCCACACGGCCGCTTACCACCTGGTTCCGCAGGGCCGTTACGATGCCTCGCTGGGCCACCACATCCTCAAACCGCTGGGGTCTCCACTTTCGGTACAAGGCACGATACATGGCCATTCTCCCCTTTCCGGTAAAAATCAGGACAAACAAAAAGGACAGCGCTATGCGGGGTTTTGTCCCCGCCCTGCGTAGCTCGGCATACGGATGCAGGCTGTCTGAAACGCACAGAACACGCCGCTTAAGGCTGCTTGGTTCCCCACCTGACCTGGTTCACAGCGGCTCCATCGTACAGGACCCGCATCCGTATGCCGAACCACGCCGCAGGCGCTGTCCGGTGCACCCTTTTGAGTGCTAAGATATTGTACCACATTTGCCGCCGGATTGCAAGAGGAGCACAGCTGGTTTTTGGCGGCACAAAAAGCTGCGCCCGGATGATTAACGCCGCACCCGGACGATTTAAAATGCCCTCCGCTGCTTCCGGGTTGCGGCACCCAGCATCCACGTCGTGCCTTGGGCGGCACTTGCGTCTTGCTGGCCGCTGCCCCAACAACTCTTTCCTGTACTCCCCTTTTTGTCGCCATGCGACATCTTCCCTCCCCGACCGGGGGAAGTCTTTGCTCGCTGGCGGCGGTCGTCGTTGCCAGCCACATTCAGCGGAATTTCATTTTAATATTTGAGGGAACGGAAATGATAGACCGCCTGTTTTCCTTTACGACCCCTCCCGTGAAAATGGGATAACGGAGCGTCCGCAGACGCTCCGTTATCCCGAAATTATAAATAATGATTCCTCTGAATATGCCCAAAGCACAGCGGAGGGCATTCCAAATCGTTTTTATACAACAAAAAGACCGCCGCACAAAAAGTACGGCAGTCTTTGAAAACGCAAACGCTATTCAGCCGTTTGGCAGGTTAGGACTGGCAAGCGGTGATCAGGCTCATCTTGTAGACCTCGTCGGCGTTGCAGCCACGGGACAGGTCGTTGATGGGAGCGTTCAGGCCCTGCAGGATGGGGCCGTAGGCAGCGTAGCCGCCCAGACGCTGTGCGATCTTATAGCCGATGTTGCCGGCCTCGATGCAGGGGAAGATGAAGGTGTTGGCCTGGCCTGCCACCTTGCTGCCCTTGCACTTGACCTGTGCCACCTCGGGAGCAACGGCTGCGTCAAACTGCAGCTCGCCGTCCACAGCCAGCTCGGGATCCATCTCCTGAGCCTTGATGGTAGCGTCGTGGCTCAGAGCCACAGTGCCGCCCTTGCCGGAGCCCTTGGTGGAGAAGCTCAGCACGGCAACCTTCGGGTCGATGCCAAACAGCTTTGCGGTACGGGCGGTCTCCACAGCCACCTCTGCCAGCTTGGAAGCAGCAGACGCCTTGACCTCGCCGGTAGCCTTGTCCACGGTATCGGTGTAGTCGATGTTCACGGCGCAGTCGCCCATGGCAATGCGCTTCAGGCCCTCCTCGCCGCAGTCACGGTCCAGGATAAAGCAGGAGCTCACCAGGTGGGCACCCTTCTTGGTCTTGACCAGCTGCAGAGCAGGACGGATGGTGTCAGCGGTGGAGTAGGTGGCGCCGCCCAGCAGGCAGTCAGCCTTGCCCATCTTCACCAGCATGGTGCCGAAGTAGTTGGACTTCTTCAGCAGTGCAGCGCACTCCTCCGGGGACTGCTTGCCCTTACGCAGCTCCACCATAGTGTTGACCATCTCATCGAAGCCTGCGTAGGTCTCAGGGTCGATGATCTCAGCGGCGGAAATATCAAAATTACCGGCGGCGGCAGCAGCCTTGCACTCTGCCTCATTGCCCACCATGACGACCTTCAGCACGCCCTCGGCCAGCAGCTTGCTGGCTGCCTCCAGGATGCGGGGGTCATTGCCCTCGGTGAAAACGATCGTCTTGGGATTTGCCTTCAGCTGTGCTACCAGCGGTGCAAACATATCAGCCATTGTGATTACCTCCGAATGTACATTCCAATTCCATCATTAGGCTCCTGTGCTGTTGGACACAAGGATGCCTTTCTTCTCTATTCTAGCACACCTGGCAAAAAGTTCAAGACAAAATTGTGTTTTAATGCTATAATTTAAAAGAAAAACAATTTCTGTTTTGTGAATTTATTATCATACTTTTTTAAGGAGATGGAACCATCATGGATTGGGAAACCCTTAAGACCGACTGCCTGGCCTGCACCCGGTGTTCCCTGTGCTCTACCCGTACCAATGTGGTGTTCGGCCAAGGGGTGCCGCAGGCCGAGGTGCTGTTTGTGGGGGAAGGCCCCGGCCAGAGCGAGGATGAGCAGGGCCTGCCCTTTGTGGGCCGCAGCGGCCAGCTGCTGGACAAATATCTGTTTGCCATTGACCTGGATCGAGGCCGCAACTGCTACATTGCCAACATCGTCAAGTGCCGCCCACCCCAGAACCGGGACCCTCTGCCGGAGGAAAGCGAGGCCTGTATGCCCTGGCTGCGAGAGCAGTTCCGGCTTTTGCGGCCTAAGATCGTGGTCTGCCTGGGCCGTGTGGCCGCACAGCGGATGATCCGGCCGGATTTTTCGGTGACCAAAGAGCACGGCCAGTTCTTTGAAAAGAACGGCATCCTGTTTATGGGCACCTTCCACCCGGCCGCCTTGCTGCGGCAGCCCCAGAACAAGCCCGAGGCCTTTGCAGATTTTGTGGCCCTGCGAGATACCATTCAAAAGGTCTGCCAGCACACTTACTGACTGCCATGCACCTTGCGCCCTGCTTTTGCATAGGGTAGAACAAAAGCGAGGTGTTTTGCAATGAATGCTGTTCCTTCCCATTCGGTAGACTTCTTTTTGGGGGCCACCACCCCTGCCGGGTTCAAGGGCTACTTTGAGCCGCTGCGCCGGGAGCCCGGGATGCAGATGCTTTTGATCAAAAGCGGCCCCGGCTGCGGCAAATCCACTCTGATGAAGCAGCTGGCCCGGCAGGCCATCCAACAAGGGCGGCCCCTGGAGTGCATCCACTGCGCCAGCGACCCGGACAGCCTGGACGGGGTGGTGTTCCCCCAGCAGCGGCAGGCCATTGTGGACGCCACTGCGCCCCATGTGTTGGAGCCGGAGGCCCCGGGGGCCCAGGAAACGGTGGTGAGCTTATACCACACCATCCGGGCCCCGGCCCTGGTCCCCTACGCCGGGGAGATCAAAGACCTGTTTGCTCGCAACCGGGCTCTGCGAGGCCGGGCGGCACGGTATATCGCCTCTGCCGGGAGCCTGTTGTTGGACAGCCGCCGGGCCGAGGCCTGCTGCACCGACTTTGAAAAGGTACGCCGTTATGTAAAGCGGCTTTGCACCCGGCTGCTGCCCCGGACCCCGGGCCCTGCCAGGGAGGAGCTGCGGCTGCTGTCTGCCCTTACCCCCAAGGGCCCGGTGTTTTATCAGCACACGGCCCTGGCTTTGGCAGACCGATTCCTGGTGTTCCGGGACGACCAGGGGGCAGTGTCCCGGCTGCTGCTGGAACTGATCCGGGCCGAGGCCCTGGCCCGAGGCCACCACATCATCACCTGCCCCTGTGCCATGCACCCGGAGGATAAGATCGACCATCTTCTGCTGCCGGAGCTGCGGCTGGCTTTTCTCACCGACAACCGTTGGCATCCGGTGAACCTGCCTGGGGCCCAAGGGGTGCGGTGCACCCGGTTCATGGATCGAGAGAGCCTGGCAGGTTTCCGGGCCCGGCTGCGGTTCAATGACCGGGCCGCCACGGAGCTGCTGGAGCAGGCCACCGCCCTGATGGCCCAGGCCAAGGGCTGCCATGACCAGCTGGAGGCCTATTACCGGGCTGCAGTGGAGTTTGACAAGGTAGACCAGGCCGCTCAGAGCTGCATGGAGCTGCTGGGGCTCAGCTGACCTGCCAGTTTGTAAAGGCCCCTTCCCCATCAGCGAACCATTCTATTATAAAAAGCAACCTTCCCCGGGCCTTCAAAGGCTGTGGGAAGGTTGCTTTTTCTGTATCAAGGAGTTTCCGGGGCATCTTCCGGCTTTACCTCCAACACCTGGTCAAATAGGGGGATCCTTTCCTGGGACGATGCCAGGGGATACCGGCAAAACTGCCACCACCCCTCTTTATTTTTTCGCTGCTGCGTACCTTTCCAAAAAAGTACAACTTTTTTCAAAAAAGCCTTGACAACAGCGGCATTTTCCCGTATAATAGCACACGTTGAGCGGCTCACACCGCAAGACGAAAACAAAATAATGGGGATTTGCATAGTGGTAGTGCGGTAGACTCTGACTCTACTTGTGGGAGTTCGATTCTCTCATCCCCAA
>CAKSXW010000026.1 GCA_934518555.1 uncultured Faecalibacterium sp. | reverse complement strand
TGCCCCTGTTCATCAACGAGGGCGACCACATCCGCATCGATACCCGCACTGGCGAGTATATGGAGCGCGTCTGATCCATCCAGAACGTATACCGGGCAGCGGGCAACCGTTTGCCCGGTTTTTTCAAACAACAAGGAGGGCATTCGTATGGAACTGAGCAAGAAGGCAGCCTATCTGCAGGGCCTTGTAGAAGGTCTGGGTGTGGACGAGTCCACCAAGGAAGGCAAGATCATCAAGGCCATGAGCGCACTGCTGGCGGAGATGGCCGACGCCCTGGAGGGCATGGATGAGGATCTTTCCCGTGCATACGACCAGATCAACGACCTGAGCGATGAGCTGGAGGATCTGGAAGCCGACCTGTACGAGGAAGAGGACGACGAGGACGCCGACGACCAGGAGGACGAGGACGAGGAGGAGGACGCCGACGACGACATCGCCAGCGAGCCCTTCTACGAGGTGGCCTGCCCCAACTGTGGCCAGACCGTCTACGTCAGCGAGGATGACCTGGATGCTGGCGAGGCCAACTGCACCCACTGCGGCGTGACCTTTGAGGTGGAGCTGGAAGGTGACGAGGAAGAACAGGGAGAGGATTCTCCGGTCCAGTACGAGGTGACCTGCCCGGCCTGCGGCACCACCGCTGTGTTTGAGGAGGAGGAGCTGCTGGAAGGGGAGCCCAAGTGCCCCAACTGCGGCAAGGCCCTGAACTTTGAAGTGACCGAGGAGTAAGCGCCCCGGCAAAAACAGGCAGCCCCCGGAACCCTTTTGCAAGGAAGGGCCCCGGGGGCTTTTTGCATCTTTTGGAGTGCAGGGGTACAAAAAAGCTCCCCCATGTGGGGGAGCAGGCAAACGGTGTGAGCTAAGGGTGGATCACTGCCCTGCGTTGGCCTTCTGCAGCCAGATGCTGCCAATGTCCAGTGCGGTGTACAGGCCGTGCTTGGTGGTCTGACGTGCCACACGCTCCTGCGGAGCCTTGGTGGTGTCGGTGGAGAGCAGCATCAGATGCACCTTATCGGCCACCTGCTGGTCCCCCACAGGGGTGGTGGTCAGGATCTGGAGATAAAGCACATAGGGATCGGTCATGCGGCCGTAGTAGAGCTCGTTGTCCTTGCGGACGAGGGGCTTGCCTTTGTAAGTCAGTTTCGGAGTAAATGCCATCGTGAAAGCCTCCCTGTCGTTTGATTCACTCCAGTATAACACATTTAAGGCAGGGGATGCAAGCATTTGGCCGGAGGGAACCCAGGTTTTTGCCCAAGGCCCCCGGGACCCCTGGTGCATTGGCCAAAACCTGGGCTGAAACTTTGCACGTTTTGGCACTTGCAGGCCCAGACCGATATGATATACTAAAGGAAGAACAGGTGCCTGTGCACCGGAAAAAAGAGGGGGAAAACATGGCAGATTATCAGGAATATCGGCGGCGTGTGCTGCACCGACGCTGGCGCAAACGGTTTACGGCTGTGGGGCTGCTGCTGCTTCTGGTGCTCCTGATCGCAGTGGGGCTGCTGTGGAAGCGTCTGCACCGGGAGGCAGACCCGGTGCTGCAGCAGGACACCCTGCTGCAGGGGGTGTTGGCAGACAATACCTGGAACACCATCAGCTACCAGCCTGCCCGGACCTTAACGGTGCAGACCCTGGCAGACCACAGCACCACGGCCCTGGACTTCCGCATGGCGGCGGTGCCCACCAATGCCCCAGTGGAAAAAAGCTGGTTTGCGGACGTGAGCTTTGTGGGGGACAGCCTGACCCAGGGAATGCAGATGTACGATACAGGCCTGCCGGAGGCCAAGTTCTGCGCCTACCGGGGCATTGGACCCAACGCCGTGGTCAACGGCACCAGCTGCAAGCGTGCCGACGGCGTGGCGGAGGTGCCCCTGGAGGCTCTGGTGGCCCAAAAGCCCAAGGCGGTGTACATCCTGCTGGGCACCAATGTCCTGTGCCGGGACACCGACTACACCAGCTTTCTTGCCTACTACCGCATGATGCTGGAGATGATCCGGCAGGCCTTGCCGGATGCCCAGATCTATGTACAGTCCATTACCCCGGTGCGGCCGGAGGTCCGGGCCAAGGCCAACCACGACGGCCTCTACCGGGACCGTCTGTGCGGCATCAACGATGCCCTGGCCGCCGTGGCCCTGGAAAAGAACTGCTATTTCCTGAACCTGTGGGAGGTGCTGGCAGACGAAAACGGCGACCTGAAGGCAGAATATGCCCAGCCCGACGGTTACCACCTGAAGCCGGAGGGCTACGCTGCCTGGGTGGACTACCTTTGCAGCCATACTGTAGAGTAAAAAGAAAAGAGGTTGCTGCACAGGATTCGTGCAGCAGCCTCTTGCTGTGTGGGACGATTGGGAATGGCTTCCGCTGCGCTCTAGCCATCTTCAGCGGAAAATATTTTATAGTTTGCGCTTGTTGCGCCCTGTGGGGCGCAACAAGCGCATTTTCACAGAAGAAATGGTTTCCGGGGGCAGCTTTTCTTGTGAAAAAGTGGTGCAGAAACGTCCGCAGACGTTTCTCCACCACGATGATAAAAGTTAAAATTCCTTGGTTTATGGTCAGAGCGAAGCGGAGACCATTTTAAACAGTGGCTCAGAACAAGCCGGTGATCTTGCCATCAGCGTCCACGTCGATGCCTACAGCGGCAGGCTTTTTGGGCAGGCCCGGCATGGTCATGATGCTGCCGCAGATCACCACCACAAAGCCTGCACCGGCGGCCAGACGCACCTCACGGACCTCCATGGTAAAGCCGGTGGGGGCGCCAATGAGCTTGGCGTTGTCGCTGAAGCTGTACTGGGTCTTGGCGATGCACACCGGCAGGTCCCCGTAGCCCATCTCCGTCAGCTCTGCCAGGGTCTTGCTGGCGGCAGCACTGTAGTTTACGCCGTCGGCACGGTAGATCTTGGTGGCAATGGCGTTGATCTTGTCCTTCAGGGGCATTTCCAGGGGATAGGTGTACTGGATGGGCCGATCCTCCAGCACCTCCAGCACCTTTTCAGCCAGAGCCATGCCGCCCTGGCCGCCCTTGGCAAACACCTCGCTGAGCACGCAGGGCACGCCCTGCTCAGCGCAAACCTGCTCCACATAAGCCTGCTCCTCAGCGGTGTCGGTGGGGAAGGCGTTGATGGCTACCACCACCGGCAGGCCAAAGCCGTTCTTCAGGTTGTCGATGTGGCGGATCAGGTTGGCGGCACCGGCCTTTACAGCCTCCAGGTTGGGCTGGTTCAGGTCAGCCTTGGCTACGCCGCCGTGGCTCTTGAGGGCACGGACGGTGGCCACCAGCACGCAGGCGGAGGGGGCAATGCCGGCGTAGCGGCACTTGATATCCAGGAACTTCTCGGCGCCCAGGTCCGCACCAAAGCCGGCCTCGGTGATGGTGTAGTCTGCCAGGGACAGGCTCAGCTTGGTGGCCAGCACGCTGTTGCAGCCGTGGGCGATGTTGGCAAAGGGGCCGCCGTGGATGATGGCAGGGTTGTTCTCCAGGGTCTGCACCAGGTTGGGGTCCAGAGCGTCCTTCAGCAGGGCGGTCATGGCACCGGCGGCACCAATGTCCCCGGCGGTCACAGGCTTGCCGTCATAGGTGTAGGCGCAGACGATGCGAGACAGCCGCTCCTTCAGGTCGGTGATGCTGGTGGCCAGGCAGAAGATGGCCATTACCTCGCTGGCCACGGTAATGTCAAAGCCGTCCTCCCGGGGGGTGCCGTTGACCTTGCCGCCCAGGCCGTCTACGATGAACCGCAGCTGGCGGTCGTTCATGTCCATGCAGCGTTTCCAGGTAATGCGCCGGGGGTCGATGTTCAGGGGGTTGCCCTGCTGGATGCTGTTGTCGATCATGGCAGCCAGCAGGTTGTTGGCGGTGCCAATGGCGTGGAGGTCTCCGGTAAAGTGCAGGTTGATGTCCTCCATGGGCACCACCTGGGCGTAGCCGCCGCCGGCAGCACCGCCCTTGATGCCAAACACAGGGCCCAGGCTGGGCTCACGCAGGCAGAGCATGGTCTTTTTGCCCAGGGCGTTCATGGCGTCGGCCAGGCCCACGCTGGTGGTGGTCTTGCCCTCGCCGGCAGGGGTGGGGCTGATGGCAGTGACCAGAATCAGCTTGCCCTGCTTTTTGGCGTTGTGGATCAGGCGGTGGTCGATCTTAGCCTTGTAGCGGCCGTAGGGGATCACACTCTCTTCCGCCAGACCAAGAGAATCAGCAATCTGGGCAATGGGTTTCATGGTGGCTTCCTGGGCAATCTCGATATCGGTTTTCATCAGACATCCTCCTTGATAAGCAAAAAGGGCAGCTCTGCGCGGTAATGGCGCAAGGCTGCCCAGACGGTCGGCATTGACGTTCAAAGGCACCCCTGCACTGTGGTGCTCCACAAGGTTCCGTCAGCAGGGATACAGTCTACGCTGTAAAGATAGCACATCCGCAGGGTGTTTGTCAAGGAAAAACAGAACAGAAAGTTTTGCGTTGCACAGATGATTGTGGTATACTTACTCTGGATTATTGTGAAAACAGAAAGCAGGACGCAATTTATGCTGCAAAACGCACAATTACATTATCTGGATAACGCTGCCACCACCATGGTGGCACCGGAGGTGGCGGATGTCATCAACACCGCCATGCGAGAGCATTGGGCCAACCCCTCCAGCCTTTACGGCCCCGGGGCCCGCAGTGAGGAGGCCCTCAACGCCGCCCGGGCTGCTGTGGCCCGGACCCTGGGCTGCAAGAGCCGGGAGCTGTACTTCACCTCCTGCGGCAGTGAGAGCAACAACCTGGCCCTGTTGGGAGCTGCCCGGACCCGTACCTTTGGCAAGGGCATCGTGGTGTCCGGGTTTGAGCACCCCAGCGTCCAGCGTCCCCTGGAGGACCTGGCAAAACGGGGCTACGACGTGACAGTGGTAAAGCCCCGGCCCGACGGTACCCTGGACATCCAGCAGATGCTGGACCATGTGGACAAAAACACCATTCTGGTGGCCTGCATGATGGTGAACAACGAGGTGGGCAGCCGCAACGATGTGGAGCGGCTGGCAGCTGAGGTCAAACGCCGCAACAGCCGGACCCTGGTGCATGTGGACGCCGTGCAGGCCTGGATGCGTGTGCCCATCAAGCTGGACAACATCGACACCCTGGCGGTCAGCGGCCATAAGATCCATGCCCCCAAGGGCATTGGAGCCTTGTACCTCTCCGACCGTGTAGTGCAGGCCTTTCAGCCCCCCTACCTGGGCGGCGAGCAGGAGCGAGGCCTCCGGCCCGGCACCGAGAACCTGCCCTACGCCATGGGCCTGGCGGCAGCCGCCACCCGGCTGGCCAAGACCATGAAGAGCCGTGACACCGCCATGCGGCAGCTGAACCAGCGGCTGCGCCAGGGGCTGAAGGCTTTCCCGGAGGTGGTCATCAACAGCCCCGACAGTGCAGTGCCGGAGGTGCTGAACTTCAGCGAGATGTGCATCAAGAGCGAGACCATGCTGGCTTTTCTGGCAGAGCAGCAGATCTACGTCTCCTCTGCCAGTGCCTGCGGCCGGGGCCAGCCCAGCCACACTCTGGCAGCCATGGGCCGGGACCCTCTGGCCATCGACACTGCCATCCGGGTGTCCTTTTGCGGCGACAACACCCCGGAGGACGTGGATGCCTTTTTGAACCGCTTTGAAGATGGCATGAAGCATTTGCAGAGAATCAAAAAATAAAGAGAGAGCGGATCAGAAGCCGAGAGCCACTTCATAAGAAGAAGCGGCCTGCCTGTGCGGCCCCGATTTGTGAAAAGGTGGATGGAAAAGAACCGCAGTTCTTTTCCATCCACAGATAAAACTGATTTTTCCGCTGAATGTGGCCAGAGCGCAAGCGGCGGCCATGATAAATCGTAACACGAGGAGTACAACATTTATGCATGAGATCATTATGGGCTACCAGGGCGAGATGTCCCTGAAGGGCCTTAACCGCAACCAGTTTGAGTCGGCAATGATGAAGATCCTGCGCTACCGGCTCAAGACCGTAGGCAAGTTTCAGGTATACTGCACCCAGTCCACCTTCTACATGGAGCCCCAGGAGGAAGATGTGGATATGGACCTGGCCTTTGACCGGGTCAGCAAGGTGTTCGGCCTGGCAGCCCTCAGCCGTGCAGTGGTCTGCGACAAGGACTTTGACACCATCTGCCGCACCGCCGAGGAGTACCTGGGAGACAGCCTCCGGGGCATCCGCACCTTTAAGGTGGAGGCCCGCCGCTCCGATAAGACCTACCCCATGACCAGCCCGGAGCTGATGCGTGAGCTGGGGGCCTACCTGCTGGGCCAGCACAACTACCTGAAGGTGGATGTGCACAACCCTCAGTTCAAGGTGATTGTGGAGATCCGAGATTACGGTGCGTATATTCACGGCCCGAAAGTACCGGGTGAGGGCGGCCTGCCTGTGGGCACCAGCGGCCGTGCCCTGAATATGCTGTCCGGTGGCATCGACAGCCCCGTGGCGGCATACCGGATGGCAAAGCGTGGTTTGGCCCTGGATCACATCCATTTTGCATCCCCTCCGTATACTTCTGAGCGCGCAAAACTTAAAGTTAAGGCTCTGGCCCAGCTTGCCAGCATCTACACCGGCAGCACCAACCTGTTTGTGGTGCCCTACACCAAGCCCCAGGAATACATCCGGGATAACGCCCCCGACGTGCTGTTTACGGTACTGATGCGCCGCAGCATGATGCGGATCGCCAACGTCATTGCAAAGCGGCAGGGGTGCGAGGCCCTGGTCACCGGCGAGAGCCTGGCCCAGGTGGCCAGCCAGACCGTCAAGGCCCTGCAGTGCACCGACGCTGCCCAGGACCTGCCCATCCTGCGGCCCCTTATCGGCATGGACAAGACCGAGATCGTGGAGACGGCCCGGCACATCAATACCTTTGAGACCAGCATCCTGCCCTACGAGGATTGCTGCACCATCTTTACCCCTCCGCACCCGAAGATCCGCCCGGAGCTGGAGGAGATCCTGGAGGCCGAGGCTGCCATGCCGGGCCTGGCGCAGCTGGAGGCCGAGGCCGCTGAGGCTGCCGAGCGCATCCGCATCCGTATCACCGATCAGGTAGAATTCGAGGGTTGATTTATCCATGACTGCAGAGATCATCAGTGTGGGCACCGAGCTGCTGCTCGGCAACATTCTTAACACCAACGCCCAGTACCTGAGCCAGGAGCTGGCAGCGCTGGGCATCACAGTCCAACGGGAAAGCACCATCGGTGACAACCAGGGCCGGCTGGCAGAGTTCGTCCAGGAGGCCAAGAACCGGTGCGACCTGCTGGTGTTTACCGGGGGGCTGGGCCCTACGGCCGACGACCTGACCAAGGAGACGGTGGCTGCCTGCTACGGGGACACCCTGGCCTTTGACCCGGAGGAGTGGGAGAAGATCGTCAGCTTCTTTACACGCACCGGCCGTCAGACCACCCCCAATAACCGCAAGCAGGCCATGGTGCCGGTAAAGGGCCATAAGGTGGTGAACCGCCATGGCACCGCCCCCGGGGCCTGGTTTGAGCAGGAGGGCCGCTGTGCTGTGCTGATGCCCGGCGTGCCTCACGAGATGAAGGCTATGTGGCAGGAGGAAGTGCGGCCCCTGCTGCTGGCCCGGCAGAACTGCGCCCTCCACAGCCTGACCCTTCGGGTGCTGGGAGGGGAGAGCAACCTGGAATATCAGGTGCGGCACCTGCTGGAAAATGCAAACCCCACCGCCGCCATCTATTGCAAGACCGGCGAATGCGAGATCCGCATTACCGCCCGGGCCAAGACTGACCAGGAAGCAGAAAAGATGTGCCGGGCTTACGCCAAAAAGTTCTATGATCTGCTGGGGGATGCGGTGTATGATGAGGATGTGGCCGGACTGGAGGAGACTTTGGTGCACACCCTGCAGGCAAAGGGGCTGACCCTTGCCACGGCAGAGAGCTGCACCGGGGGCATGATCGCCCAGCGCATCACCAACGTGTCCGGCGCAAGCGAGGTATTCGGCTACGGCTTTGTCACCTACTGGGAGCAGGCCAAGGCAAAGCTGGTGGGGGTAGACCCGGCGGTCATCGACACCTACAACGTGGTGTCGGCCCCGGTGGCCGCCCAGATGGCTCTGGGGGCTGCCGAAGCCGCCGGGGCGGACCTGGGCATCAGCGTTACCGGTCTGGCAGGCCCCGGCGGCGGCGACGCTCTGCGTCCCGTGGGCACGGTGTACCTGGGGGCTGCCCGGGGCGGCACAGTGTATGTGAAAAAGCTGTTCGTCTCCCGGCCGGGCCGGGCCCTGGTACGGGCTCGTGCGGCCCAGATGGCCCTGGAAATGGCCCTGCGGCTGGCCCAGGGAAAGGTGCCGGAGGGCTCTTACCCTCTGGCCCGGCAGGCCCAGAGAGACCCGGCTGCCCTGGCAGCCCTGAACGCCGCTTTCCTCGCAGAATAACACGGTCCCCCCGGGGACTGCGGGGGTGAGCTTGTTTTGAGAAAGGAAGATCCCAAGCAGCCTGGCTGCGTGCTGCGGCTGTTCGGCCCATCGGCTTTGGCGGTGCAGCAGGCCACGGCAGCACTGCCTGCCGGGTGGAAGGTCCGGGTCCAGTGCCGCAGCCAAGGGGCCGAGACCCTGGTGGCCCTTCAGGGGGAGAGCCGGGCCGGGCTGGAAAAGGCTCGCCGGAGCCTGCAAGGCTGCTTTGGAGCCGCCCTGTATGGGGAAGGGGACCAGGGCCTGGCGGCTGCCACGGTGGCAGCCCTGGAACAGCATCGGCGGCTGCTGGTGTGTGCCGACGGGGCCGCAGGTGCCCTGGTGGAGGCCCGGCTGGAAGCGGTGCCCGGGGCCGAAAAGGTCTTTGATTTTGGCACCCAAAGCTACGCCCACCCGGACCTGGGGCCCCAGATCGCCCGCCGTGGAGGCCGCCTCTCGGCAGTGCAGCAGGCTGTGGCCCGGGTGCAAGGGGCCCGGCAGCTGCTTGGGGTGGAGCTGGCAGTGGGCTGCGTGGAGCAGACAGGGCAGGTCCAGCTGCTGCTGGGCAGCAAAAAAGGCTGCTGGCTCCGCACTGTGTACCCGGAGGACCGCCCGGGGCTCTGGCTGCTGGATATGATCCGCCGGGCCGCCTGCGGCCTGCCCCAGGCAGAGGGCACCAGCTGGTACCGCTATGGGGACCCGGTGCCGGACCCGGAGGCCCCGGCAGAGGCGGCAGCGGCTCCCCCGGGCAAAAAACGCCACCCACTGCGGAAGCTGTTGGGGGTGCTGGTGCTGCTGGCAGCCCTGGCCCTGGCAGTGGGATGGTGGTACACTGAGGGAGACCTGAGGGCTCTGCCCCAAAAACTGCAAAGTCTGGGGGCAGAAAGCCAGCCCCACTCCGGGGCAAAGCTGCTGTGACGCCCCATTGCTTATCGTATCTTTTCAGAACAGCCAGGCCTGTGTGAAGTGGGCCTGGCTGTTACCCGGCAAAACATAAGCCCGGAGCCTTTTTTAAAGGCTCCGGGCATAGTTAATATAGCAGTGTTGGTTTACTGATGGTCTGCCAGCCACCGCAGGGCCAGGTAGGTGTAGGCAGCAGAGCCTTCAAAAAGGACGCTGTCGTCAAACCGTACCTTGGGGTGGTGCTGGCCGTAGGTGTAGCCCTCCTTGGCGTTGCCGGCGGAGAGGAACATGCTCACGGTGGGCACTTCGTGGCTCACAAAGGCAAAGTCCTCGCTGCCGCCGCCGGGCTTGCCGCCGGTAAGGGCGGTCATGTCCATGGCACCCTTGCCCAGCAGCTCGGTCATATAGGCCAGGGCGTTTTGGGCCAGGGGCTTGTCCACCACCATGCAGGGGCAGTAATCGCTGAAGGTCACCTCAGCGGTGCAGCGGTAGGCCGTGGCCACCCCTTGGGCGATCTCGGTCATGCGCTGGTGGATCTGGGCACTGATCTTCTGCTCCGGGTCCACGGTGCGGATGGTGCCCCACATATCGGCGGTGTCCGGGATCACATTGGAGGCCTTGCCTGCCTCAAACCGGCCGGTGGTAAACACGCCGAACCCGGCAGGGTCCAGCTCCCGGCTGTTGATCTCCTGCAGGGCAATGTGGATGTGGGCTGCTGCGGTGATGGGGTCGATGCAGACATTGGGCATGGAGCCGTGGCCACCCTTGCCCTGCACCGTAATGTGGTACTGCTCGCAGCTGGCCATGGTAATGCCGCCCCCGGGCACCAGCACCATGCCGGAGGGCAGGGGCAACCCTGCCAGCACATGGAACATGGCGGCAGCGTCCACCTTGGGGTTTTCCAGCAGGCCGTGGGCGATCATGTCCGGGGAGCCCTGGAAGATCTCCTCCGCAGGCTGGAACTCCAGCTTTACAGTGCCCTGGATCTGATCCTCGTGGTCCTTCAGCAGCTTTGCCGCACCCAGCATCATAGCGGTGTGCATATCGTGGCCGCAGCCGTGCATCTTGCCGGGGACCTGGGAGGCAAACTCCTCGCCGGACTCCTCCTGCAGGGGCAGAGCGTCCATGTCGCCCCGGAGCAGGATCACCTTGCCGGGGTGCTTGCCCCCTGCAAGGGCCACCACGCCGCACTTGCCGCAGTCCTGGGGTTGGTAGCCCATTTCTGTCAGTGCTTTTTTGACCAGGGCCTTGGTCTGGGGCAGGTCAAAGCCCACCTCAGGGTGGCGGTGCAGGGTGCGCCGCCAGGTCTGCAGCTGAGGCTCCAGGGCCTTGGCTGCTGCCAGAAGATTTTCCGGTGTGATCATTCCAACATCAACTCCCTCTGAATTTATGGCAAAGACCTTCTCGGTCACGGCAAAGGCCGGGAAGGTCTCTCCGTACAGGTATTATTCCCCGTCCGGGTTCCCGTCGGGATGGTACTGGGGGCAGGTGCACTTTTTCCATTTCAGGCCGCTGCCGCAGGGGCAAAGGTCGTTGCGGCCGATCTTTACCACACGCACCGGCTGGCCCTTGGGGGCACCCTTTACGCCGGGGGCGCCGTTGCCGGGCACAAAGCCCTCGCCGGTGGGCCGGGCTACCTGTTCCCGTTTGGGGGCAGAGCCTGCCTGCCGGATCTCGATGGTCAGCAGCATCTTCACGCTGTCCTCCCGGATGGAATCCACCATCTGGTCGAACATATCAAAGCCCTCGATGCGGTATTCCACCACCGGGTCCTTCTGGCCGTAGCCACGCAGTGCAATGCCCTGCCGCAGCTGGTCCATGTTGTCGATGTGGTCCATCCACTGGCGGTCCACACACTTCAGCAGGCAGATGCGCTCCAGCTCTCGCATGAGGGGGGCACCGTAGCGCACCTCTTTGCCCTGGAGGATCTGCATCCCCCGGTGGTACAGGGTATCAGCAATGCCCTCCCGGGTAATGTTGTCAAAGTCCTCCACAGTGTAGTGGAAGTCGGCGTCGGTGGTCAGCCAGCCCAGGTAGTGGCGGCGCAGGGCACCAAAGTCCCAATCGTCCTTTACGTCACCGGCCAGGAACTGGGCACAGCTGGAGTCGATATTTTCCCGCAGCATATTGTGCATCTCGGTGCTGATGTCCTCGCCATCCAGCACCTTCCGGCGCTGGCCGTAGATGATCTCACGCTGCTGGTTCATCACGTCGTCGTACTTCAGCACGTTTTTACGGATCTCGAAGTTGCGGCCTTCCAGCTTTTTCTGGGCACTTTCCAGGGTATTGGTGATCATGCGGTTCTCAATGGGGGTGTCCTCGTCCAACTTCAGGGTGTCCATAAGGCTGGAGACCCGTTCGCCGCCAAACAGCCGCATCAGGTCGTCCTCCAGGCTCAGGTAGAACCGGGAAGCACCGGGGTCGCCCTGGCGTCCGGCACGACCACGCAGCTGGTTGTCGATACGGCGGCTCTCGTGACGCTCGGTGCCAATGATGAACAGGCCGCCGGCTGCCCGGACCTGCTGGGCCTCGGCCTCCACTGCAGGCTTGTACTGGGCATACAGCTCCTCAAACCGCTGGCGTGCAGCCAGAATGTTGGCATCCTCGGTGTCACCGTGGCCGTTGGCCTCTGCCAGCAGCATCTCCACCGCAGCCGGGTCGGCGTCCTGGGGGGTCTCCGGGCACAGCAGATTCTCGCAGAAGTGTTCCTTCCGCATCTGGGCCTTGGCCATGTACTCCACGTTGCCGCCCAGCATGATATCGGTACCACGGCCTGCCATGTTGGTGGCAATGGTAATGGCACCCTTTTTGCCGGCCTGGGCCACGATCTCGGCCTCACGCTCGTGGTTCTTGGCGTTCAGCACGTTGAAATCCCGGGTGTAACGCTGGAGCATTTTGGCCAGGATCTCGCTCTTTTCCACGCTGACGGTACCCACCAGCACCGGCTGGCCGTTTTTGTGGCACTCCATCACCTGCTGGATCACGGCCCGGTACTTGCCGTTGACGGTCTTGTAGATGGCATCGGGGTAGTCCTGCCGCTGCTTGGGGCGGTTGGTGGGCACGGTGACGATGTTCAGGCCGTAGATCTCGGTAAACTCGGTGGCCTCGGTCTTGGCGGTACCGGTCATGCCCGACAGCTTCTTGTACATACGGAAGTAGTTCTGGAAGGTGATGGTGGCCAGGGTCTTGCTCTCGGCGGCGATCTTTACGCCCTCCTTGGCCTCAATGGCCTGGTGCAGGCCCTCGTTGTAGCGGCGGCCGATCATCAGGCGGCCGGTAAACTCGTCCACGATGATGACTTCGCCGTTCTTCACCACATAGTCGATGTCCTTCTGCATCACGCCGTAGGCCTTGATGGCCTGGTCGATGTGGTGGGACAGGGTCATGTTCTCGGCGGCAGCCAGGTTCTCGATGTGGAAGTAGGCCTCGGCCTTTTTGATGCCGTTGGCGGTGAGGGTGCAGGTCTTGTGCTTTTCATCCACCACATAATCGCCGTCGGCCTGCTCGTCGGTGGACACCTTGTCCTCCAGCTCCACCACCACGCTCTTACGGAGGGTACGGGCAAACCGGTCCACCTGGGTGTACAGGCTGGAGGAATCCTCGCCCTTGCCAGAGATGATCAGCGGAGTACGGGCCTCGTCGATGAGGATGGAGTCCACCTCGTCCACGATGGCATAGGCGTGGCCGCGCTGCACCATGTTGGCCTTGTAGGTGACCATGTTGTCACGGAGGTAATCGAAGCCAAATTCGTTGTTGGTGCCGTAGGTGATGTCGGCAGCGTAGGCGGCCCGGCGTGCGTCGCCGTCCATGCCCTGGGCGATCAGGCCCACGGTGAGGCCCAGCCAGCGGTACAGTTTGCCCATCCACTCGCTGTCACGCTTGGCCAGGTAGTCGTTGACAGTGACCACATGGACCCCCTCGCCGGTCAGGGCGTTCAGGTAGGCCGGCAGGGTAGCCACCAGGGTCTTGCCTTCACCGGTCTGCATCTCAGCGATGTCGCCCCGATGCAGGGCAATGCCGCCGGTGATCTGCACCGGGAAGTGCTTCATGCCCAGCACACGCCAGGCGGCCTCCCGGCACACGGCAAAGGCGTCGGGCAGGATGTCGTCCAGGGTCTTGCCGTCAGCCAGCTGCTGCTTGAAGGCAGCGGTCTGGGCCTGCAGCTCTGCATCGGACAGGGCAGCGTACTTGGGCTCCAGAGCCAGCACCTGCTTGGTAAGGGGATTTACCTTTTTCAGCTCTCGGTCCGAGAAGCTGCCAAAGAGTTTTTCAACAAGGGACATTGGTTACACCTCATACTGTAGAATCAGGATGCCGCTGCATCCAGAAAGGACATATCAATACAACTTATATGATACACCAAAGCGGCAGGAGCGTCAAACCCACAGAAGGATTTTAGCACGTTTTTGCATGAACTTTCTGTAAAATCGTAGGCGGAAAGCCGCAAAAAGAGGCCCAGGTGCAGCAAAAGCCCCGTGCTCCCAGGGGAGCACGGGGCAAGGGGCTTATAAGGTCTCCAGAAGATCCGGCAGCAGGGCCAGGTCCTCAATGACATAGGGGCAGACGGCCTGGAGCTGGGCACGGGATTGGTGGCCGCCGGTGTACAGCACACAACGGGTACCCATGGCCCGGGCCACCTGGGCGTCGTGGTCGGTGTCCCCGATCATCACGCAGCTGGCCGGGTCCAGGCCGCTTTGGGCCAGCCACTGCTGGCCCATCTGCACCTTACTGACGCCGTAGATGTCTGCAAGGCCGAGCAACTCGGTGAAAAAGCCCTGCAGACCCCGTGCGGATACCTGCTCGATCAGGTAGTCCCGACGGGAGGCGGAAAGGACAGACTGCTGCCAGCCCCGGCGGGCCAGCTCTGCCAGGGTGCTGGCAGCGTGGGCCGTAACGGGGCACCCGGGCACCCCGGCATTGTAGTGGTCCATAAACCGCTGTGCCAGCATAGGGTAGGGGTGCCGGGAAAAATCAAACCCGGCCCGGGTGTAGTATTCTTCAATGGGGAAGCCGAACAGCTCCCGATACTGGGAAAGGTCGTACCGCTGAGGGTAGCCGTGGGTCTCCAGCATCCAGTTCAGACACCCGTGGGTAAACGCCACATCGTCCAGCAGGGTGCCGTTCCAATCCCAAAAGATCATTCCGTTTGGCTGCATGGGGCCCTCCTGCGGCAAAGCCGCTTATTCCGCCCCAAAGATCTTGCTCAGAGCGGCGTTGCTTTCAATGATCTTCACCAGCAGCACACCCAGAACGGTGCAGCTGATGATTTCGCCAATGCCCACCGAGATGCCGTTGGTGATGCAGGCCAGCCAGATGGGTGCGCTGGAGGTGGGGTCCGGGAACATCACAGCGATCTCGATGCCGATGATCACAGCGTTGAACAGCACCGGGGGCAGGCTGGCAGCCAGGGCCAGGCCCTTGAAGCGGATGTTCCGCAGCCGGTAGGTGACCAGGCAGGCCAGCAGGGTGGCCAGGGTGCCAAAGATCACGTCCACGATGGTGGAGCCCAGCAGGTTGGCCAAAAAGCAGCCCAGCACCACACCCAGGATGTACTCGGTGCCAAACACCGGCAGCAGGCACAGGGCCTCGGCCACACGGACCTGCACTGCCCCGTAGGAAAGGGGCTGCAGTGCCAGGCACAGCACCACATAGATGGCAGCCACCACGCCGCAGCGTGCCAGTTTACGGACGGAAGGATTCTGATTCATAACAATACTCCAGCGGAAAGATTTTGACCGCACAGGGCCGCCAGCCCCTGTGGGTTTGGCCCGGCATGGTTCGAGACACACCGGGGAGCCTAAAATCCTAAGTTGCTCTAAAGGAGCCGTGAAAAAACACAGCACAAGGGAGTATATCATAATTTTGGGCGGATTGCAATGAATTATTGCAGAATTGGGAACAGATGTAGGGTTTGGCTTGGACCCTTCCGGTAAAAAAGAGGTTTCGAAAAGCCCGCAGGTTTTTCGAAACCTCAAAGTAAAAATAGAATTACCGCTGAAATAGCCAGAGCGAAGCGGAGGCTATTAAAATCGTGTGTTACCCTCTGGGGTGGCCGGTATACACCAGGGCCACCGTGTCGGGGCCGGTGTTGGCAGACACTACGCCGCCCAGCTGGAACACGATAAGAGGGGCCTTGCCAAAGGCCTTGCGGCAGGCCTTTTCCAGGTCTGAGGCCTGCTGGATGTCGGTGTGGCCGATCATATACTCAAAATCTTCCACCCCCTGGCTGCGCTTAGCGGCCAGCTCCACCATGGCAGGCACCACCTTGTCGTCGCCCCGGACCTTGGCTTCTACCTGGGTCTTGCCGTCGATGAGGGTGATGATGGGGCGGATGCCCATGAGCTCGCCCATAACGGCAGCGGCGGCAGAGATGCGGCCGCTCTTTTTCATCTGCTTCAGGCTGTAGGGTCCCAGAACGATCTCCATGCAGTTCATCTGCTTTTCAAACTCCCGGATCACATGGCGGATCTCCGCACCGTTCTGGAGCTTCCGGGCCATCTGGCACAGATACCAGCCAAACACCATAGAATAGGTGTGGGGGTCCAGCAGATGGATCTTCAGGTGGTGCTCCGGCCGCTCCTCCCGCAGCATGCCCTGGGCCATCAGGGCGTTGTTGTAGGTGGAGGAACCGGACTTGTTGATGGGCACATGGATCACATCGGTGTAGCCCTCGTCCACATACTGGCAGTATTTTTCACAGAACTGGATGGGGGTGATGGCTGCTGTGGAGGGCACGCCCTTGGCCTGGCGCATCTTTTCGTAGAACTCCGTGTTGGTGCAGCTCTCACGCTCCAGGTAATCCACGTCATCCAGCAGGATGTGGAAGCCCATGATGTCGATGCCGTACTTTTCGGCCATCTCCTGGGGAATATCACAGGAGGAATCGGTCAGGATCGCAATTTTGCTCATAGTATCCTCATTTCCATTCATAGTCTCGTAGGTGTCCGTGGTCCAGCAGTTCCGGAAAATCCCACTGGCGCAGCACCTCGTACACCCCCACAGCCACACTGTTGGACAGGTTCAGGCTGCGGCAGGTGTCACGCATGGGCATCCGGACGCAGTGCTCCTGGTTGGCAGCAAGCAAGGCCTCCGGCAGCCCGGCATCCTCTCGGCCAAACACCAGGTAGGCCCCGTCCGGGTACTGCACATCGGTGTATCGCTGGGGTGCCTTGGTGGTAAAGTAGTAAAAGGGGCCGGGGTTCCGGGCAAAAAAGTCCTCCAAGCCATCGTAATAGGTGATGTCCAGGTAGTGCCAGTAATCCAGCCCGGCGTGCTTCAGCTTTTTGTCGTCGATGGCAAAACCCATGGGGCCCACCAGATGGAGCCGGCAGGCGGTGCAGGCACAGGTACGGGCCACATTGCCGGTGTTCTGGGGGATGCGAGGCTCCACCAGGACGATATTCAGGGTCGGTTTTTCACACATAGCGGCCCCCTGTTAAAGATCCCGGGGTGGGCACAGCCGGGGCAGCAGCGGCTCAAACCAGACCCCAAAACGGGTGTCCTGGTTTGCAGGGGTGCTCTGGATGGCCAGAGACACGAACTCGGCGGCGTTGTCGGCGGCAGCGCTGAGGGCGTTGCCCTGGATCAGGGAGCCCAGCAGCACCGCACCGTACAGGTCTCCGGTGCCGGGGAAGCTGCGGTCCAGGTGGAGCTTTTTCAGGACGAAGCGGTCGGTGCCGCTGCCGGCACAACCGATGTACGGGCCCAGAGGCAGGCCGGTGACCACGGCATTGGGGGCCAGGCTCATCAGTTCGTCGGCCAGGGCCTGAGCCTGGGGTTCTTCCAGGGAAGTGGTCACCGGTGTCCGCTGCAGCAGCAACTGAGCCTCGGTGTAGTTGGGCAGGATCAGGTCTGCCTGGCGGCACAGCCCCCGGATCCGGTCCATCAGGGCCGGGGTCACGGTGGTGTAGGCCTTGCCGTTGTCCCCCATGACCGGGTCCACGATCTTGTGGGCGGCAGGCCACAGAGCAAAGGCTTTTTCAGCCAGGCCCACCTGGGCTTCGCCTCCCAGGTAGCCGGTATAAATGCAATCAAAGTCCAGACCCAGGCTGTGGTAGTGGTCCAGGGCTGCAGCCCCGTAGGCGTCGCCGTCCATCCGGGCAGGGGTGCCCAGGCCGCCGGTGTGGGTGGAAAGCACCACCGTAGGCAGGGCCACAGGCTGCACGCCCATGACCGACAGCACCGGCAGGATCACCGCCAGGCTGCAACGGCCTACGCCGGACAGATCGTGGATGCAAAGGACTTTTTTGGGTTCAACAGGTTTGATCAAATACGGGAACCTCCTTTGTGTTTTGGGGCGGCAGGCCGCTGCGGCCCGGTGCCCGAAAAACATCATGGTTCAGTATACCACAAATTTCTGTGCAAAAAAAGCGTATACCAGATTCTTTACAGGAAATACTACTGCCGTCGGCCTGGAAACCAGGCAGGGAAAGGAGTTTTGGCAATGAAACAGACAAACAACGGAGCCTCCTCCGGGGTGCTGCTGGGCATGGCCGCCGGGGCTGCCCTGGGGGCAGCAGGAGCCATGGCGGCCACCCAGAACCAGCGTCAGTTGCGGCGCACCACCCGTAAGGTGATGAAAGGAGCCGAGAACGCCGTGCTGCAATTGGACCGGCTGGTGGGGGACTTTGTGGAAAAGCACATGGACAGCTGAGGGCAAAAAAGGGACTGCTGCGGTTGGCAGCAGTCCCTTTTGGGTCAGATGGGCTCACTGGCTCCAGATGCACATCCGGGCAGAGGTGTTCAGCTCTCCCAGCAGGCTCAGGTCCATCTGGATGTTGCAGGTAACAGTAAGGGCCTTGTTCAGGTCACTGCCGGTCAGCACCGAGGCAGGCAGGTTTTTGAGGGTCAGCAGCCCGGTGCCCTCTGCCGGATCACCGCTGAGGGTGCCGGAATAGGTCACGTCCCCGATGGTGAGGCCGATGAGGCAGCCGGTGACCCCCAGCTTGGAGACCTGCTGCACCGGCAGCGACAGGGTATAGGTGCCGTTGGTCTGCCGGGTCAGGGTGGCGTCCCGGCTGGCATCGATGCCGGCGTTGGCCATGGACTCCTTATCGGAGCTGGTTTTCCAGAATTTTACACCTACCGTATGCTGGGATGCCGCTGCGGCCCCCAGGGTCAGGATGCAGAGCAGCAGCACCGACAGCGCAGCTGCGCTGATGCGTTTGAAGGTGGTTGTCATAAAGATCAGCCTTTCTTGCCGCAGACAGCGGCAACGACAGAAGCGTTCAAAATGGGTTCTGCAACGCAACTGTAACATGGCTTGGCAAAATTGTCAACGTAGTTCGTGGGTCTTTCACAAAAATATTGCACAATCACGAAAGAGACTGGGGCAAAGCATCAAAAAAGCCGCCTCCCGGGGGAGGCGGCAGAAAGCAGGGAAATTTACAGCTCGAAGTTGGGGTCGTCCTTCAGCATGTGGATGTTGGACATAAAGGCACTCTGCTCCGGGTCGGTAAACTCGGCTTCCTTCACATACTTGTTCAGCACCGCAGCGGTACGCACGGGGTCGGCAATGGTGCCGGCACCGCCGATGCAGCCGCCGGGGCAGCCCATGCCTTCCAGCAGGTAGCCGTTGTACTTGCCAGCCTTGGCCAGCATCAGCAGCTTCTTGCAGTCGGCCAGGCCCTGGGCGGAGGCAATCTTCACCTCCATGTCGGGACGCCATTCCTTGATCTTGTCGGCAACAGCCTTGGCCACGCCGCCGGACTGGGCAAAGCCACGGCCTGCAGCAGAGGCGTAGCACAGGTCCATCTCGGCAGGATCCACTTCCAGGTTGTCCAGATCCAGGTCCTTGGCCTCGATGATGCCAGCCAGCTCCTCAAAGGTCAGCACAAAGTCCACGTCAGAGCGGACGGTGCGGCGAGAGGCCTCCAGCTTTTTGGCGGCGCAGGGTCCGATAAAGCACATCCGGGCCTCGGGGTCCGCCTGCTTTATCATACGGGCAGTGAACACCATGGGGGTCATGGTCATGGAGATGTTCTTGGCCAGGCCGGGGAAGGCGGTCTTTGCCATCATGCTCCAGGCCGGGCAGCAGGAGGTAGCCATAAAGTCCAGCTTCTCCGGTACTTCCTCCAGGAAGTCGTGGGCCTCGTCCACGGTGCACAGGTCAGCACCGATGGCCACTTCCACCACGTCGCAGAAGCCGATAGCCTTCAGGGCGGCCTTCAGCTTGCCGGTGGAGGCCAGGTTGGGGAACTGGTTGATAAAGGCAGGAGCCACCAGCGCATAGATGCGGTCGCCCCGGTTGAAGCCCTGGATCAGCTGATAGATCTGGCCCTTGTCGGCAATGGCACCAAAGGGGCAGTTCACCAGGCACTGGCCGCAGGAAACACACTTGCTGTAGTCGATCTCGGCACGGCCCAGCTCATCAGAGTGGATGGCACCCATGCCGCAGGCAGCGGCGCAGGGACGCTCGGTCTTGACGATGGCGTTGTAGGGGCAGACGGTGACGCAGCGGCCGCACTTGATGCACTTTTCCTGGTCGATGGTGGAACGGCCGCTCTCCCAGGTAATGGCCTTTTTGGGGCACACTTCCATACAGGGGTGAGCCAGGCAGCCCTGGCACAGGTCAGAGACCTTCACCAGCTTTTCTGGGCAGCGGTTGCAGGCAAACTTGATCACGTTTACCAGCGGAGGATCGTAGTACTTATCTGCAATGGAGGCGTCCTCCAGGCCGGAGACCACGCTGTTGTGCTCGTCCATGCGGCGGGTGGGCAGGCCCATGGCCAGACGCACACGCTCCTCAACGATGGCACGCTCCAGGAAGATATCCTTACGCAGCTTGCCCTCCTCACCGGGGATGATGGTGTAAGGGATCTTTCGCATCAGGTGGTTGGCCTGCTCGCCCTTGACGTTGGCGTAAGCCATCCGTGCCACCTCGGTAAACACCTGGCGGCGGATCTGGATGACCGTCGTGTTGATTCCTCTAAAACTCATTCCAATCTCTCCTTGCTTTGACAACAAAAATGCATCTCGATCCCTGGCCTCCGGTGCCCGGGCAGGCCAAGGTGCTGCAGGGGGGCGTTTGGTACAGGCACTGCTCTACTCAGTGCCGGGCCCCCAATGGTCCAGTATTATTTTAGCATAAAGAAAGATGGAAGAAAAGGGGAAACCACAAAAATCGTTAAATAAATCGCAAGTAGATAAAAGTGAACATAATTCAGCACAAAAACTCAGCAAAGTGCTGCACGCACCCGTTCGCCGTCGTAGTCCCCCAGCCGGACGTGAACGATCTGGCCGCTCTGGCACCCCGGGGCCGATACCACCACCGGGATGTACAGCCGGGTGTAGCCGGTAAACAGGGTGCCGGACAGGGGAGTTTCCAGCAGAACATCGTCCTCGGTACCTGCATAGGCGGCCAGCACCTGGCACCGGGTCTGCTCCGCAATGGCGTTCATTTCACGGCTCCGTGCCTGTTTTTCACGCTCGTGGATCTGCTGAGGGAAGTCGTAGGCCGGGGTGCCGCTGCGGCGGGAGTAGGGGAACACATGGACCTTCAAAAAGCCGATCTGCTGCAAAAAGCGGCAGCTCTCCTCAAAATCAGCCTGGGTCTCTCCGGGGAAGCCACAGATGCAGTCGGTGGTAAAGCTGACGGGACGGTCCCCGTAGGCGGCCCGGATCTGGTCCACCACCTGGGCGTACTGTTCGGCAGTGTAAACCCGGCGCATCCGGCGCAAGGTGGCGGTGCAGCCGCTCTGGAGGCTCAGATGGAACTGGGGGCACAGCTTGTCCACGGCAGCCAGCCGGGTGATGTACTCCGGGGTCAGCATATCCGGGTCCAGGCTGCCCAGACGGATCCGCTGGATGCCTTCCACCTGAGCACATTTCTCCACCAGCTCCACCAGGTTGGTGCCGGTGTCCAGGCCGTAGCTGGGCAGGGAGATGGCACTGAGCACCACCTCCTGGTAGCCGGAGGCTGCCAGCTGCCGCAGCTCTGCCAGAATGCTGTCCTCGGCACGGCTCCGCACCGGGCCCCGGGCCCGGGGGATGACGCAGTAGGCACACTGACGGTTGCAGCCGTCCTCTACCTTGATAAAGGCCCGGGTGTGGGTCTCGAACCGCTCCACCGGCAGCTCCTCAAACAGCTCACCACGCTGGTGGGGGGTAATGGCCACGATACGCTCATGGCCCTCCAGCAGCTTCAGCACATTATCCAGGATGGCCTTCCGGTCTCCGTTGCCGCACACCAGGTCCGCCTCCATAAATTGGGCAGCCTCCTCGGGGAAAGCCTGGGGGTAGCAGCCTGTCAGCACCGTGACGGCACCGGGGTTTTCCCGTTTGGCACGGCGCAGCCATTTGCGGCTTTTCTGGTCACCGAAATTGGTAACGGTGCAGCTGTTTACCACAAACACGTCTGCCGGCTGGCCCTCTTGGGCAATGGTAAAGCCGTGGCTGCGGAACATCTGCTCCAGGGCCCCGGTCTCGTTCAGGTTGACCTTGCAGCCCAAAGTATAAAAACAAACTCGCATGAGGGGATTTCCTTTCCACTAAAGAGAGTAAAAATGCCTTGCTCCTTATTATATACTATGGCCCTGCCGGGGCGCAAGAGCGGATTTTGCACGGCCCAGCGTTCTGGGGTGGAAACCGGGCCGGGGCATGGAGCTGCCGGGTGCTGCATACATTGCAGCAGACGAGATCACGGGGGAGGGACCGGGAATGAAACGGAGAGATCTGGCGTTGCTGTGTGCCGGGGTGCTGTGCTTCTGGCTGTTTGCCCTGGCGTTTGGCACATCCCAGGGCAGGGGCCTGGCAGTGCAGACGGCAGGGGAGCCTGCTCCGGCTCCGGCAGCAGAAGCCCCAGCGGTGCTGCCCACAGCAGCCTCGCCCCTGGCCCTGAACTGCCGGGCCGCTATCCTGGTGGACCAGGCCTCCGGTACGGTGCTTTACGAGAAGGACCCGGACCAGCCCATGCCCATGGCCTCCATTACCAAGGTGATGACCCTGCTGCTGACCTTTGAGGCCATCCACCAGGGGCGGTTCACCCTGGATACCCCGGTGCCGGTCAGTGAGCACGCCTACCACATGGGCGGCAGCCAGATCTGGCTGGAACCCGGGGAGCAGTTTACCCTGGACGAAATGATCAAGGCCATCTGCGTTTGCTCCGCCAACGATGCCGCTGTGGCGGTGGCAGAGCTGGTGGGGGGCAGCGAGCCGGCCTTTGTGGAGCAGATGAACCGCCGGGCGGCAGAGCTGGGCATGGAGCACACCACCTTCCACAACGCCTGCGGCCTGGATACCCAGGGCCACCAGTCCACCGCCCGGGACGTGGCGGTAATGAGCCGCCAGATCCTGAACACCTGCCCGGAGGTACTGCACTATACCGGCATCTGGACTGACAGCCTCCGGGACGGTGCCACCCAGCTGGTGAACACCAACAAGCTGCTGCGGCGGTATCAGGGCATCACCGGCCTCAAGACCGGAACCACCGGCGGAGCTGGGGTGTGCATCAGTGCCAGTGCCACCCGGGAGGGCCTGAGCCTCATTGCAGTGGTGTTGGGAGCTCCCTCCAGCAAGGATCGGTTCGACGCCGCCACTGCCCTGCTGGACTATGGCTTTGGGGGCTGGCAGGCGGCACCGCTGCCGGAGCCGGAGCCCCGGCCCTTACAATTAAAAGTAGTGGGCAGTGCCGAGGCCGGGGTGCCCCTGGACTACGGGGCCCTGCCCCAGACCATCCTGCTGCCCCGGCAGGGGGCGGCAGAGCTGACGGTGGAACTGGAACTGCCGGAGCAGCTGGAGGCCCCGGTGACAAAGGGCCAGACCCTGGGCACCGCCCGGGTGCTGCAGGGGGACCAGGAGCTGGGCCGGTACCCGGTGCAGGCGGCGGCAGACGCTCCCCGGATGGGCTTTGGCACCGCTTTTGGGCTGTTGTGGGGCAGCCTGACGAGCTGACAAGGGGGAATCAAACGCTTCAGCGAACAAAAGCGGCAGGCGGTTCGCCATAGGAAACTGGATGGCTGAACAAATCTGGATGAAGAAACAAAAAAACACTATTAAAATTGTATGAAATCCAAGGAATTGGACCTTGACTTTGCCGGGTGGGAACGGTACACTTATACCAAGATATTTCCTCGCAGGGCAAGGGCCCGGCAAATCGTTTGGAGGTTAGAATAGAATGAGTGTCGCACTGAACACCAAACACCTCTCCAGCTTTATCAGCGAAGAGGAATATGCAGCCATTTATCCCCAGGTGGAAGCAGCCCACAAGCAGCTGGAGGCAAAGTCCGGCCCGGGCAACGACTTCCTGGGCTGGATGTATCTGCCCCGTGATTATGATAAGGAAGAATTTGCCCGCATCAAGGCCGCAGCCGCCAAGATCCGTGAGGACTCCGACGTGCTGGTGGTGGCCGGTATCGGCGGCAGCTACCTGGGTGCCCGTGCTGTCATCGAGGCAGTCAAGGGGATGTACCACAACGAGGTGGACAACGGCCTGAAGATCTACTTCTGCGGCAACAGCATCAGCCCCACCTACCTGAACAACATCATCAGCCTGTGCAAGGGC
>CAKSXW010000025.1 GCA_934518555.1 uncultured Faecalibacterium sp. | reverse complement strand
CAGAAGTTAAGCTCACTTGTGCCGAAGATAGTTAGCTGGAAACGGCTTGTGAAAATAGGTAGTCGCCGACTTGAACGAAAAGCTCTGAGATGAAAGTCTCAGGGCTTTTTTGTTGCAGTTGGAATCATAAAATCTTCCTCTCTTGCAGGAAAAAACACTTTTATCTCGTGTTAAAAGGTGAAAGCGCTTTAATTCTGCAAAAAAGGAATGAGAACACACCTTGAAACATCGCAAATCACCACAAACCCGGCGTCGCAGATGGAGAATCGTATGCTTGCTGGCGGTTTTACTGCTTCTTTTCAGCTTGCTGCTCCGGCAGAATATCCTTTTGGACACGTCCAGCCGATATGCCATCCTGATCGATGCCCGAAGCGGCAAGGTTCTGGCCCGGAAACGGGCAGGGGAGGAGGTGGCACCGGCCTCTCTGACCAAAATGATGACGGTGCTGTTGGCAGTGGAAGCTGTGCCGGATCTGGATACACCGGTGACTTTGCCGGAGGACATCTTTCCTCCATTGACGGCAGAAGGAGCCTCCATGGCAGGGTTCACACCCGGGGAGACGGTTACAGTAAGAGATCTGCTTTACGGGGCCATGCTGCCCTCTGGGGCGGAATGCTGTCAAGCCCTGGCCCGGCTGGTCAGCGGCAGTCAGGAAGCATTTGTGGAGCGAATGAACCAGAAAGCCCAGGACCTGGGCATGAGGCACACCCACTTTTGCAACCCTACGGGTCTGACGGAGCCTCAGCACTATTCCTGCGCCGCCGATCTGGCAGTACTGTTACAAAGAGCACTGCAGAATGAGACCTTTCGAACGGTCTTTACAGCCCCGCATTATACCAGCACCGCCACGGCCCAGCATCCGCAAGGGGTATCCCTGACCAGCACCTTGTTGGGCAAACTGGATGGCACGGAGTTCCTCGGGGAACAGGTCCGGATTTTAGGTGGCAAAACAGGCTATACTGCCGCAGCAGGCCTTTGCCTGGCCAGTCTGGCGGTGGTAGATGGCCGGGAGTACATCCTGGTCACCCTGGATGCCCCGGGAGATCATGGGACAGAGCAGTACAATATCTGCGATGCCATAGTGGTCTATGGCAAGCTGGCCAAAGACCACTGAAGGCAGAAAGGTTCCCGGTTGCAAAGCCTCTCCGGCAGCGGTACAATAAAGGCATTGCAAAAAAGGAGAATGTATCATGCGAGATGAAGCCATTGACCTGTGCGGACGGGTGGACTTTGCCCGGACTGACGCCACACCCCTGCTGGAGCGGCAGCAGCGGTTCCGTTTTGCCTGTGCTGGCTGTGGGAACTGCTGCCGGGGCCGGGAGGACATCGTGCTGTCCGGAGTGGATCTGTGGCGTATTACTGCTCGGCTGCGGCTGCCGCCCCAGATCGTGGCCCGGGGCTATTGCCGGGCCAGCATTGGCAAGGTGAGCCATCTGCCGGTGCTGCGGCTGGCTCCGGTGCGAGAGCAGCGGAACAACTGCCCCTTCCTCACCGGAAACCACTGTGCCATCCACGACGCCGAGCCGCTGGTGTGCGCCCTGTACCCCCTGGCCCAGGAGATCAGCCGGGAAGGGGAGGTGCGCTACTTCCTGCAGCTTACGGATTGCGGTGGGCAGGTGGTGGAGGCCCGGGTCCAGGACTACCTGGCCCGCTACGATGTGCCTGCCCGGGAGGCTTTGGATGTGCGCTGGGCGCAGGCCTGCATGATGTTGGAGGACCGGGTAGAAGCCCTGGAAGGGCAGCTGCAGCCGGTGCTGGTCCGGCGGATGCAGGCAAAGCTGTGGCAGGCCCTGTATTATAGGTATGATGGGGCCCGGCCCTGGCTGCCCCAACTGGAGGAGAATCTGGCTTGGCTGGAGGGGGAATTTGCAAAACTGACGGAGTATCAGCAAAGACAAAACAAACGTTCAAAATAATCGAACGATAACTTTACAATAATCGATAACAAGGGCCGTTTTGGGGCAAAAGTGGATTGTTTTACCGGGAAATATGTGGTATACTTCACGAGTGTAAAGCGAAAGCGCAAATGCATCGCCTGAAAAAGCTCTGCCGACATCCTGTTGCCAGGCAGAGCGAAAAAGATAGAGGAGAGAAGTATTGTATGCGTAAGATCACTCGTCGTTCCTTCCTGGCTGCCGCCGCTGCCTGCGGTGCCGCTGCTGCCCTGACCGCTTGTGGCGGTTCCGCTTCCTCTGCCGGTGCTTCTTCGGCTGTGGCCTCTGCTGCTGCCTCCGGTTCTGCCGCTGACGGTCAGAAGTTCACCGTGGGCATCTGCCAGCTGGTGCAGCACGCCGCTCTGGATGCTGCTACCCAGGGTTTTGAGGATGCCCTCACCGCCAGCTTTGGAGAGAACGTTACCTTTGATTTCCAGAACGCCCAGGGCGATTCTGCAACCTGTGCCACCATTGCCAATGGCTTTGTTTCTGCCGGGGTGGATCTGATCATGGCCAACGCTACCCCTGCCCTGCAGGCAGCCCAGGCAGCTACCGCCACCATCCCGGTGCTGGGCACCTCCGTTACTGAGTACGGTGTGGCCCTGGGCATCAGCGATTTCAGCGGCACGGTAGGGGGCAACATCTCCGGTACCTCTGACCTGGCCCCCCTGGACCAGCAGGCAGACATGATCCTGGAGTGGATGCCCGAGGTCAAGAAGGTGGGCCTGCTGTACTGCTCCGCTGAGGCCAACAGCCAGTACCAGGTAGACGAGGTCCAGAAGTACCTGGAGGCCAAGGGCGTCACCGCTACCCAGTACGCCTTCTCGGATTCCAACGATCTGTCCTCCGTCTGCCAGAAGGCTGCCGACGAGAACGAGGCCCTGTATGTGCCCACCGATAACACCGTTGCTGCCAACACCGGCATCGTGGACGGCATCTGCCGCCCGGCCAAGAAGCCTGTGTTCGCCGGTGAGGAGGGTATCTGCTCCGGCTGCGGCGTGGCTACCCTGTCCATCAGCTACTACGACCTGGGCTACACCACCGGTGAGATGGCTGTCAAGATCCTGAACGGTGAGGCAGATATCTCCACCATGCCCATCGAGTACACCGATGTGACCAAAAAGTACAACAAGACCGTCTGCGAGGACCTGGGCCTGACGGTGCCGGAAGGCTACGAGGCCATTGAAGCCTGATAGCTTCTTCTGAAACAAAAGGAAAAATAGCGGAGAGGAGCAGTTTTCTGTTCTTCTCCGCTTTCCCGTATCATACGGGTTTGAAAAAAGTGTAAAAAAGTGGAACGTAAACAGGAGGAATTGTTTTGGAGATCGTTGCAAGACTTGCCAACCTGCCCGGCGCACTGCCGGGTGCCTGTGCCCAGGGTTTGATCTGGGGCATCATGGCCATTGGAGTATACCTGACCTACCGTATCCTGGACGTGGCAGACCTGACCGTGGATGGCTCCTTTGGCACCGGCGGTGCAGTGTGTGTCATGTGTCTGCTGTCCGGCATGAACGTCTGGATGGCATTGCTGGTGGCGGTGCTGGCTGGCCTGGCCACCGGCTTTGTTACCGGAATGCTGCACACCTTTATGGGCATTCCTGCCATTCTGGCTGGTATTCTGACCCAGCTGGCCCTGTACTCCATTAACCTGAAGATCATGGGCAAGGCCAACCAGTCCATCAACGTGGACAAGTACGGCCTGCTCATCTCTCTGCGGTGGGTCAAGGAGCTGGCGCTCCGCAACCCCATCATTATGGTGATCCTGGCCACAGCGGTGGTCATCGGCGTGCTGTACTGGTTCTTCGGTACGGAGTTGGGCTGTGCCATCCGTGCCACCGGCTCCAACCCTGCCATGTCCCGGGCCCAGGGAATCAACACCAACTTCAACATTGTGCTGGGTCTGGCCGTGTCCAATGGCCTGGTGGCACTGTCTGGTGCACTGCTGAGCCAGTACCAGGGCTTTGCAGACGTGGGCATGGGCCGTGGTGCCATCGTCATCGGCTTGGCAGCGGTGATCATCGGTGAGGCAGTGTTCAGCCGGGTGTTCCATAACTTTGCTCTGAAGCTGATGTCCGTTTCCATCGGTGCCATCATTTATTATGTGGTCATCCAGCTGGTGCTGACCCTGGGCTTCGACGCCAACCTGCTGAAGCTGCTGAGTGCCTCGGTGGTGGCTGTGTTCCTGGCCGTGCCTTACTGGAAGGGCCGTTACTTTTCGAAGCCGGTAAAGAAGGCACAGAAGGAGGATGCGAAAAATGCTTGAGATCCAAAAAGTTTCCAAGACCTTCAATGCAGGGACCGTGAACCAAAAGACCGCACTGAACGGGTTGAACCTGAAGCTGAACCAGGGAGATTTCGTTACCGTTATCGGCGGCAACGGTGCTGGCAAATCCACTATGCTGAACGCCGTGGCCGGGGTGTGGCCGGTGGACGAGGGCAAGATCCTCATTGATGGGGTGGATGTTACCCGCCTCAGCGAGCACCAGCGTGCAGCCTACATTGGCCGGGTGTTCCAGGACCCCATGACCGGCACCGCCGCCACCATGCAGATCGAGGAGAACCTGGCCTTAGCGGCTCGCCGGGGCCAGCGCCGCACCCTGCGGATCGGCATTACCAAGGCAGAACGGGAACAGTACCGGGAACTGCTCAAGACCCTGGACCTGGGCCTGGAGGACCGCTTGACGGCCCGGGTAGGCCTGCTTTCCGGCGGCCAGCGGCAGGCTCTGACCCTGCTGATGGCTACCATGAACAAGCCCAAGCTGCTGCTGCTGGACGAGCACACCGCAGCCCTGGACCCCAAAACGGCCCTGAAGGTGCTGACCCTCTCGGCTCGTATCGTGGAGGAAAACCAGCTCACCACCATGATGATCACCCACAACATGAAGGACGCCATCAAATACGGTAACCGGCTCATCATGATGTACGACGGCCATATTATCTATGACGTTTCCGGTGAGGAGAAAAAGCACCTCCACGTCTCGGATCTGCTGGCCAAGTTCCAGGTGGCCAGCGGCGGCGAGTTTGCCAACGACCGCATGATCCTGTCCTGATCCAACTGCAAAAAAAGGAAGCCCGTCGGGAGTGTCCCGGCGGGCTTCGTTGTTTTTAATGGAAAGGGAAGGGGGGCTTACTTTGCAGCTTCCACCAGTGCACGGACGTAACCGGCAGTATCCACCAGGGTGGCACCGGAAACAGCGTCCGCTGCATTCTCGCTCTGGCTCAGGGCCTCGGCGTCTGCAATGCTCATGCCGTTCACATTCAACCTGCTACGAACATTTGATAAGTCTGTCTTATCTTTTGGGAGAAGAAGGGCCCTCCCAAAACACAAAAAACCGGGAGCAGACCGTTTGGGGTCCACTCCCGGCAGGATGCGATCTTAACAGAACCAGGCTCAGCGTTTGATGTCGTAGTTCATGTTCATCAGGTTGCGGATGCTGCTCACATCATCGGTGATGTTGGCATCGCCGTGGATGGTGTGCTTGATGGCACTGCTGGCCACAGCAAAATTGATCATATCCATGGCCTTGTAGTTGTGCAGCATGGCGTAGATCAGGCCGCTGGCAAAGGCGTCACCGCCGCCCACACGGTCCAGGATGTTAAAGGTGAACAGCTTGCTCTCAAAGGTGTGGCCGTCGTACCACATAAAGGCCTTCAGGCTGTTCTCGCTGCCGCTGTGGGCGTAGCGCACATGGCGAGCGATGCACTTCAGGTTGGGGTACCGTGCAATAAAGTGCTGGAAGATCTCGTCCTGCTGCTCGTAGCTGGGCTGCAGAGGCACGCCGTCCTTCCAGTCGCCCTTGCTGTGGTCGTTTTCGTCCTTCCACAGGTGGTAGGGCTCAATGCCCAGCAGCACATCCACATAGGGCAGGCACTCGGTGCAGAAGTCCCGGGCGTCCTCCCAGCTCCACAGGGTGGAACGGAAGTTGCCGTCAAAGCTCACGGTAAGGCCCTTCTTTTTGGCCACCTTCAGCATATCCAGCATCAGGCTGCGGCAGTTGGGGGCCAGGGCCGGGGTGATGCCGCTGAGGTGCAGCCAATCAAAGCCCTCCAGCAGGGCGTCCAGGTCCACCTGAGAAAAATCGTACTCGGTAATGGCACTGTGCTTGCGGTCGTAGATGACCTTGGAGGGGCGGATGCCGTAGCCGGTCTCCAGGTAGTAGGTGCCCAGGCGGTTCGAGGGGGTCTCGTCGGGCTGGGTGAGGATCATGGGGGTGCAATGTACGTCGTTGGAGCGCAGCCAGCGCACGGCACTCTTGCCCAGGCTGTTGTTGGGCACCACGCTGAAGAAGGTGCTGTCCACCCCCAGGTTGGCCAGAGCTAGGGCAATGTTGGCCTCGCTGCCGCCGTAGCTGGCCTCAAAGGCAGAGGCCATGCGGATCTTTTCGTAGTTCGGCGGAGTCAGGCGCAGCATGATCTCGCCGCAGGTGATGAACTTCTGACCGGGGCAATCGTTGCCAAGGATGGGATTGAAATGTTCCATAACGGTTCCTCCTGATATTATACAACTCACCATGATCCTTCTGACACATCGTTGTATCCATTATAATTCGTCCCACATCGGATTGCAAGCACTTCAGGGGAAATGACGTAGAAAAAACTCGATGGTTTTTGGCGTCTTTGACGAAATCGGTGATGCCGCTTACACACCCGTCAGGTCAAAGCTGGGGGTGTACTCCTCTTTGGCACTGCTTTTCTGCTGCATGTAGCCCTGTACCAGGCCCTTGTCCATGGCGTAGTTCACCACCCGGCGGTACTCGTAGGTGGTGATACGACGGCCGATGCCGTGGTCTGCTGCTTTATAAAAAGGAGTGTACTGGCTCATGACGCTGGGCAAAAAGCACCCGGGGTCTGCCTGGTTCCAGGCCGCCATCTGGTCCAGCACGGCAAAGCTGTCCTCCACATGGCCCGGCAGTGCCAGGTGCCGCAGGATCACCCCTCGCTGCAGGATGCCCTCCGGGTCAAACACCGGGTGGCCGGCCTGGGCCATCATGGCCTCAATGGCAGGCTTTGCCTGGGCAAAGTAATCCGGCGCGGCGGAAAGCTCTGCCGACAAGGCAGGGGAGACGTATTTCAAATCTGCCAGCCAGATGTCGATGTACCCCTGCCAGGCCTTTACGCTGTCCACCGTCTCGTATCCTCCGGTGTTGCACACAATGGGCAGCTGCAGCCCCTGGGCCCGGGCCAGGTCCAGGGCTGCCTGGATCCAGGGCCGCCACTGGCCGGGGGTCACCAGGTTGATATTGTGGGCACCCTGGGCCTGCAGGTCCAAAAAGATCTCGGCCAGCCGCTCTACGGTGATCTCCTTGCCCAGGCCCTGGGCACTGATGGGGTAGTTCTGGCAAAAGCAGCACTTGAGGGTGCATCCGGAAAAAAACACCGTGCCGCTGCCCCGGGTGCCGCTGATGCAGGGCTCCTCCCAAAAATGCAGGGCCGCCCGGGCCACCTTCAGATTTGCCCCGGCTCCGCAGAATCCGGTTACACCGGCGGCCCGGTCCACGCCGCAGCGGCGAGGGCAGAGGGAGCAGGAAACAGGGGGAGATACAAAATCGCTTTTCGGCATAATATCCAAAGTCCTTTGCAGAAAGTTTGTTGCCTCCAGTATACCACTTTTTGCCCCGGACGTGCTATACTATAAGATAAGAAAATAAAATACATATTTGCAGCAACATCTCTGCATACAGCAGCCATGCTGTGGCCAGAGTGTTGCCTTGGATGGAGGAAACCATGCGAACCGAAACCGACGAGATCCGTGACAAGCTGAAATATCTGACGCTGCTGTCCCGGGATTACCCGTCTCAGGCTGCGGCCGCCAGCGAGATCATCAGTACCCAGGCACTGCTCAAGCTGCCAAAGGGCACCGAGCATTTTATGAGCGACCTGCACGGTGAGAACGAGGCTTTCGTTCACATTCTCAATTCAGCCTCCGGCGTCATCCGGGAAAAGGTGGATCTGGTGCTGGGCCAGAGCGTCCCCGAGACCACCCGGGCGGAGCTGGCCACCCTGATCTACTACCCCTATGAAAAGCTGCCCCAGCTGAAAAACCACTGCGCCAGCGAGGATGCCCTGGACCAGTGGTACACCGACACCCTGTTCCGCCTCATCGACATTTGCCGCCTGGTGTCCTCCAAACACACTCGGGAACACGTGCGGCAGTGCCTGCCGTCCAGCTGCGGTTACATTCTGGATGAACTGCTCCACGCCCATTTTGAGGACCACGACAAGGACCTGTATTACGGCCAGATCGTAGGCAGCATCATTGAAAATGGCCGGGCAGACCGCTTCATCGTGCGGCTGTGCGAGCTGATCAAGCGTCTGGCGGTGGACAAGCTCCACATTGTGGGAGACCTGTTTGACCGGGGTCCCCGGCCGGATATCATCCTGGACCTGCTGATGCGCCACCATAACGTGGATATCCAGTGGGGCAACCACGACGTGGTGTGGATGGGTGCCGCTGCCGGCAGCCCCCTGTGCATCTGCACCGTCCTCAAGACCACCCTGGCCTACCATAACCACGGGATGCTGGAGGACTGCTACGGCATCAACCTGCGGCACCTGCAGCGGATGGCAGAGCAGTATTATGGGGAGGAGGAGCTTTCCATCTGGATGCCCCATGTGGATGCAGCCCGGGGCCCCTATACAGCCGGGATGCTCCACCGCTGCGCCGTGATGCACAAGGCCATTAGCATCATGATGTTCAAGCTGGAGTGCCAGGTCATGGACCGCAACCCGGATTTCCAGATGCAGGGCCGGGATTATCTGCGTCATGTGGACTGGACCAACCACACGGTTCACATTGGCGAACAGGACTACCCCCTGCGAGACACCAGCTTCCCCACAGTGGACCCGGCGGACCCTGCCGCCCTCAACGACGAGGAGACCCTGGTGCTGCACAAGCTGGTGCAGTCCTTCCGCCAAAGCGAAAAACTGCGCCGCCATGTGGAGTTCCTCTACAGCAAGGGCAGTGTCTACCACATTGAAAACGGCAACCTGCTGTACCACGGCGTGGTGCCCATGACCCCCCGGGGCAGCTTTGCGGTGGAGCGTTTCGAGGGCCGTCGGTATTCCGGCCGGGCTCTGATGGACTACTGCGACGCCCGGGCACGCCGGGGCTATTACGCCCCGGAGGGCAGTGCCGCCCGGCAGAACGGCCAGGACTTTTTGTGGTATCTGTGGTGTGGGCGGCTCTCGCCTTTGTTTGGCCGCAGTGCCATGACCACCTTTGAGCGGCTGTACATTGCAGACCCTGCCACCCACGAGGAGATCAAGGACCCCTACTATACTTGGTACAACGATGAGGCCGCCTGCCGCCGCATTCTGGCAGAGTTTGGCCTGCCGGGCACCAGCCACATCGTCAACGGCCATGTGCCGGTCCGGGAGAAAAACGGCGAGAGCCCCATCAAGGGTGGCGGCCGCCTGGTGGTCATTGACGGGGGGTTCTGCCGTGCCTATCATGAAAAGACCGGCATTGCGGGCTATACCCTGGTGTACTCCAGCCGCTCCATGTCCCTGCGGACCCACCAGCCTTTTGAAAGTGCGGAAAAAGCAGTGAGCGAGAACTTGGATATCATTTCCCAGAAAAACATTCTGGAGACCGAAAACCACCGGATCCTGGTGGAGGATACCGACGAGGGAGAGGTGCTCCGGGAGCGGGTCCACGACCTGAAACAGCTGGTGGCGGCCTATCAGCTGGGCTGGATCAAGGAGAGCGGCAGCGAGGATCAGGTGTGGTGAGTGCCGGCAGACGGGGCCCTGTGTGCCGTGCAAGGTCAATTTTCTGAAAAAAAGAGATAAAATCCTGGAATATCCAGGCGGATTCTGGGCAAAACAGAAAATAATGAATCTCGTACAATCGGGGCTTTGCTTTTTTGTGGAAGTTGTGTATAATAAGATAGCTGTAATTATGCAAGGGCTTTGGTTGCTTTGCACATCCGGCCCCGGCAGTACAGCAGGATGAAATTGCTTTCAGGAACCTTTAACGGGCCTGTGGCACAGGCCTTTGACAAGGAGATCATACAAGTGGAGAAATTTGTTATTACGGGCGGCAAGCCCCTGCACGGCGAGGTCATTATTTCCGGTGCCAAGAATGCGGCGGTGGGCATCCTGCCTGCCACCATTCTGGCAGCGGATGTCTGCGTGATCGAAAATCTGCCGGATATCAGCGATGTGGCTGTGAGCCTGAAGATCCTGAGCACTCTGGGTGCCCAGGTCAAGATGCTCAACCGCAACACCTACGAGATCGACACCACCCATCTGAACAGCACCAATGTGCCGGACGATCTTTCCCGTCAGATGCGTGCCAGCTATTATTTCCTGGGCGCACTGCTGTCCCGTTTTGGCAAGGCTCAGGTGGCCATGCCCGGCGGCTGCAACCTGGGCCCCCGGCCCATCGACCAGCACCTGAAGGTGTTCAGTGCCCTGGGTGCTGAGGACAGCGTGGACTACGGTATGATCAGTGTCCGGGCCAAGGAACTGAACGGTGCCCATATCTTCTTTGATAAGGTCAGCGTAGGTGCCACCATGAACGGGATGCTCAGCGCCGTAATGGCCAAGGGCCAGACCATTCTGGAAAACTGTGCCAAGGAGCCCCATGTGGTGGACCTGGCAAACTTTTTGAATATGTGCGGCGCCGATATTCGGGGCGCAGGCACCGATGTCATCAAGGTGCGAGGCGTGGAAAAGATGCACGGCTGCACCTACAGCATCATTCCGGACCAGATCGAGGCTGGCAGCTACATGGTGGCTGCTGCTGCCACCGGTGGGGATGTGCTGATCAAGAACGTGACCCCCAAGCACCTGGAGCCCATCACCGCAAAGCTCCGCCGGGCTGGTGTGGAAGTGGAGGAGTTTGACGACGCTGTGCGGGTCCGTCGCACCGGCGACATCCTGCCCCTGAAGATCAACACCATGCCGCACCCCGGCTTCCCCACGGATATGCAGCCCCTGATGGGTGTGCTGCTGAGCGTGGCCAAGGGCACCAGCACCGTTACCGAGAGCGTGTGGGACAACCGCTTCCGTTATGTGGACGAGCTGCGGAAGATGGGGGCCAACGTCCAGGTGGATGGTCAGGTAGCTGTGTTTGAGGGCGTGGACAAGCTGAGCCCTGCCCCCTTGCGTGCCTCCGACCTGCGGGCCGGTGCCGCCATGGTGGTGGCTGCCCTGATGACCGAGGGCACCAGTGAGATCGAGGAGATCGGCCACATTGAGCGTGGCTACGAGAACATCGTCGAAAAGCTCCAGGGTCTGGGTGCCGATATCCACAAGGTGGACCGGGTACCTGCCGCACTGGAACAGGCCCTGTAAACCAGGACAGCGTTACAAAAAACAACAGCCTGCCGTGATCTGCGGCGGGCTGTTTTCGTGAGCAGAGGAGATTTTTTCATGGCAGAGTTTATCTCGTTGTATTCCGGCTCCTCCGGCAACAGCAGCGTGGTGCGCTGCGGCAGCCGGTACCTGATCGTGGATATGGGCAAGGGGGTCCGCACCACCACCGCAGCCCTGAAGGCTCTGGGCCTGGCCATCAGCGATTGCGACGGCATTCTGGTGACCCATGAGCACAGTGACCATGTAAAGGGGCTTTCCACCTTTCTCAAAAAGAACCCCCTGCCGGTGTATGGCTCTGCTGCGACCCTGGATTTTCTGGACGACGGAGGCATCGTACCCCCCAGCTGTGAGCTGAATGCCCTGGAGGGCAGGGAGGAGGATATTGGAGCCTTTGGGGTCCAGACCTTTCCCACCAGTCACGATGTGCCCTGTGTGGGCTACCGCATCCACACCCCCGACGGCAAGACCATGACCATTGCCACCGACCTGGGGGTCCTGACCCCTCCGGTGCACAAGGCCCTGTCGGGCTGCGACCTGGTGGCGTTGGAAAGCAACTACGACCTGCGGATGCTCCGCAGCGGCCCCTACCCCTATTACTTACGGGCTCGCATTGAGAGCAGCCGGGGGCATTTATCCAACGATGCGTGTGCCGCAAAGCTGCTGGAGCTGATCCAGGAAGGCTGCAAGCGGTTTGCCCTGTGCCACCTTTCCCAGGAGAATAACACCCCTGCCTTGGCTCTGCAGACGGTGTTCACCACCCTGGGGGCTGCTGGCGTGGTGCCGGAAAAGGACTGCATCGTCCAGACCCAGCGCCGCAATGAGGTGAGCCCGGCCCTGGAGTTCTGACCGCCATAAAACCAACAAAGCATCCGCCAAAGGACCGGGATACAACCGGCTCCTGGCGGATGCTTTTTTTGCATAGATCGTTGTTTTTGGGTCACTCCAGAGCCTTTTGGGCCCGGATGTCCTCTCCCACAAAGTTGAAGGGGATAAAGGCCGAAAGACGGCTGGAGATCTTTTCGGTATACCGCTTTTCCAGCAACGCACCGTCGGTGATGTTGGTAGTGATGATGGTAGGCAGCCCGGCCCCCAGGCGGTTGTTCAGCAGGCTGTAGAACACCGTGATGAAGTAGGGGGTGACGAACTCGGTGCCCAGATCATCCAGGATCAGCAGGTCGGCAGTGGAGGCGGTCCGCAGCAGGGTGTCGGCATCCCCGGAGGGGTCAAACCGAGAGGCCTCGATCTTGCCAAAGAAATCCGGGCTGGAAACATAGATCACGTCATAGCCTTTGGCCAGCACCAGGCCTGCAATGGCCAGGGCGGCATGGGTCTTGCCCAAGCCGGCGTTGCCCACCAGCATCAGGCTCTCGTTCTCCCGGGGGTCAAAGTCCTGGGCGTAGTCTCGCAGACCCTGCAGCAGCTGGCCCATGTAGGTGCGGATGTTCACGCCGCTGCCCGGGTCCACCTGGTTGGGGTAGTACCGGGTCTCCATGGTGTCAAAGCTGGAGATGGCCAGGCTGGAAAGGGCCTCGATCTCCTGGCGGCGCAGCTGCTGCATCACCTTGTGCACACAGGCGCAGGTGCGGCCCTGCCGGGTGCCGGTGTCCTGGCAGTCCGGGCAGGTGTACCGGGGCTCCAGGGCGTCGGCCGGGCGGCCGCTGGCGGCCAGCAGGTCGGTGAGCTTCTGCCGGGCCTCTGCCAAAGCAGCGGCGGCCTGGGTCCGGTCCTTGCCGGAGGCTCCGGCCAAAGCGCAGCGGATGCCCCGGACCCGCACTTCCTCCTCTGCGTGGCGCAAAGCCGGGATGGCAGCCTCTGCCTGGGCCTGAGCGTCCTGGGCCCGGGCCCGGGCCATCTGCCGCCGGGCAGCCACCGTCCGCAGTGCCTCCTGATACAGTTCGTTTTTGGTACGCATGCAGTTACCTCACAAGGACACCCCTCAGGGCGTCGGTTTCTTTTTGAGTCGGTTCAGCGAAGCAGTCAGAGAGCTGCTCCGCAGGAAATCATTGCCGCTGGGCTCGGCACGGTCCACCCGGATGTTCCGGCTGGCTCCGGCATCGGCCACCGGGCCCCGGGCGTCGTGGATGGTCCGCAGGCCTTTGGCGTTCCAGGTCTTGAGGATGCTGTTCCAGTACCACAGGTCCCGTTTGGGGCCGGCCTGGACGGCTGCCTCCTGCACCATGGCGTCGTCGTAGCCGTACACCTCGTACCACCGGGCAATGGCCTTGCGGCCTCCCAGGGTCAGCTCCTCCGCAGGGATCCCCAGCAGGCCGCTGACATACTGCTCCCGGCTCTGGCGCAGGGCCAGCAGCTTCAGGTGGGCGTCCGCCTGCTCTCCGGTCTCCACCCCTTCGGTGCGCCAGACCTTCAGCTCGTGGACCACCGCCGCCATGGTGCGCTTGCCGCAGCTGGCCACATAGGCCACGCAGAGCATCACCGTCTCCGGGGCAAAGCCCTCCTGCACATAGAGGTTCACCAGCTTTTCCATCTCCTTGTGGGTCAGGGGCCGGGCAAAGCCGTTCTGGGCGCAGTCGATCAGGCTGGAGATCATGGGGTCGGTGCGGCTGGCAGCGGCGATCTCTGCCCAGGTCATGGGGGCCGGAGCACTGGGCTCTGCCCCCGGGGCAGCGTTTTCCTCGTAACGCTCCAGCAGCCCGGCACCGGCCCAGAAGGCCAGGGCACTTTCGGCACTGATGCGGCTGCGGAGCTTCAGGTCGGCACAGATCTTGTCCGGGTCGGTGACGCCGGTGGCCAGCACATACAGGGCCACACGCACATTGTATTCCTCCGCAATGCCCAGCTTGGCAAACACCAGCTGAGGCACGGCGATGGTATCGCCTTTCAGTTCTTTTAAACGATAGATCATGGGTTCTTTGCTTTGTCTCCTTCGGTATCATCCGGGGCAGGGGGTGCCCAGGGGTCGCAGTCCATCATATCCGGGCAGTTTTTCCAGCGGTCCGGCTCTGCCCGGAAAGCCTCCTCCAGGCACTGGGCTGCAGCGGCACGGCCCTGGTCGTCCAGGGGGAAGATGACCTGTCGGCGCAGGGCCGGGTCGGTCATTTCCAGGGTCCAGGGGTCAGGCCAGTAGTCTAAGGTCAGGATGCTTTCCTCCTTGGTGGCACCTTCGCCGCCCTCCGGGTCCGGCACACTGCGCTTGCCGGGGGTCAGCCGATACCGCAGGCCGTATTCGTTGCCGCTGTAAATATTCTTGCACTTAAAGTAGTGCAGCAGGGGAACAAAGATCATGGTGGGAACGGTCCTTTCCGGGGCAGCTTCGGCCCCTGCACAATCAACTCTATTATAAAAAACCAACCTGCAAATTGCAACCAGAAAAATCAAAAGACCGGCCCCACCGGGGAGCCGGTCTCACAATTAAAGGTCGGTACGGGGCCGGGCAGCCATTTCCCAAAACCGCAGCTCGTGCTCAGAGCAAGCGTGGAAGATGGCCCGGCAATGCGCCTTGCGCTCCGGGGAAAGCCCGGCGCAGGCCTGCTCTGCATAGGCAGCCCAGGCATGGCAGGCTTTGTCGTAGCCAGCCCCGGCGTAGTCCAGCACCAGGGGCCCCCAGGCCATGTGGGCCACCGCCGGGCTGCGGGCCAGCAGGGTCTGGAACAGCCAGCCGTAGCTTAGCATACAGGGCAGACAGGCCATGATGCACTCGGCCTCCCCTTCGCCGTCCCGGGCGGCCTGGATCATGCAGTCCAGGTAGGCCTGGCTCTCCGGCCGCAGGGGCAGGGCCTGGATATCGGCCTCCTGCAGGCCGTACTGCTCCAGATATCGCAGCCGGGTAACGTCCTCGCTTTCCTGTACAAAAGAGAGCAGGGAATAGTAGTGGCGCATGGTCTCCATGGTGGTGGCCTTGGTCATGCCCCAGGCAAAGATCTTGGCGTACTCTCGCAGATAGAGGCTGTCCTCTACGATGTAGCCCTTCAGGCAGGCCTCATCCAGGGTCCCGTCCTCCATCCGGCGCAAGAATTCGGTGTCCAGGCATTTCTGCCACACCGGCAGGCTCTCCTCCACCAGGGAAGCAACAAAGGAAGGCTCAGCCACCAACAAACTCTCCCTTCAGGGCGAACATATGGTTCATGGGGCCGGAGCCCTGGCCCAGGTCCAGCATGGCCGACAGGCAGCCGGAAATGTAGGCCTTGGCCCGTTCCACAGAGGTGTCCAGGTCGCAGCCCTTGGCCAGATTGGAGGCAATGGCACTGGAAAGGGTGCATCCGGTGCCGTGGGTGTTGGGGTTGGCGATGCGCTTGCCATGGAACCACTTGCCGGTGCCCTCTCGCCACAGCAGGTCGTCGGCATCGTTGATCTGGTGGCCGCCCTTGCACAGCACGGCGCAGCCGTATTTCTCGCTGATGATCCGGGCAGCGGCCTCCATACCGGCAGCGTCGGTGATGGTCATGCCGGAAAGGATCTCGGCCTCCGGGATGTTGGGAGTTACCACCTCAGCCATGGGCAGGAGCTTTTGGGTCAGGGCCTCTACGGCGTCATCTCGCAGCAGCTTGGAGCCGGAGGTGGCCACCATCACCGGGTCCACTACGATGTGCCGGGCCCCGTAGGTGGTGAGCTTTTCGGCAATGGTGCCAATGAGGGCGGCAGAGCTTACCATGCCGATCTTCACGGCGTCGGGGTAGATGTCGGTAAACACCGCATCCAGCTGCTGGGCCAGAAATTCCGGGCTGGTCTCAAAGATGCCGGTAACGCCGGTGGTGTTCTGGGCGGTAAGGGCGGTAATGGCACTCATGGCAAACACGCCGTTGGCGGTCATGGTCTTGATATCCGCCTGGATCCCAGCGCCGCCGCTGGAATCACTGCCGGCAATGGTCAATGCAGTTTTCATAGATGATCAATGCTCCTTTGCATAAAAAATGCGGATATGCCAGCAAAGACATATCCGCAGCTTGATGCGCTATCTCCCTACGTTGGCATGATCCAAATCAGGTCACAGGTCAGGGCAGCACAGCCCACTCTCAGCCTGCTGGCTGCAGGCTCCCTTTTTCTGACCCTCAGCATACCACAGTCGGGGGCAAGATGCAAGGTCATTCCGCCAGAGCGGTCTCCAGGTTGGCCAGCACCTTCTGGCTCAGCAGCACAAAGGCCTGCTTGGTGCGGCCGGAGGAAATGTTGGCGCAGCGCACATTTTCCCGGTCAAAGAAGCCCTCCTGCACGGGGCCGGCAGCGGCACGGGTATCGCAGAAGAACCAGGTACCGGGCTGGTCCAGCCAGGCCTCCAGGGCAGCGGAATCAAAGCCGGGGCCAATGGAGGTGTTGAACAGCACCTTGCCGGCACCCAGCTGGGCAAACTCCTGGCTGCCCAGCAGCAGCACATTCTTGTTCAGGCAGGTGAACACCACCTCGCTGTCGGCCAGCAGCTGGGGCAGGGGCTTGTAGGTCATGCCGGCAGCCTCAGCGTCAGGTTTGACACTCCGGGCAAAGTAGCTGATGTCGGCCCCCAGGAACTGCAGGGCATCGGCGATCATCCGGCCGGAAACGCCCAGGCCTACGATGCCCACCTTCAGGCCGGTGATCTCCACCGGCTCATCCCGCAGCATGGGCATCCCAAAGCCGTGGAGCAGGCCGGTAAGCTCGTGGAGCACATACTCCACCACGCCCCGGTCGCCGTAATCCCGGATGCCCAGCACCTTGATGCCCCGGGTACGGGCGTAGGCAATGTCCACGTTGGCACTTTCCTCCGAGTACAGGCTGCAGCACATCCCGATGTAACGGATGTTGGGGCACTGCTCAATGACCTCCTTGCCCATGCGGGAGGTGTAGCTCAGCAGCACAGCGTCAGCATCTCCGATGCGGCGCACCATCTCGGCGTCGCTGCCGGGCACATCCCGGTACAGCACCACCTCTTTGGCGTAGCGGTGCAGGGCTTCCTCCGCAGAGGGGATCAGGCTTACAGGCTCAATGGCAACCAACTTTTCAAACATGATGCAGTCCTCCTTATCAGTAGAAGCACACCGGCGAGGCCAGGTTCCGCAGCAGGGACACGGCACTCCAACCGGCAATGGCACTGGTGGAGGAGCAGATGTCCACCACAGCCTTTACGCCTTCGATCTCGGCGGTGATGCAATGGTCATCGCCTACCCAGCCGGGCACCGAGTGCATGGTCACGTTGGTGATCTCGGGGCCGGTGGTGGCCAGGGAGGTAGCCACAGCCACATTTACCCGGCGGGGGAAGGTGGCAATGGCCTGCTTGGCGTTGCCGGTGAACACGGTGGTCTTTTCCGTGTCGGTAAGCAGGTGCTCTGCCCACACGGGGGTGTTCCGGAAGCCCTTGGCACCGGTGTGGGTCTCGATGCCGGCAGTCTCCGGCAGACCCTGGGCCTGAGCCATCAGGGAGACGGTCTGCAGCACGTCAAAGCCGCCGATGGCACCGCTGGCCAGGTGCACCTTGGCACCGCCCTCCAGGGCAGCGGCCTTGACCTGGGCGTAAAAATCCAGGTCTGCAAAAGCACCAATGGACAAGATCACCAGGTTCACGCCCTTACGCAGCACCGGGATGGCCATAGCCCGGACCGATTCCACCGAGGCAGCCTCCACAAGGTACTCCGGCTCCAGAGCCAGCAAAGCCTCCACGTCGTCGCAGACAGCGCAGCCCACGGCGGCAGCGGTCTTTTCTGCAGAGGCACGGGTCCGGCTGGTCACACCCACCAGCTGGTAGTCCGGCAGCAGGCCCTGCTTCCATGCGTTGGCCACGATGTTGCCCAGAAAGCCGCAGCCTACAATGCCAAATTTGGTTTTCATATCCTAAACTCCTTTTTCCTTTGCTGCCTCAGGCAGCCTATTCTTTATCAGTATACCATGTCTGGCAGGGAAAGGAAAGTGGGACCCCCAGCAGGAGAAAATCGGGCTTTTCTTTCCCGGGGCGGCGTGATAAAATGGAGCGGAGTGAGGTGAGTAGTATGAAAAAATCAAAGACCTGGGAGTTGTTTGCCACTTTTTTTAAGATCGGTGCCTTTACCTTTGGGGGCGGCTACGCCATGGTGGCCCTGCTGGAACACGAGTTTGTGGAAGTGAAAGGCTGGATGGGCCGGGAGGAATTTCTGGACATGGTGGCCATTGCCGAGTCCACCCCGGGGCCGGTGGCGGTAAACAGTGCCACCTATATCGGTTATCGGCTCCAGGGGGTGTGGGGGGCAGCAGCCTCCACGGCGGCAGTGTGCCTGCCCTCCTTTGGGGTCATTTATCTGATCTCCTTGTTTTTTGATGCGTTTTTGCAGCTGTCGGTGGTGTCCAGTGCCTTCCACGGCATTCAGGCCTGTGTGGTGTACCTGATCTTTTCTGCCGGGATCAAAATGCTCCGGGGGCTAGAGCGCAGCCCCTTCCACTGCACGGTGCTGGTACTGGTTCTGGCCGCCATGGTGACCTGCTCGGTGCTGGCAGTGTCTTTTTCCTCTATCTTCTATATCCTGCTCAGTGGGGCAGCAGGCCTTGCTGTATACGGCCTGGGCCAGCTGCGGAAGGGGGATGAAACCAAATGATCTGCCTTTCCTTATTTTTAAACTTTCTCATGATCGGCACCGTCTCCTTTGGCGGCGGCTACGGTATGGTGTCCCTGGTCCGGGAGGTGGTGCTGCAGCACGGCTGGCTTACGGAAAGTGAGTTTTTGAGCTTCATCGCTGTGTCGGAATCCACCCCGGGGCCCCTGGCGGTCAATATGGCTACCTTCATCGGTTCCTCCCAGGCCGGGCTGCCGGGGGCACTGGTGGCGACCCTGGGGGTGGTGCTGCCCTCCTTTTGCATCATTCTGCTGATCACCGCTGTGCTGAAAAACCTGCTGAAGCTGCCAGCAGTGCAGGCGGTGCTGGATGGAGTGCGGCCCTGTGTGGTGGCCATGATCCTGGCCACCGCCGTCACCATGGGCCTGACTACCCTGGGGGGCTTTGCCGGCTTGGAAAAGGGCTTTGCCCCGGACAAACGGTCCATCGCCGTGGTGGCCCTGCTGGCGGCGGTGCATTTCGGGTACCGAAAGCTCCGGCAAAAGGCCCCCTCGCCCATTGCCATGATCCTGCTTTCCGCAGGGCTGGGGGTGCTGTTTTGGGGTCTGTGACTGGAAAGTCCGGTTTAATGGACAATATTGGTGGTATCCTATGGGCAGGAGGTGAAAGATATGAGTTATAATTATGATTATGGTGAGCTGGAGGATAGGCTGATCACCTTGTTTCAATCTGGGCCACCGGATTTCAAGGCTGCCGAAGAGCTCATCCGGCAGGGTGCAGACCTGAATGCCGTTGGAAAAAGTGAGGATGAAAATATCCTGTATAATATCCTGGGTGGATATTGGACGGCGGCGCTAGGGGGTACTGGCGAAGGATACTACAGAGACGTCTGTGGGCCGACCTCCTGCCTGGGGCAATGGATGTGTGAGATCATCCGGTTTTTTCTGGACCACGGTTTCGATGTGAACAAATGCGATGGATGCTTTGGCGCACAATGTTTGGATGCCCTGGCCCTTTCCACATTTGACCGCTCTATAATCGAGGCCACAAAGCTCCTGCTGGATGCCGGGGCAAAGAACAGGACCACCTCACCTACCTCAACGGATAAGTTTGATACCCCGTTGGATTCGATTGAGCTAGAAGGCAGCTACCAGGCAACTTGTGAGCACGACCACGCCACCGCTAATATTTTTAAGGCGGTTCGTCAGATATACCAAGCTGTTGCAGATGGAAGACCCTACAACGGCATTGATTCTTATGAACAAGCCCTTGGAAAAACGGTCCTGAAAGTCTTGGCAGAAACCAATGGCACCGACCCTGTTTTCTACTCCATAGACCTTCCGGAATACAAGCAGGAACACTGCTTTAACAGTACACTTTACTTTGTTTATGAGGGCGGCGTGCTTATTACGACCCAATACGCACAATTCTGGACGGATACTGTCATACCCCAGGTGCCTTTGATAGATGTTTCGGATTCCTTTGGCGGCATGGTGGGAAGTTCCATCAAAAGCATTACATTCGATCACAGACAAATTGAAAAAGGAATCAACCATTACGGCCAGCCGATCACGATCATCGAGATGGATTCTGGACACAAGGTCAGGTTTTCAATCAACTTTGGAGAGGTCAAAGAAGAAAACCGAGCCGCTTTTTACCAGCTGATCTAAAAAACAAACAGGGCACCGGTTTTGATCCTCTTTGGACCAAAGCCGGTGCCCTGTTATGGTGCGGGAGAAGGGGGTCGAACCCTCACTCACGGGGAACTGGTGCCTAAAACCAGCGCGTCTGCCATTCCGCCACTCCCGCAAATTTGCAGTTCCTAGTGTATCAAGTCTGAAGGCAAAAGTCAATCGTTCCCGGGGATTTATATCCGGGGCCTTTCCTGTGCATACTATCCCGGAAGGATCCTTGCAAGGGAGGGAACGACGGATGCACAAGAGCGGTTGGCACCGCAGACTGCGGCTGACCCTGGCCTATCTGCTGGTGGCGGCGGCGGTGGCCCTGGGGTGGCTGTGGCAGGTTCTGCCGGACCAGGTCTGCCTGGAGCCGGGCCAGGCTCTGGCTCTGCCTCGGTTTGCCTGGGTAGAACCTCTGCGGAGCCGGGGCAGCCGGAATGTGGCCAGCACCCGGGCTGTGGGCAGCTACCAGGCCACCCTGGCTCTGGGGGGCTGGCTGCCGGTCAAAACCATCCGGGCGGTGGTGACCCAACGTCCCACAGTTACCGTCTGCGGCACTCCCTTTGGGGTCAAGATGTTCTCTGAGGGAGCCCTGGTGGTGGGCTTTTCGGACCTGGAGACCGCCGATGGTCTCGTAAACCCGGCCAAGGCAGCAGGGCTGCGGCTGGGGGACCGGGTCATCCGCATGGGTGGGGCCCAGACCCCGGACAACGACGCCCTTCGCCAGGCCCTGGAAACAGCAGCAGGTGGGGCGGTGGAGGTGGTTTACGTCCGCAGCGGCCAGCAGCGTCAGACGTCCCTGACCCCGGTGTGGGACGGAGACACCGCCCAGTGGCGAGCCGGGATGTGGGTACGAGATTCCTCTGCCGGGGTGGGCACCATGACCTTTGCGGAGCCCCAGGCCGGGGTATTTGCCGGGCTGGGCCACCCCATCAGTGACAGTGACACCGGGGAGAGCGTAGCACTGCGGAGCGGCGAGATCGTGGCCTGCCGCATCATTGGCTGCACCAGCGGCACCATTGGCAGCCCCGGGGAGCTGAAGGGCCGGTTCCTCAACGACCATGCCCTGGGCACCATTCGCATCAATGGCCCCTGCGGCGTCTACGGCACCCTGCGTACCTCTTTACAAGGGGAGCAACGGGAGCTGGCTTTTGCCCAGGAGGTGGTGCCGGGGGATGCCGAAATCTGGGCCACGGTGGAGGGGCAGACCCCCAAGGCCTACCGGGTGCGGATCGAGAAGGTCAACGACGCCGACCCACGCCGCAATATGATCCTCCGTGTCACAGACCCCCGGCTGCTGGCCTGCACCGGCGGCATCGTCCAGGGCATGAGCGGCAGCCCCATCCTGCAAAACGGCCGCCTGGCAGGGGCGGTGACCCATGTGCTGGTCAACGACCCCACCCGGGGCTACGGCATCTTTGCTCAGACCATGCTGGAACAGGCGCAGGCCGCCGCCAGCACCCAGGATGCCGCCGGATAGCCTTGTGTCGGAAAAATTTTTAGGGGATTCGACTTGACTTGCCAAAATTTGGCAAAAGTAACCATTGAAACGATTGGAAAATTATGGTAAAATCCATGGTGTTAAGGGAACTGCACACATTGGAGGAAACAACCATGGACAAAGTGAGATTTTTGATGTCGGATACCGGTGCACAGATCACAGAAGCCTGCCGGGAGGCCCTGGAGCAGAAGGGCGTGGAGGTGACCGTGGTGGAAAAGGACGGCAACAAGGTGCTGCAAAAGATGCTGTCGGTGCGGCCGCAGGTGGTGCTGCTGGATGCCTTTATGCCGGGGCTGGACGCCTTGGCGGTAAAGCAGCGGTACAATGCGGCAGGGGAGCGGCACACCTCGTTTTTCGTCACCGGAGCATTCCAGAGCGAGGAGATGGAGCAGGAACTGCTGGACGAGGGCTTTGCCTATTACTTCGTCAAGCCCTTTGACGAGAGCGTCCTGGCGGCCCGGGTCCTCAAGGTGGCCCAAGGGCAGGAAAAGCGAGTGCTCCACACCAGTGTGGACAGCGACGAGCTGACCGTTACCGAGATCCTGCATCAGATCGGGGTCCCGGCCCACATCAAGGGCTACCAGTTCCTGCGGGATGCCATCCTGCTCACCATGAACGAGCCGGACTATATCAACGCTGTCACCAAACGCTTGTACCCGGAGATCGCCAAAAAGAACGGTACCACCGCCAGCCGGGTGGAGCGGGCCATCCGCCACGCCATCGAAGTTGCATGGGATAGGGGAGACGTAGACACCCTCAACAGCTACTTCGGCTACACCATCCACAATCTCCGAGGCAAGCCCACCAACTCGGAGTTTATTGCCATGATCGCCGACAAGATGCGGCTGGACAAACGGCAGCGTGTGGGGTAATGGGTGTTCCTAAAAGCAGAAAAGGCCCTGGGTGCCGGCAGCCAGCTGCGGCCCCGGGGCCTTTTGGACTGCAGCTGCTTAGTACGCATGGTGGAACGGGAACCAAGCGGCAAAATGCCCGGGGAATAAAACTTGGTCCGGATGCCCAAAAACATCGTTAAAGATTCGTCATTTTGTCAATTTGTTTAAAGTATACAATAAAAAACACCAAAAAACAGCAATCAGCCCATTGCCATTTTTCAACTGATATATTAGAATAGAAGCAAGAGAGACGGCAAGTCTGCCGTCCACGATGCATACAGAAATATAAGGAGGATTCCCTATGCCTATGAAAATGGGTTGGCGCTGGTACGGTGAGGGCAATGATCCCATCAGCCTCGGCGACATCAAGCAGATCCCCGGCGTGACCAGCATCGTCTGGGCACTGCACGACAAAATGCCCGGTGAGATCTGGGAGGTAGACGAGATCCAGAAGGTGGCAGACCAGATCCACGCCTATGGCTTTGATATGGACGTGGTGGAGTCGGTCAATGTCCACGATGACATCAAGATCGGCCTGCCCACCCGTGATCAGTACATCGAGAACTACAAGCAGTGCATCCGCAACCTGTCCAAGTTCGGTGTCAAGGTCATTTGCTATAACTTCATGCCCATCTTCGACTGGACCCGTACGGACCTGTTCCACCCGGTTGGGGATGGCTCCACTGCACTGTTCTACGAGAAGGATAAGATCAAGGGCGATTACAAGGCGATGGCCGAGTATATCATGTCCTTCACCGAGAAGTACCACATGACCTTCCCCGGCTGGGAGCCGGAGCGCATGGCTAAGCTGGACGAGCTGTTCAAGGCCTACGCCCCTGTTACCAAGGAGAAGCTGTGGGAGAACCTGAAGTACTTCCTGGAGGCTCTGATGCCCACCTGCCACGAGTGCGACATCAAGATGGCCATCCACATGGATGATCCTCCTTGGGATATCTTCGGCCTGCCCCGTCTGCTGGTGGATGCTCAGAGCATCGACCGCTTCCTGAGCATGGTGGATGACCCCTACAACTGCCTGACCCTGTGCACCGGCAGCCTGAACGCAAACCCCAACAACAACTGCGCCGAGATCATTCGCAAGCACTGCGACCGCATTGCCTTCGGCCACGTCCGCAACATCCATCACTTCCCCAACGGCGACTTCTCTGAGGCTGCTCACCGTGATTGCTGCGGCGAGACCGGCATCATCGAGGTGCTGCGTGCTTACCATGACTGCGGCTTTGAGGGCTACATCCGTCCCGACCACGGCCGTCAGCTGTGGGAGGAGGGCCCCGGCGTCTGCCGTCCCGGCTATGGCAAGTATGACCGTGCTCTGGGTGTCCAGTATATGCTGGGCATCTGGGATCTGCTGGACCGTCTGGATGAAGAAAAGAAGGGCTGATTACTATGAAGCTGTCTGATATCAAAAACGGCAATCTGTCCGCCGAGTGGGCAGAAAAGGGCTACGAGCTGCCCAAATTCGACATTGAGGCCGTCAAGGCCAAGACCCACGCCGAGCCCACTTGGGTGCACTTCGGCGCAGGCAATATCTTCCGCGCTTTCCCCGCTGCCGTGCTGAACGACGCACTGAACAGCGGCAAGTACGACCGCGGCGTCATCGTGGCCGAGAGCTTCGACTACGAGATCATCGACAAGGCTTACCAGCCCTACGATAACCTGAGCCTGCTGGTCTGCTTGAAGTCCACCGGCGAGATCGAGAAGAAGGTCATCGCTTCCGTTACCGAGAGCCTGAAGGCTGACTACTCCTTCGGCGCTGACTGGGC
>CAKSXW010000024.1 GCA_934518555.1 uncultured Faecalibacterium sp. | reverse complement strand
AAATCGCACTCCATGGCGTTGGTGGAGTTGATCAGCACGATGGTGCGTGCAAACTCCTCCTTGGCCATCTTCAGCATATCCTTTTCTTCGTTGGTCAGGGACAGCACATTGGTGCCATCCACAAAATCGCCGTACTCCAGATCAGCACCCTCACCGGCCACACGGGAGAGCATCACGATCGCGGCATCGCCGTAGGAGGCAAAGCTGGAGCGCACATCGGTGATGTCTGCACCGGCTGCCGCATCCGCAGCCTTGACGTTGGTGCCGTACAGAGAGACCGGCACTTCATTGATATGCCATGCAGAGCGGTCACCCAGACTGGTACCCTTGCCGGGAGAGCGGACATAGTCCTTGCCGGCACCGTTGGTGTAGAAGTCCCACAGCACGGGGTTCACGTCAAAGCCCACGGCCTCCAGAGCCTCTTTCCATGTGGGTGCTTTGGAGGTGTCGATATCGGCAGAGCCGGTACCGCAGGTAACAACGTCCACGCTGGAATGGCTGAGCGTAGACACCTTGCTGCCTGCTGCCAGAGGCAGGGTATTGTTATCGTTCTTCAGCAGCACAGCACCCTCACCGGTAAGCTGCTCTGCGATCTCCTTATCGTGTGCTTCCAGCTCTTCCACACTGCTGAAATCACTCTCGTAATACACGGCACTGTCGTCCTTGCCCACGGTCTTGTGGGTGGGGGTCTTTAGTGCGATGTTCACGGCCTGTGCACTGGCAAATGCCAGATTGGAACCGATGCAGGCACCGGCGAACATTACCGTGAAAAGCACCGTAAGGATACTCCACAGTACAACGCCAGAGCCTTTCTTCTTGCCCTTCTTCATGTTGTTCTCCTTTTCTTGTGTGTGTCAGCGATCGCCGCAGGCTTTTTCATGGCCGCTGTGGCGCAGCCATTTTCAAAGAGCGGCAGTTTATTCCAAGGTGTGGACCGGTACTCAGACCCAGTTCGCACTCTTCGACTTGGTTTTTACCAGCTTGTAGCTGGGGTTCGGGGTCGCCACGCTGCGGAAGCAGGCGGTGTCGATGCAGTCGCCTGCAACGGCTTTCAGCTCTACCTTGCCGTGCAGCGGCACGCGGAATTTGAAGATATGCTCGCCGGTCTGCTCTGCCAGCTTTTTGCCGTCCGCATACAGGGTAACGGCCTTCTGGTTGGAGTAGACCTTGACCTCGATCTCCTTCTCGGTGCGGTCGGTGAACCGCTTGGAGCAGATGTGAACGAAGTTTTCCTCGCTCCACCATGCTTTATAGAGGTAGAAGCTGTCCTTTTTGGTCTTTCGGTCAAAGGTGACAAGACCCTTGTGGTTCATGCCCGGCTCGCCGCCCTGATCCCGGGCGTCGGCTGCAAAGTCGAACATATTCCACACATGGGTCGCCCACAGCCAGGGGTGACGGTCGAAGCACTTCAGCATATACTCGTGGTACTTGGCCTGATATTCCTCGGTGTGGTCGCCCCGACGGGGGTGAGCACTGTGAAGGTTGGGCATTCCCTCGGCACCGTACTCGGAGAAGCCCAGGGGACGCTTGGGATATACCAGATGGAAAAAGTCCATCCACAGGTCATTCAGGAACAGGCCCGGCACATACCAGCCCAGGTACAGGTTCCAGCTCACCAGGTCCGTGATATGGGCCACCGGGTTGAAGGGGCCGCACATGGCGTAGCAGGCCAGGGTGGTGAGGCGAGTGGGGTCCATCTTGTGGCACAGGTCGTTGAGCTCCCGGTGGTTATCCAGCATATCTGCCTTGTCCTTGGTGGAGATGGTGATCTCGTTGGACACGCCCCAGCAGACGATGGAAGGGTGGTTGTAGTTCTGGTGGATCAGCTCTTTCATCTGGCTGATGGTATTCTCCCGGCCCTTGGGCAGGTGCTCCGAGATATAGGGGATCTCGGCCCAGACCACCATGCCGTACCGGTCGCACAGGTCGTAGAAATACTGATCATGCTGGTAGTGGGCCAGCCGGACGGTGTTGGCACCCAGCTCCCGGATCAGAGCCATATCCTCATCGTGCATCTCCCGGGTGATGGCATTGCCCAGGCCCTTCCGGTCCTGATGACGGGAAACACCGTGGAGGGGGTAGGGCTTGCCGTTGAGGAAAAAGCCCTTTTTGGCGTCCACCGAGAAGCTGCGGATGCCCACCTTGGTGATTACTTCGTCCACCGGCTGGCCGTCCTCTACCAGACGGACGATGCAGGTGTAGAGGTAGGGGTCTTTCACGCCGTTCCACAGATGGGGAGCTTCCAGATGGAGAGAGGTCTTTTCGCCTTCGCCCTGGGCGACCAGGTTGCCCACAGCGTCCAGCAGCTCCACCAAAACGGTACCCTGGCCTTCCACCTGGGTCTCCACCAGGATGTCGGCACTGCCCTCTTTCAGGGCAGGGGTGATCTTGACCCCGGTATCCCCAAAGTGGCCCAAGGCGATATGGTCCTTGCTGACCACCAGCAGGCTCACATCCCGGTAGATGCCGCCGTAGAAGGTGAAATCTGCCTTCTGGGGGTAGATGCGATCGTTGACGCTGTTGTCCACCTCCACCACCAGGTCATTTTCAGCCTGGAGCAGGTCCGTGATGTGGGCCCGGAAGGTGGAGTAGCCGCCGTTGTGGGCACAGATCTTCTGGCCGTTCAGCAGCACGGTGGCACTGGCGTTGACGCCCTCAAACTGCAGCCAGACCTGCTGCTGGGCCGGGTCGTAAGCCGGAGCCGCAAAGCTGGTGCGGTAGGTGCAGCAGCCCCGCCAATAATCGTTGCCGCCGTCCTGGCCGTCCTGGGCGTTCCAGGTGTGGGGCAGTTCCACTGCCGCCGTAACGCCCTCCGGGCCGGTGAACTGCCAGTCCTTCATGAGCTTTGCAATGCTTCGCATGGGGTTCCTCCTATTTTGGTTGTTATAGGGCAGTTTTTTGCCCTCCGCTCTCTTTCGTAGATAGTTTATCAAAGCCACCAAATTTCGCAAGACGCCGGGGACAATCGGTCGTTTTGCGTGCACATTCGGTTTTGCGCTTCCAAAATTCAACTGATATATTTGTGCATCTCTCACAAACAGATGTATCCAACTTTCGGCAAAAAAGAAAACCGCTGCAGCTTCTCCGTTTCCGGAGCTTCTGCAGCGGTGAGGGTGGTCTTACAGGATGGAGCCTATGGGAAAAATGATCTTTTCCGCAAAAAAATCCCCCTGGGTTTCCATGGTCAGGGTCCCTTTATATTTTTGTACGATGCGCTTGAGCACCTTCAGTTCATATTGGGTGGGGCGGCTCTCCCGTTTTTCCGGGGGCCGCAAAGGGCTGATAACGTTTATCACCACGAACCCCTGCCGGACACACACCAGCAGATCGATGACCCGGCGCTCCGGCTGGGGCACCGCCACGGCACTTTCCACAGCGTGGTCCAGGGCGTTGGCAAAAAGGGCATACAGGTCCCCTGCCTCAAAAAAACCCAAGCAGCTGCCGTTGGCCACGGCGTTCAGCTGGATGCCCCGGGACTGGCACAGCAGGCTTTTTTCCGTAAGCACCACGTCCAGCACCTCGTTGCCGGTGTTGCAGCCGGCATCGTAGAGCCGCACTGCCTGCTCGGCTTCTGCCAGGCTCTCCGGGGGCACTGCCTCCGGGGCCAGCTTCCGGAGGTTGGCGATCTGCACTCGCAGCTCGTGGCAGCGCTTATTGATGATCTGCACGTTCTGCCGGGCCACCTGGTACTGCTGCCGCTGCCGCTCGTAGAGCAGGTTCAGGGCGTCCCGTTCCTTTTCAATGGCCGCCTTCTTGAACAGCTCCGTCTGGAAGTACAGCATGGTCAAAAAGTAGAACTGCCCCACCACCAGGGTGGTGATCATGCTGATGGGCCAGAATCTGATGGAGGTATCACTCAGCACCGCCGCCTGTACCATGAACAGGATGCCGATAAAAAACGCACTGATCAGCTGCCGGGGGCCGATATGATATCCACCCTTATAGGGAAGATGCCGGGCCAGCAGCCCGTACACTGCCCCGAAGAACGCCGCCCCGGAGATCAGCTGCATCAGGATGGGCCCGGGAGCGTTCATGTTCAAGGGGTGCCCCTGCCGGATGAAGAACACTTCCAGAAAGCTCCAGCCCTCATAGGCGCACTGGGCGATAAGCAGGCTCCACACGGCGCAGTACATAGCACCTTTTTTATTGATGTCTGCACACAGATAGATCATGCCGCTCAGCAGCGCAAAAAAGGAGACATAGAGCAGCAGCTGTAACAGCTGCTGCTGCCACAGCACGTGGGAGCGTGCCAGTGGGTCCAGCACCCAGGCCAGCAGCACCAGGGGCAGCAGCATCCCACAGGCCCGGCCCCAAAAATGCTTCCGGTGCCGCAGAGGCCAGCAGAAGGCCAAGGCAGAGCACCAGCGCAGCAGCGCCCGGAGCAGGCTGTTCAGCAGCGGTGCAGTCACAGTACACCTCCCATATAGGAGGCTACGGCGGTCAGAAATGCTCCTCGCTGCCGGCGGCTGATCTCCAGCCGATGATCTTCCACCAGGGCAAAGTCATTTTCCACCCCTCGCACATAGGCCAGGTTTACCAGGTAGCACTGGTTGCAGCGGACAAAGTGGTAGGCCGCCAGCTGCTTTTCGGCACTTTGCAGGCTGGCCCGCACTGCAAACTCCCCCTTGGAGGTGTGGTAGTACAGCATCCGGCTGCGAGTTTCCAGGTAGCGGATATCGGCGGTGTCCAGCAGCTGGATGCCGCCGCCAGCCAGCTGCAGCACCACCTGGCCGCCCTTGCGCCGCTGCACTCGCTGGATGGCCCGGGAGAGCTTGGTGCAGAACTGGTAGTAGTTCACCGGCTTCAGCACATAGTCCAAAGCGTCCACCTCGTAGCCCCGGATGGCATACTGGGCCATGTTGGTCACGAACACCAGCACCACCTCCGGGTCCACGGCCCGGATGGCCTCTGCGGCCCCAAAGCCGTCCAGCCGGGGCATTTCCACGTCCAGAAAGATGATGTCAAAGCCCGGCTGGTAGTGCTGGGCAATGGCAGCGCCATCCTCCATGGGGCAGACCTCCACCTGGAGCCCCTGCTCTGTGGTGTATTGCTGGATGAACCGGACCAGGCATTCCCGGGTCTCGGCCTGGTCCTCCACCACTGCGATCTTCAGCATCCCTTTCTCCCCTTTCGTTTTTCGTCGTTTTCCCTATTGAAACACATTTTTTGTTAAATTGCAACGGAGAATGGGGCGGCTGCGGTGACCCGGCGCAATGCTCCTCTGACCGGACAGCAACAGAACGCCCCCGGCAGCTGCTGTGCTGCCGGGGGCGTTCCTCTGTGGGTGGGGAAAGAAAAAAGAGGTGAAAAAGAGAACGGAAATGTCGGGTTTTATGCGGCCTTTGCCGGAGCAAAGACCAGGGCTTTCTTCCGCCGGGTCTGCATGGAGCGAACAATGCAGCTCAGGGCGAAGTTGATGATAAAGTAGATGACGCAGGCGGTGCCGAACAGCACCATCACGTCCGAAACATTCACCGTACCCAGGCCGTTGTAGGTGCCGGCGGCACTCAGCAGCTGGCGGATACGGGCCATGAGCTCAATGGTGGCCACGTTGGCAAGGTAGGAGGAATCCTTGATGGTGGTGATCACCTGACTGAGCAGGGTGGGGATGATGTTCCGGTAGGCCTGGGGCAGGATGATGTACAGCAGCACCTCCGCCGTGTTGAAGCCCTGGGCGTAGCCTGCCTCAAACTGGCCCTTGGCCACGCCGTTCAGCCCACCCCGGACGATCTCTGCGATCACCGAGGAGTTGAACAGGATCAGGGCCAGAGCCGCCTTGAACAGCAGCTTCATCTCCACACTGGTCAGGCCGAACATCTTGTGGGCAAAAAAGGCCGGGCAGGGGCAGAACACCACGCACACAAAGATCCACAACAGATAGGGCGTGTTCCGGAACAGCTCGATGTACCCGGCGGACAGCCAGCCCAGGATGCGGGCCGGGCCCTTTTTACAATAGGTACGGGCCAGGGCCAGCAACGACCCCAGCACCAGGCCCAGAATGACCCCCAGCACCGAGATGATGCAGGTAAAGGCCACCCCTCGCAGCAGGTACAGCAGCACGCCCGGCTGGGCGAGGATGGAAAAGCTGGAAGCAAGGGTCCTCATTTATGCCGCCTCCTTCAAAGCTGTGGCCTTTGCAGAGCGCAGGGCAGGGTCAGCCTTGCCCTTGCGCTCCTTGAGAGAGGCCTCCCAACGAGTAGCCAGGGTAGACAGGGGGAAGCACACCACAAAGAAGATGGCACCGCAGACGATGTAGGCCGGTGCATAGGCACCGCCGGTGGAAGCACCGGTGACGAAGCTGTAGGTCACGCTGATGAGGTCGGCACCGCCTACGATGTACAGGCAGGAGGTGTTCTTGAACAGGTTCACCACCTGGTTGACCATGGGCGGCAGCATCACCGGGATGCTCTGGGGCAGGATGATGTAAGCCATCCGCTGCAGATACCCAAAGCCCTGGGCCTGGGCTGCCTCAAACTGCCCTTTGGGCACCGACTGGATGGCGGCACGGACCACCTCGCCCATATAGGCTCCGGTGTAAACGCCCAGTGCAATGATGCCGGTGCGAATGACACCCATGCTTAAGCCTGCAAAGGCCAGCGCATAGTACAAAAAGCACAGCTGCAGCAGCAGCGGCGTGTTCTGGATAAACTCCACATACACCCGTGCAATGAATTGCAGAGGCTTTTTGCCGCTGGTGGCCAGCAGCCCCAGGGCAATGCCCAGGGCAAAGGCCAGTGCCAGGGCAAAAAACGCCGTCATCAGGGTGTTGCCCAGCCCCAGCAGAAAGCTCTCCCGGTGGTTCCACACCGTTGCCCATGCGTCCATGGAAAACAGACCGGACATAACGAACACTCCTTTCTCCCAAACCGTCTGACTGCCAGGGTCATGCCAGGCCGTTGTCCTTGATCAGGCCGTCAATGGTGCCGTCTGCCAGCCAACCGGTGACCAGCTCATCGCACACTGCAGAGAAGCCGCTGCCCTTCTTGGTGGCCACGCCGTACTCCTGGGGGCTGAACTCTGCATCAATGTAGCTGCGGCCCTCGGTCTTGTAGATGGCCAGAATGGACTTATCCACGCAGAAGCCGTTTACCTCTCCTGCGCTCAGTGCAGTGCTGATGGCAGGGTAATCGTCGTACTGACGGAAGGAGACTCCCTCCTTCCAGGTATCCGCATTGAAGGTGTCGGCATCAAAGCCATCGCCGGAAATGATGCCCTCGTCGATCATCTCCTGCACCAGGGCCCGGGCAGAGGTGGAGCCGGAGGAAACGCCCACCACCTTGTCCTTCAGGTCTGCCAGTGCCTTGATGCCGGAGGAATCCTCCACCAGAACACTGACGTAGTCGGTGTAGTAGGGGGTGGAGAAGTCCCAGCTCTTGCGGCGTTCCTCGGTAATGGTAAAGGTAGCCAGCACGCAGTCGATGTCACCGGAATCCAGCAGCTCGCCACGGGTAGCGGCGGTGACGGTGGTAAACTCCACGTCCACCCCCAGGTCCTCGGCGATCAGCTCAGCCAGACTATCCTCCAGACCGGTATACTCTCCGGTGAGGGTATCCTGGAAGCTGAAGCCCTTAACGGCGTTCTTGACGCCTACCTTCAGCACGCCCCGGTCCTTGATGGCCTGCACATCCGCAGAAACTGCCTCCGAAGAAGCAGCTGCACTGCCGGAGGCGGCAGAGGATGCAGTGGATGCAGCCCCGGAGCCAGCGGAACCACCGCAGGCGGTGAGGGCAGTGAGCGCAGCGGCCGTGCCAGCGGCCTTGACAAAACTACGACGAGAGATCTTTTTCATAACAATACACTCCTCTATCAGATCTGCAGCCCAGGCGGCTTTCCCTTCCGCCCCTTATGGGCTGTTCTATCCACAACGGGCTGCTGCTTGTGCTGCGGCAGCTCCGCAGTGACCAAAACTGCTTATCGGATGATCTTGCCCAAGAACTGGCGCACTCGCTCGTTCTTGGGATTTTTGAAGAAGTGCTCCGGTGTGCCTTCTTCCAGGATCTGGCCGTCGGCCATAAACACCACCCGATCGGCCACCTGCCGGGCAAACCCCATTTCGTGGGTGACCACCACCATGGTGATGTTTTTTTCATGGGCCAGCCGCACCATGACATCCAGCACCTCCTGAATGGTCTCCGGGTCCAGGGCACTGGTGGGCTCGTCGAACAGGATGATCTTGGTCTGGGCGCACAGGGCCCGGGCAATGGCGATGCGCTGCTGCTGGCCGCCGGACAGCTGGGCCGGGTAGACGTTTGCCTTGTCCCGCAGCCCCACCACCTCCAGGTAGTGGTAGGCCAGCTCCTCGGCCTCCTGCTTGGTCTTGTGATGGAGCTTGATGGGGGCAAGGGTCAGGTTTTTCAGCACCGTCATGTGAGGGTACAGGTTGAACTGCTGGAACACCATGCTGGTGGTCTCCCGTACCAGCTTTGTCTTGTTTTTGCTGGTAAGCTCCTGGCCGTCAATGTAAACATGGCCGCTGGTGGGCTCCTCCAGAAAGTTCATACAGCGCACGGTGGTGGATTTGCCGGAGCCGGAGGGACCGATGATCACCAGCTTTTCGCCCTCCGCCACCTCCAGGTTCACATCCTTTAAAACGTGCAGATCCCCGAAGTATTTTTCCACGTGCTCCAGTTTGATCACAATGCATTCCCCTTTTCCTCTTACCAGCTGCCCTCAGAGCCGCCTTGCCCTGCAGGGTACAAAAAAAGACGCTGGGTGATCTCTCACCAAGCGTCTTTGCTTTTGATGGTTAAAGTATAGCGTTTTTCGTTATTTCTTTCAATCTGAAAAGTGCAACAACTTTTTTGCCGTGTTTTTTTGCATTTTGTAAAGTTATACAAAGTCATCCAAACATTTTTGTCGATTCCTGCCGCAGCAGAGGGCAGGCAGCGGTTCCCGGTTTTTGGTCCGGTCACTTTTTCAAAAAACCAGAACCGCTTTTTTCAAGGGGGCTGAGCGGCCCACCCTTTTGCCCTTACGCCCAGTTCATCCGCCCGTAACTGGTGGTCAGCTGGCAGATCTCCTTTTGGAGCTTCTTGGTCAGCTGGGTCTTTTTCAGCCGCCAGCGCCAGTTCTGGCCCACGGTGGAGGGTTTGTTGATCCGGGCGGAATCGTCCAGCCCCAGCCAGTCCTGCATGGGGATGATGCAGGTGGCCGCTGCGCTCCGCAGGATCAGGGCGATCATGCTTTTATACAGCTGCTCATCTGGGGTGGCGTAGTCGTACAGGTAGTCCCGTACCATGGCACGCTCCGCATCGGTGACAGCCTGGTACCAGGACACCAGGGTCTCGTTGTCGTGGGTGCCGGTATAGGCCACGCTGTTCACCGGGTAGTTGTGGGGCAGGTAGTCGCTGGCACTGCCGGTGTCCCGGGCGTCAAAGGCAAACTCCAGCACCTTCATGCCGGGGAAGCCGCTGTCCTGCACCAGCTGCCGCACGGTGTCGCTCATGTAGCCCAGGTCCTCTGCAATGATGTCCCGTTTGCCCAGTGCCTGCTCCACCGCACGGAACAGCTCCATGCCGGGGCCTTTTTCCCAGTGGCCCTCCACGGCGGTCTCGCTGCCGTAGGGGATGGAAAAATACTCGTCAAAGCCCCGGAAGTGATCGATGCGTACCACATCATACAGCTCAAAGCAGTACCACAGCCGGGTGATCCACCACTGATAGCCGGTGGCCCGGTGGGCCTCCCAGCGGTAAAGGGGGTTGCCCCACAGCTGGCCGGCGGGTGAAAAGCCGTCCGGAGGGACTCCAGCCACTGCGGTGGGCAGGTTGTCCTGGTCCAGCTGGAACAGCCCGGGGTTTGCCCATGCGTCTGCCGAATCCAGCGCCACATAGATGGGGATGTCCCCGATGATCTTGATGCCCTGGCTGTTGGCGTAGGCTTTCAGCTGGCGCCACTGCTGGTCAAACTTGAACTGGAGATACTTGTGGTACTCCACCTCAAAATAAAGCTCCCGGCGGTAGTAGTCCATGGCAGGCTGCCAGCGCAGACGGATATCCTCTGCCCACTGGGTCCAGGGTTTGCCCTCAAAGCGGCCCTTTACCGCCATAAACAGGGCATAATCCTCCAGCCACCACTTATTTTTCTCGCAGAAAGCCGTGAATGCCTCATCGTGGCCGATGTCACTGCGAGAGTAGGCCAGCCGCAGCAGACGGCTGCGCTCAGTATACAGGCGGCTGTAATTGATATCATCTGCCTTGCGGCCAAAGTTTGCCTTTTTGCACTCAGCGGCGGTCAGCACTCCTTCCTCCACCAGGGCGTCCAGGCTGATGAAATAGGGGTTGCCTGCAAAGGCCGAAAAGCTCTGATAGGGGCTGTCGCCGTAGCTTGTCACCCCCAGGGGCAGGATCTGCCAATAGGTCTGCCCGGCTGCCTTGAGCCAGTCCACAAAATCGTATGCTTCCTGCGAAAAGCAGCCGATGCCGTAAGGGGACGGCAGACTGCTGATGGGCAGCAAAATGCCTGCACTTCTCTGCATCTTCTTTATACCTTCCTTTATAACTCGATCATGATCCCTGCATGGTCCGACACCTGGGGCTCCTGCAAGCCGCTGAACACCACCCGGCTGCTTTTTACGGCAACGGCCTTGGAGCACCAGATCTGGTCGATGCGCTTTTTGGCAGCTGCATCCGGGGCATCTCTCCAGCCGTCAATGGCCTGCACCACGGTGTAGCCCTCATCTCGCTGCTGTGCCAGACAGTAGGTGTCCTGCCAGCCGCTGCGCTGCACCAGGTCGTAGCCTTCCCCCCGGACCTCTGCCTCACTGTTGAAGTCTCCCAGCAAAAAGGCGGTGTCCTTTGCCCCTGCCGCCCGGGACAGCTTTTCCCACTGGGTGGGGAAGGGTTCTTCCTCATCCTTCCACCAGCCCAGGTGCACGGCGTAGTACCAGACATCTCCTGCACAGATGCCCAAAGCACGCCGGGTCTTCCAGTAGCTGTAATCGTCGGACCTGCTCAACAGCAGATTTTCAGCGGCGGTGATGGGCTCCCGGCTGAACACCGCCATGCCCTCGTCGTATTTGTCGTAACCCATCTTTGCCGGGAGCCAGCACCAGTGGTAGTGCACCCCCCGGTCTGCCAGCATCCGGGCCACCGCTGCGGCATGGTTATCCGCCTTCAGGGGCACCTGATTGCCGGGGCAGGGGGTATACCCTGCCGGAGCCTCCCCCAGCAGGGGGGCAGCGGCGGTCTGGTTCACCTCCTGCAAGGCGAACACCTCCGGCTGCTCCGCTGCGATAAAGTTTACAAAGATCTCTCGCTTTGCCCCATAGTCCGGCTCCTGGAGGCTGTGGGTGTTCAATGTTAATAGTTTCATAGCTTTTTACAGGATATCGTTGATATCGGATTTCAAAACATCTGCCTTGGGGCCGTACACCGCCTGGATGCCGTCTCCCTTCACCAGCAGGCTCAAAGCACCCTCAGCCTTCCAGGCTGCAAGGTCCGCCACCTTGGCAGGGTCCTTTACGGTAACACGGAGACGGGTCATGCAGGCATCCACCAGCACGATGTTCTCCCGGCCGCCCAGCAGGGCAATGATCCGCTCGGCCTGGCCGTTATCGGTTTTTTTGTCGGCCTTTTTCTCGGTCTTGGCGTCGGCGGCAGGCTCCTCGGCGTTGTCATCGGTGTAGTTGCCCAGACGGCCCGGGGTTGCCAGCTGCAGTTTGCCGATCATGAAGTAGGCCACAAAGTAGCCAATGACAAAGAAGGCCGCCACGCAGAGCACAAAGTTGATGATGTCGCCCCCCAGGCCTGCCTGCAGGGACATGGGGATCCGGGTGATGAACTCCAGGTTGCCGAAGGAGTGGAGCCGCAGATGGATGACGCCTGCCATGGCGAAGGCACAGCCCTGCAGCAGGGCGTACACGATGTACAGAGGCATGGCACAGAACATGAACATGAATTCCAGAGGCTCGGTGACGCCGGTGAGGAACACGGCCAGAGCGGTGGAAATAAACATGGACTTATAGTTTGCACGCTTGTCGGCATCCACCCGGCGGAACATGGCCAGGGCAATGCCCAGCAGCAGGCCGGTGGCACCGATCATCTGGCCTACCTTGAAGCGAGCAGGGGTAACGGTAGCCAGCAGGTTGTTGTAAGCAGCCATGTCCCCGGCCTTTTTAAAGTTGATCAGGTCGTTGGCCCAGGCCAGCCACAGGGGGTCCTGGCCAAACACCTGGCTGCCTGCGTTGACGCCGGTGGCAATGGTGTAGGTGCCGCCGAAAGAGGTGTAGTTCATGGGGATGGTCAGCATGTGGTGCAGGCCAAAGGGCAGCAGCAGACGCTCCAGGGTACCATAGATAAAGGGGGCCAGCACCGGAGAGGTCTCGGAGGAGTTGGCGATCCAGATGCCAAAGTTGTTGATGCCGGTCTGGACCACAGGCCAGAACAGTGCCAGCACCATGGAGATGACCACCGAGTAGGCAATGACCACCATGGGCACAAAACGCTTGCCGTTGAAGAAGGCCAGGGCGTCCGGCAGCTTGCGGAAGTTGTAGTATTTATTGTAAGCCACGCCGCCTACAAAGCCAGCGATGATGCCCACGAACACGCCCATGTTCAGGGCCGGGGCACCCAGCACAGAGGTGAAGTAGCCGTTGACGGCGATCTCCTGGCCGAACAGGGTGTGGGTCACGGCATTGGGGTCTGCCAGCATGGCACTGGTAACGCCGAAGATGTTGCCGGTGATGACGTTGATGAGGGCAAATGCCAGCACCGCCGCAAAGGCACCGCCAGCCCGTTCCTTGGCCCAGCTGCCGCCGATGGCCACGGCAAACAGGATGTGCAGATTGTTGATGACGGCCCAGCCAATGTTCTCCATGGTGGTGCCGATGGTCATAACGGCTGCCATGTCGCCGCCGGCCATCTGCACCAGCTTGCCCAGACTGATCATCAGGCCGGCAGCCGGCATGACGGCGATGACGGTCATCAGCACCTTGCCCAGCTTTTGTAAAAAGTCGAAATTGATGAGCCCCTTTTTGCCCGGAGCTGCTTTTGTTGTTGCCATGGTGTTCCTCCTTGTTTTCCTTTGCGTTGCTTTGTGCAAGCGTTGCACTGCGTTTGCACTACTTTACGCAACAAGAATAACTCCATTCCGCAATTTTTACAAGAGTTTTCTGAGTGAAAAATAGGTTTTCTACGTTTTTCACAACATGGAAAACCGTTATTTGTGGAAAATGTCGAAGGAACGAGCAGCTTCTTGTTGCACAGTTTACGCAACTTGTTGCACAATCGTTGACATCGGGTGCAAACAGCCTTACAATAGAGTTACTACATCAGGGAGGAACAGATTTATGGCAGTAACCATCAAGGACGTGGCGGCAGCAGCAGGGGTCTCGCCTTCTACGGTGTCCCGGACCTGCAAGGACAGCCCCTCCATCAGCCGGGAGACCAAGGAGCGGGTGCGCCGCATCATGGCGCAGCTGGGCTACGAGCCGAACTTTGAGGCTGAGCCTGTAGAGGCCTTTTCCAAGACCATCGGCATCATTCTGCCCTCCTCCCAGCGGGACGTCTATGAAAACGCCTTTCATCTGGAGATCATCCGGGGCATCGGCCAGTTCTGCAACCAGCGGCGGTATGTGAACACCGTCATCACCGGGCAGGACGATGCCGAGGTGCTGGATGCCATCCAGAGCATGGTGGCCAACGCCCAGGCAGACGGCTTTATCCTGCTCTACTCCAAAAAAGACTGCCCTGTGGCGGCATATCTGCGGAACGAAGGGCTGCTGCATGTCATTGTAGGCAAGGCGGCCCAGTCTGCTAACCAGACCATCTACATCGACAACGACAACGCCCTTGCCGGAGAGGAAGCCACCGACTACCTCTATGAACTGGGCCACCGCCGCATTGCCTATTTTGGGGTCAGCAACGCCATGCTGTTTTCTGCCGAGCGCAAACGGGGCTACCAGCTGTCCCTGCTGAAGCACGGCATCACCCCCCGGGAGGAGGACTGTGTGGAGGTCAACAGCCTGAACGACGCCTACGAAGGACCCTTAAAGGCCCTGCTGACGGCCCCGGACCGCCCCACCGCCCTGCTGGTCAGTGACGATATCCTGGCCGTGGTACTGGAGCAGTTCTGCGGCAAGCTGGGGCTGCACATTCCCCGGGACCTGTCCATCGTGTCCTTCAACAACTCCCTGTTCTCTCGCATCACCAGCCCCCAGCTGACCACCGTGGACGTGAACCCCTACCAGCTGGGCATGGAGGCCGCCAGCCAGACCATCAACCACATTGAGAACCCCAATCTTCTGGCCACAAAGATCATCGTGCCCCATAAGCTCCTCCCCCGGGAAAGCTGCTGCCCACCGCCGGAGGTCTGAGCAACGCAACAAGGCCGTTCCCTCTCTTTTCCAGAGAAGCGGAACGGCCTTGTTTTGCTTATTTTTTCCGGTACTCCCGGGGGGTCATGCCAAAGTGGGCTTTGAAGGCCCGGTTGAAATAAGAAAGGTTCTCAAACCCACACCGGGAGGCAATGGTCAGAACGGTTTCGTCGGTGGTCTGCAAGGCCTCGGCGGCGGCATTCAGGCGGTACTCGTTGAGAAAAGCAATAAAGCTCTGGCCGGTCATCTGCCGGAACCACCGCATAAAATGGCTGGCACTACAGGAGCAGACCCCGGCGGCATCGGCCACCCGAAGCTCCTCAGCATAGTGGGCCGAGAGCCATTGCAGCACCGTCTTTAGCCGCTGGGTATCGGCAGTTTCTGCCGGGAGCTGCTGCTTGCCCTGTGCAAGGAGCAGGGCCAGAAACCGCAGCAGTGCCCCTTTTACCAGCAGCTCATAGCCCGGCAGCTTGGCACGGTTGGCGTCCTCCACTTCTCGCAGACAGGCAGCAGCCTGCAGGTAGCACAGATCGTTGGGGGTCAGCCGGGGCGGCAGCAGCAGCCGCCCACTCTGGAGGGGCAGCAGATATTTTTCAGCACAAAGGTCCCCGGCACCCCCCAGAAGCTCCAGCTCAAAGATGATATTCTCGTATTCCATCCGCTGGCCCTGGGTCTGCCGCAGCCCGTGGAGGGTCCCCGGGGCAAAAATAAAAATATCCCCCTGATGGGCCGGGTAGGTCACCGGCCCCACCTGCACCAGCCCTGCCCCTCGCTTGACAAAAACCAGCTCCATGCTCTGGTGCCAGTGGAGGGCCACCTGGGGGAAATCCCCCGGAATGGTGCAGGGGTACAGGTTGAAGGCAAACCGCACCGCCCCGTGGTGCTTTGTCTCCTGCAAAGAAGCCTGATTTTCCATCCTCCCACCTCCTGATGATAGGATTGTACCACAATTTGCGCTTTTTAGGCAAGATTTTGATGGTTTTATGTGGTATATCTGGAAGTACAGATGTCAAACCTGTTTCCGTAAGGTGTATCTGAAAACAAAGAAACAGACTGAATTTTCGACTTTTCCGATACACCCTAACAAAGGAGGATCCATTTATGAGCTTTACTGAAACCTTACAGGGTCTTACCGGAAAGCTGCTGGCGGACTGCACCGACCAGGAGCTGTATCTGGCACTGCTGGAGCTTGTGCGGCAAAAGAGTGCAGACCGGGTGCAGCCCGTCACCGGACGCAAGCTGTATTATATCAGCGCCGAATTCCTCATCGGCAAGCTGCTGTCCAACAACCTTATCAATCTGGGTCTGTACGACGAAGCCCGGTCTGCCCTGGCTGAGGCCGGAAAGAGCCTTTCTGACATTGAGGAAGTGGAGCCGGAGCCCTCTCTGGGCAACGGCGGCCTGGGCCGTCTGGCCGCCTGCTTCCTGGATTCCCTGGCGACATTGAACCTGCCCGGCGACGGCGTGGGCCTGCGGTATCACTTCGGCCTGTTCCATCAGTCCTTTGAGGACGGTGTGCAGAACGAAAAGCCGGACCCCTGGCTCACCGCCCACAGCTGGGCAGAAAAGACCGACACCACCTACCCGGTACAGCTGGCAGGCAAGGAGTACACCGCCCGGCTGTACAAGCTGGCGGTCACCGGGTATCAGGGCCGCACCAACACCCTGAACCTGTTTGACCTAGACACCATCGACGAGAGCATCGTCCACGACGGCATTGCCTTTGACAAAACCGCCATCGACAAGAACCTGACGCTGTTCCTTTACCCCGACGATTCCGACGAGGCTGGCCGCCGTCTGCGGGTGTACCAGCAGTATCTGATGGTCTCCGCCGGGGCCCAGCTGATCCTGGCAGAGTGCGCCGCCCGGGGCTGCAATTACCACGACCTGGCAGATTACGCTGCCATCCAGATCAACGACACCCACCCCAGCATGGTGATCCCGGAGCTGATCCGGCTGCTGGAAGACCGGGGCATCGAATTTGAGGAGGCCGTGGAGATCGTTACCAAGACCTGCGCCTACACCAACCACACCATCCTGGCCGAGGCACTGGAAAAGTGGCCCCGGGCCTATCTGGATGCCGTGGTGCCCCAGCTGATGCCCATTATTGAAAAGCTGGACGCCCTGGCCCGTACCCGTACCCAGGACGAGAGCCTGGCCATCATCGACCAGGACCACCGGGTGCACATGGCCCACATGGACATCCACTTTACCCACTCCACCAACGGCGTGGCAGCCCTGCACACCGAAATTTTGAAAAATTCCGAGCTCCACGGCTTCTACGAGCTGTACCCGGAAAAGTTCAACAACAAGACCAACGGCATCACCTTCCGCCGCTGGCTGCTGGAGTGCGACCCCCGGTTGACTGCCGCATTGGAACAGCGCATCGGCTCCGGCTTCCGGAAGGACGCTGCCCAGCTGGAAAAGCTGCTGGCCTTTGCCGACGACGAGGCTGTGCTGAACCAGCTGACCGCCGTGAAAAAGGCCAACAAGGAGGCCCTGGCCGACTGGTTGCTGCGTACCCAGAAGGTGACCGTGAACCCGGAGGCTGTGTTCGACATCCAGTCCAAGCGGCTCCATGAGTACAAGCGTCAGCAGCTGAACCTGCTGTACCTAATCCACCAGTATTACGAGATCAAGGCAGGACATCTGCCTGCGGCCCCCCTGGTAAGCATCTTTGGGGCCAAGGCTGCCCCGGCCTACACCATTGCCAAGGACATCATCCACGCTCTGCTGACCCTCTCCAAGGTCATCGCCGCAGATCCAGAGGTGTCCCAGTGGCTCCAGGTGGTGTTTGTGGAAAACTACAACGTCACCGCCGCCGAAAAGCTGATCCCGGCCTGCGACCTTTCCGAGCAGATCAGCCTGGCCTCCAAGGAGGCCTCCGGCACCGGCAACATGAAGTTTATGCTGAACGGTGCCTTGACCCTGGGCACCATGGACGGTGCCAACGTGGAGATCAGCCAGCAGGTGGGCCAGGAGAACATCTATATCTTCGGCCAGACCTCCGACCAGGTCATCCACCGCTACGCCCTGGGAGACTACGACCCGGCCCAGTGGGTAGAAGGGGATGCCAACATCCGCCGGGCTATCACCTTCCTCACCGGGCCGGAGATGCTGGCTGCCGGCCATGCCGAGAACCTGACCCGTCTGCAGCAGGAGCTGACCCACAAGGATTGGTTCCAGACCCTGCCGGACTTCAATGCCTATGTGGTCCGCAAGGGGCAGGCCCTCAGCGATTACGCCTGCGACCCCCTGGGCTGGCGCCGCAAGTGCCTGGTGAACATTGCCAAGGCCGGGATGTTCTCCTCCGACCGCACCATTGCCGAGTACGACCGGGATATCTGGCATCTGGGCAAGTAAGCCTTTTCCCCTGCGTTTCCCCATCATTTCTCAAAGGACTGCTGCACGCACTGCGTGGGGCAGTCCTTATTTTTTAGGACAGGCTGACCATCCAGCTGCGCCTGTGGAACATCATAAGGGACAATACCAGCCGGAACACCTCCTCTGCGGTAAGCAGAGCGTACACCCCCAGGATGCCCCACCGGAACCCGTAGGCGGCCAGCAGGCACAGGGGGATGCCCACGCACCAGGTGCCCAGACAGTCGATGACCATGATGATCTTGGTGTTGCCGCCGCTGCGTAGGATGCCGCCCCCAAGGATCATGTTTTCCACCTTGATGGGGGCATACAGGGCAAAGATCACCAGCAGCTGCTGCCCCAGCCTTTTTACCTGGGGTGCCACACGGTACCAGTGGGTATAAGGCCCTGCCAGCAGGATCAGCAGTGCCGCCACTGCCGCCGCCCCCACCAGTCCAGCTGCCATGAGCTTTTGGGACGCTGCATAGGCGGCAGCCTCGTCTTTTTTGCCCAGCTCCTTGCCCACCATGACCCCGGCAGCAGCGGACAGGCCCCCCAAGGCCCCCATCACGAGGCTCTGAAGGGGGCAGGTAAGGGTGTAGGCGGCAAGGCTCTCCGTCCCCAGATGACCGTACACCGCCGACTCCACATTCTGCCCCAGGCTCCACAAAAACTCGCTGACAAGGATAGGCAGGATCATGGCCCCATAGGCCCCCAGGGTCAGGGTCTCAAACCGCAGGGACCAAAGAGGGTGCTGCCCCTCTTTTTGCAGGCAGACCCCAAAGCCAGCCAAGACTAAAAGCAGGTTCAAAAGCTGGGAGACCAGCGTTGCCACAGCCGCCCCGGTAATGCCCAGGGCAGGAGCCCCCAGCTGCCCGATCATAAGCTGGTCCACTACGGAAAAGGAGGCCTGCAGCATCCCCTGTAAGGTCACCGGAAGGGCGATCCTGTACAGGGTCCTCATAAAGTCTGACATGGCAGCCTCCTGGTGCTTTCTCGTTCCACCAGCTCCACCGGAAGGAGGATGCCGGGATCATAGGGTGCTCCATCTCGCATAGCCTCCAGGCAGCGGACGGCAGTTTTTGCCCGGAGGGCGGCGTCCTGGTGGATGGTGGTGAGGGCAGGGCTGCTTTCCCGGCTTGCCAGGGTATCGTCAAAGCCCATGACCTGCACATCCTCCGGGATGCGGAGGCCCTGCCCCTGCAAAAAGTGCATAAACTCCAGGGCGTAGTGGTCCGACACCGCAAACACCGCCGTGACCTTTTGGGCCAGAAGGCTGGGAAGGTTCTGCCGGTAAAACGCCATCCTCTCCCCTGCCCCAGCCGGGACCTGCCAGAACAAAGTCTCTCCCGGCGCAAAAGCACTGCGGAAGCCCTCCACCCGTTCCTTGTCCATACAGATGAAATTATCAGCGATGCACAAAGCTTTTGTGTGCCCCAGCTCCTTGAGATGCCGCCCTGCCTGGCAGCCGCCGTCGTAGTGGTCGATGCCAAGGTTCACCACCTTAGAGCAGGCGGCAAAATAGCCATCGTACACCACAAAGGAGATGTGCATCTGGGCCCGGAGGGTCTCGTAATCTGCCTCGCAAAAGCCCATCAGGATCAGGCCGTCCATGTTCCACATAGAGGCAAACACCGGGATATCCCGGATCTCTGCCGTAGTCTTTATCATGAGGAAGTAGCCTTTTTCGTTCACCTCCCGGGAAAGGGCATTCAGGGAGGCAGCCACAAAGCCATCCTCCAGGACCCTGCCCTCATACTTGGCATGGTCGTTTACCACCACGCCGATGATCCGGGAATCGTTCCGTGCCAGCAGGATGCCTGCCATGTTGGGGATGTACCCGGTCCGTTCCAGCTCCTGCTGGACCCGTTTCACGGTTTCGTCGGAGAGCTTGCCTGTCTTGCCATGGATCACGTTGGAGACCGTGGCCGTGCTGAGCCCCAGTGCCTCTGCGATATCCACAATGCGGACCCGAGACTGTTCCATTGCTGCGCCTTCCTTCCCTTGCTGTTCTGGTTCTATCCTACAACAGAACCAGCTCCTTCGCAAAGGTTAAACGCATAACCAACGCCAAAAATTCAGACCGTATTTTGTGCGGTCTGCCAGGTACTTTACCCCAGATGGACCGAAGCCTTTCAACCAGTGGTAGATCTGCCAGACGCAAAAGGCTGCCCTTCTCAAGCCCTCTGATCTGCTGCTACTGAAGGGAAATTGTCAGGTAAAACAAAAAAGACAGCTAACAAAAGCTGTCTTTTTTGTGGTGCAGGAATGCAATCCAAATCCGAACCATTTCCCTCGGATGCAACTTCCGTCGCTTCTCCAAAAGTCACGGTCTGTGTGCCTTCTTTATAGTTGAAGGTAATGAGAACCTTATCATCATACAGGTAAATCACATTGATTTATAATAGCGGTAAACTTCACCTGTCCGGCTTGTGCCGCTCTCTCCAAACATCAGCGCACCACAATGACCGCAGAACAACTTGGTGGTGAGCAGGTAATCGTCCTCTGCCTTTCTCCGGGCAGGGGCTTTCTTGTTTTTGGCGATCTTCTCCTGCACATCCTCAAACAATTCCAGTGGAATGATGGGCGGGACGGCATCCGGCACGACCACATCCCGGAATTTCAGCTCCCCGATATACCGCCGATTCTTGAGCATATGTTCGACGCTGTTATAGGTAAACGCACCGCCCACCGGGTTCTTGATGCTGTTTTCATTCAGCCAGTCCCGGATCTCCTTCATGGTGGAGCCTTCATTGTACTTCCTGAACGATTCCAGCACGAAAGGCGAGGTGAGAGGGTCGATGTGGAACTTCCGCTCAGAATCCAGCGTGTAGCCAAAAGTTCCACGACCACCGTTGCAGCGGCCTTTCAGGGTGTTCTCGGTCTGTCCACGCACGACTTTCTCGGCAAGGTCAGCGGAGTAGTATTCCGCATAACCTTCCAGCACCGATTCCAGAATGATGCCCTCCGGCCCCTCGGAGATGATCTCGGTAGCAGACATGAGCTTAACACCGTTCTTCTTCAGCTGGGTCTTGTACCGGGCACTATCGTAGCGGTTCCGGGCAAAACGATCCAGCTTCCAGACAATGATAACATCAAAGATGCCACGCTCACTGTCTTTTATCATTTGCTGGAACTGTGGGCGGTTGTCCGTCTTGGCAGAGATGGCACGGTCGATGTAGTGCTTGACGATGGTGATGCCGTTCTTTTCCGCATAGGCGGTGCATTCACGAATCTGGCCTTCGATGGATTCTTCACGCTGGTTGTCGCTGGAATAGCGGGCGTAGATCACGGCGGTCATGGCGGGCACCTCCTATTTAGATATTGTTGAGCAACAGATACTAAGCAGCAATTGTTTCGTATAATTTATAGCATGAATTTTACGTATTTTCAAGTACTTTGAAAATTCTTATGAAGTATATCGCTTTAAAATTTATAAAAGAGAAGCACTTGTAATATTGTGTTGTATCTTATAAAATAGAGGTATCAACAGTTTGCCCTAAGATAGCAAAGGCAGGTGCATCGTTATGACTCCGGAAGCAAGAGCGCGGGAACAGATCGATAACAGATTGCGGCAAAGTGGTTGGACAATTCAGGATCTGAAACAACTAAATCTAACGGTTGCTTCCGGTGTTGCAGTGCGCGAGTTCCCTACCAATACCGGTCCGGTGGATTATGCGCTTTTCATTGAGGGAGTGCCAGTTGGTGTTGTAGAGGCAAAGAAAGACGAAGAAGGTCAAGCGCTGACAGACGTGGAAATGCAGTCCAGCCGCTATGCAAATAGCCAGTTCAAATGGGTAAAGTGGGAGTACAAGGTTCGGTTTGCCTATGAAGCCACTGGCGAATTGGTGCGTTTTACCGATTACGCAGATCTTAAATATCGTTCGCGTGAGGTATTCTCGTTCCACCGCCCGGAGACGTTGAAACGCTGGCTTGCTGAACCGGATACTGTGTGCAACAATCTGAAGCGTATCCCGCAGCTGGATGAATCGGGCTTTCGCAAATGTCAAATCAGTGCAATTCATGGCCTGGACACTTCGTTCTCAGAAAATCGGCCGCGCGCTCTTGTGCAGATGGCAACCGGCGCAGGCAAGACCTTTACAGCCATTACTGCCGCCTATCGGCTGTTGAAATACGGCAGAATGAATCGCATCCTGTTTCTGGTAGATACCCGCAGCCTTGGTGAACAGGCCGAGCGCGAGTTCATGGCATACAAGCCCAATGACGATCCTCGCAGCTTTTCGGAATTGTATGGTGTACGCCGGTTAAAAAACTCTTATATTTCCGGGGATGTACAGGTCTGTATCAGTACGATCCAGCGGATGTATTCCATTCTAAAAGGGGAAGAACTGGACGAACAGGCAGAAGAGATTCCCTTTGCGGAATATGTCACCGCCAAAAGCAAAGCACCAAAAGAGGTTGTCTATAATGCCAAAATTCCGCCGGAGTTCTTCGACTGTATTATCGTAGATGAGTGCCATCGTTCTATTTACAATGTATGGAGTCAAGTACTTTCCTATTTTGATGCTTTCATCATCGGTCTGACCGCTACGCCGGATAAGCGGACCATCGGCTACTTCAAAGAAAATTTTGTCAGTGAATATACGCGCGAGCAGGCCGTTTTGGACGGCGTTAACGTTGGCGAGGACATTTACCTGATTGAAACCGACGTGACGAAAAACGGTGCAACCATCCTGAAGCAGTTGATCGAGCGACGCAACCGCCTGACGCGCGCTAAACGCTGGGAGCAGATGGACGAGGATGTGTTCTACACACAGTCCAAACTGGATAAGGATGTCGTAAATCCAAGCCAGATCCGCGCTGTGATTCGCACCTTCAAAGAAGCACTCCATACTACGCTGTTCCCCTACCGGAAAGAAGTCCCCAAAACGCTGATTTTTGCCAAGACGGACAGCCATGCAGACGATATTGTGCAGATCGTTCGGGAAGAATTCGGCGAAGGAAACGATTTTTGCAGAAAGATTACTTACAGCGCACAGAATCCGGAAGCTGTTCTCAGCTCGTTCCGGAATGACTATAACCCGCGTATAGCCGTTACTGTGGATATGATTGCGACCGGTACGGATGTAAAGCCCATCGAGTGCCTGCTGTTCATGCGGGATGTACGCAGCAGCAATTACTTTGAGCAGATGAAAGGCCGCGGCACCCGCACGCTGAGCAAGGATGATTTACAAAAGGTAACACCTTCTGCTACGGAAAACAAAGATCACTTTGTAATCGTGGATGCAGTGGGTGTAACCAAATCCAAAAAGACCGAAACCCGCACGCTGGAACGCAAGCCAGCGGTTTCCATGAAGGAACTGATGATGAACATTGCACTCGGTGCACGAGATGAGGACACCTTGACTTCTCTTGCAAACCGTGTGATTCGTCTCAGCCGCAGGATGGAACGCAGCGAACATAAGCAGTTCAAAGAAACCGTAGGGCAGACCGCAGAGCAGGTTGCGGAGAATCTGCTGAATGCCTTTGATGAGGATGTCATTCAGGCCAAAGCGCAAGCAGAAAGCGGCGTGCTTACGCCCACACCGGAACAGCTTGCACAGGCTCAGAAAGAACTCATCAAACAGGCCGTTGCACCTTTCCAGAAGCCGGAAGTGCGCGATTTTATTGAAAATGTCCGCCGCAGCCATGATCAGATCATCGACAGCGTCAATTTGGACAAGGTACTCTTTGCCGGTTATGACACCAATCAGGAGGAAACGGCAGACCGGGTGATTTCTACATTTAAGAATTTCATCGAGGAAAACAAAGATGAGATCATTGCCCTGCACATCATCTACAATGAAACGTATAAAAAACGTCCGATGGTACTGAAAAATCTGACCGAACTGTATCAAAAACTCAAAGCAAAGGGCATCACGATCGAGCGCCTGTGGGATTGTTATGCCATCAAGCAGCCTGACAAGGTAAAGAAAGGTACACTTGCCCAGCTGACCGACCTGATTTCCATTATCCGTTTTCAGATGGGCTATACGGATACCCTCTCGCCTTTTGCCGACCGAGTAAACTACAACTTCAAACAGTGGACCTTCCGCCGCAATACCGGTGCGGTTCACTTTACCGCTGAACAGATGGAATGGCTGCGGCTGATCAAGGAGCATATCATCACATCACTGAGCATTCTGCCGGAGGACTTGGAGTATACGCCGTTTGACAGCAAAGGCGGCTTAGGTGGGTTCTATCGGGTGTTCGGAGAAAAGTATCAGGAGATTTTGGATGAAATGAATGAGGAATTGGTAGCGTAAGGAGAACGCATTTAATGTATCCAATAAAAAAACTACAGGACTGTGCAACTATTATAGCCGGGCAGTCACCAGAATCGAAATATTATAATAGTACTGGAGAGGGAATTCCTTTCTTTCAGGGAAAGGCTGATTTTGGGGAGTTATATCCTAAAGTCCGTGTGTATTGTTCTAGCCCAACTAAAATTGCACAATATAATGATATTTTGCTTTCTGTAAGAGCACCTGTTGGCCCAACAAATTTGTCCCCCGGAACTGTTTGTATCGGTCGTGGTTTAGCAGCTATTCGGCCTGATGATTCTTTGGATTTGAAGTATCTACTCTACTATTTTCGCTATTTTGAGACACAACTATCGGCAAAAGGAACCGGAACAACATTCAAGGCAATCAATCAAAAATTGATAAAAAATCTTGAGATTCCAATTCCTCCGCTCAATGAGCAATTCCGCATTGTTGCCCACATCGAAGAGCTTTTTTCAGAGCTTGATAAGGCGGTTGATACGCTCAAAACCACAAAAGAGCAGTTAGAGGTATATCGACAAGCCGTCTTAGTTGATATATTTAGTCAAGAATACCCTCTGCGACAGTTAAAAGAAATTTCAGTAGCATTAAGTGGTTTTGCGTTTAAGAGTAAGAACTATACTCCTGATGGAAAGTATACCGTTATAAAAATCGGAAACGTGAAGGACGGCTATTTGGATTTTTCCAGAGATAAAACAAGAACCAATGAAGTGACGGATAAAATACTGCAAAAATACTTGCTCAAACAAGGCGATTGTTTAATAACGCTGACCGGAACAAGGGGAAAAAGAGATTATGGATTTGTATCAATGATAGAGCGTCAAACCGATTATCTTTTGAACCAACGAGTTGCTGCATTGCGTTTTGACACAATGATTGCCTTGCCAGAATTTTTTAGATACTATCTTTCTTCGTTAAATTATCGCAATCAATTCTTCAAATATGAAACTGGAAATGTTGGACAAGGCAATGTCGGAATTAAGGCACTTTGTGAACCGGCTGTTCCTTGTCCGCCATTAGACACTCAAAAGAAGATTGTAGACCAAATATCGGACAGGCTTTCAGTTTGCGATAGCATTAAAAAAACAGTTGATACCGCGCTTGCACAGGCGGATGCAATGCGGCAGAGTATTTTGAAACAGGCGTTTGAAGGAAAGATATAGTGCGTATGAAAAAGCCTAAAATTATCGGATTGAATACAACGTTTGCGTCTTTAAACTATCCAAATTGGACAGAAACAGGCTTTTCCGAGTCTGTATCACTCCTTGACTATGAAGCGGTTGTAGTAAATCCGGCTGAATTATTGAGAGAGTATGGTTATAAATCTTCCGAATACAAAGATCATCGGTTGTTGTCTGAAACTTGCTCAAGACAAATTGTTGCTGATTTTCATCGAGTTTATGGTCAGGTGGTTGAGCTGCTAAGAAATGGAAAAAATATCTTTGTAATTCTAAACGCCCCCGATGTGTTCCGTATCAGAGAAAACTCAGGGGCAAAATATAGCTTTTTTGATTGTTTTTCTTTTCTGCCAGTACAAATTTGGATAGAGCACCTTAAAGGGCATGAGTTGATTACAACTTCAGAGCCGCCTTATGACCTCTATTTTAGAAAAAATAAAGATGCACTATTCTATGAATGTGTAATAGAACGCCTTTCCAGTGCAGTTCCTCTTGCTAATATTCGGGGAACAAGTAAGCTGATATCAGCGTATGTGGAATATGGACATGGAAAAATTATTTTTCTGCCACCAGTTAAACTGGAGGGCGATGTTGGAACAAAGGCTACATGGGAAGTAAATGGCTCAAGATTTATAGAAAGCATTATGGAATTACACCATGCACTTTCTGCACCAAGTGAGACAAACGAACTTCCCTCGTGGACAGAAAATTTTCATATTCTGAATGAATTAGAGGCTACCCGACTAAAGCATCAGTCTGAAGCTGAAATGCAAAAGCTGAAAGAAAAAATTGAGGCAGAGCAAAAGGCAATTGACAATATTACAAATTACAAAAGATTGTTAACCGAAACCGGAGAATCCTTCGAAAATATTGTAAAGCAGGTTCTTTCGGAGCTTGGCTTTGAACTTTGCATGGCGGAAGAAAAATGCAGTGATGTGATTGCTAAATATAATAACATTGATATCGTTGCTGAGATTAAAGGCGTTGGCAAGAGTGCCGCTGAAAAACATGCTGCACAGCTTGAAAAATGGGCTTCGCAGTTTTTAATAGACCATGGGCATCAACCTAGAGCACTGCTGATTGTAAATGGTTATAATACGTTGCC
>CAKSXW010000023.1 GCA_934518555.1 uncultured Faecalibacterium sp. | reverse complement strand
ATGCTAAGCGGTACTTCAACCTGTAAGCTGCCGCCCCTCTTCTGAACAAATAAACAGTGCCGCCTGCCGGGAAAGTTCCTGGCAGGCGGCACTGTTTTTGTTGCTATTTTTTTTTGTTGGTTCAAAGGGCCCTGGGCGGTTTACTGGGCCTGGCTCAGGCAGTCCTCCATGGCAGCAAAGATGGCGTCGCTGGTCATGGTGGCACCGGCCACCGCATCCACCCCTGCAGGGGAGCCGGTCCGGGTCAAGGTCTCTGCCAAGCTCTCGGCGGCCACACCGCCCAAAGAGGGGGTCTCCTGGGAGGCATCAATGTCCACCCCGGCTACCTTGCCGTCGGTCACCGTGACCGTCACCTGTACCTCCCCCAGGCAGCCCTGTGCACTGGCAGTGTAGCTGCCGTCGGTAAGTGCCTTTACACCGTCTGCTGCAGGAACAGAGCCGGTGTTGTGGATATACAGGCTCAGCACCACCCCCATGATCAGGGTAGCTGCTGCCATCATAATGGCTCCGGTCAGGGTCTTTTTCATGATAGGGTCCTTTCTTCTTCCAATGGATCAGCGAGCAGCCGGCTTAAAGCTGTCTCGCAGGGTAACCACACGGTTGTACACACCGGGATTCTTGGAATCCGGGGTGAAGAACCCGGTGCGGACAAACTGGAACTTATCGCCGGGCTTTGCATCAGCTAGGCTCTCCTCCAGCTTGCAGCCCTTGCGGACCACTACGCTTTCGGGGTTCAGGTAATCCTTGTAGTCGCTGCCCTCGGGGATGCCGTTCATGTTGGCCTCGGTGAACAGCTTGTCGTACAGCCGCACCTCGGCGTCGATGCAGTGAGCGGCACTGACCCAGTGGATGGTGCCCTTCACCTTGCGGCCGTCAATGGGGTTGCCGTTGCCGGTCTCCAGGTCAGCCGTGCAGTGAACGGCGGCAATGCTGCCGTCGGGGTTCTTGTCCACCCCCACGCACTTGACGATGTATGCACCCATGAGGCGCACCTCGCCCCCTACGGTGAGACGCTTGAACTTGGGAGGCGGCACCTCGGCAAAGTCCTCGGCGTCGATCCAGGCCTCCTTGGTAAAGGCCACCTGACGGGTGGTGGTATCGTTGGCCTCTCGGTTGGGGTTGTTGGCCACATCAAAATACTCGGTCTTGTCCTCCGGGTAGTTGTCGATGATCAGCTTTACCGGGTCCAGCACAGCAATGCGGCGCTGGGCGGTCAGGTCCAGCTCGCTGCGGATGCAGGCCTCCAGCTGGCGCATATCGATGAGGTTATCGGACTTAGAGATGCCAGCCTCCTTCACAAAGGTAAAGATGGAGGAGGGGGTGTAGCCACGGCGGCGCAGGCCGCACAGGGTGGGCATCCGGGGATCATCCCAGCCGTCCACAATGCCCATTTCCACCAGCTCACGGAGGTAACGCTTGCTCATGACGGTGTTGGTCATGTTCAAACGGGCAAACTCACGCTGCTTGGGGAACTCGGTGCCAAAGATGTTCTCGATGACCCAGTTGTACAGAGGCCGGTGGTTCTCGAACTCCAGGCTGCACATACTGTGGGTGATGCCCTCAATAGCGTCCTGGATGGGGTGGGCAAAGTCGTACATGGGGTAGATGCACCACTTGTTGCCCTGGCGGTGATGCTCTGCAAACTTGATACGGTAGATGGCCGGGTCCCGCATATTCATGTTGGGGCTGGCCAGGTCGATCTTGGCACGCAGGGTCTTTTCGCCCTCCTGGAACTCCCCGGCACGCATCCGGCGGAACAGGTCCAGGTTCTCCTCCGGGCTGCGGTCACGCCACGGAGAGGGCCGAGAGGGCTTGCCGGCGTCAGAGCCACGGTACTCCCGCATCTCCTCACGGCTCAGATCATCCACATAGGCCTTGCCCTCCTGGATGAGCTTTTCCGCATACTCATAGCACTTGTCAAAGTAATCGCTGCCATAGAAGATGCCGCCGTTGGGGTCAGCCCCCAGCCAGTGCAGGTCCTCGATGATGCTGTTGACATACTCCTCCCCTTCTCGGGCAGGGTTGGTGTCGTCCAGACGCAGGTTGAATTTGCCGCCGTACTGGTTGGCAATGGACCAGTTGATGTAAATGGCCTTTGCGCTGCCGATGTGCAAGTAGCCATTGGGCTCCGGTGGGAACCGGGTATGGATCTCGCTGACCTTGCCCTCGGCCAGGTCGGCGTCAATGATCTCCGTCAGAAAATTTTTGTCAGCCATGTAGTTTCCCCCTGTCAGGGCAGCCAGGTGCCCTCTTTTCTCATAATACTATATAATACACTATTTTTTGCTCTGCTTCAAGATGAATGGGCAACTTCTGGGTCAAACGCACACTTTTGCGTAAGATTTTGCCGCCTTCTCCCCCATTTCTTACAACTTTGTCGGTTTTGCTTGACATATGCGGAGGGACGGAGTATATTTTGCGTTGCACAATGCGGTTTTGGCATCATTTTTTGTAGGAGGAGCCCCATGAACAGTTTAAAATCCGTCTTTAGCAGAGAAAATATGCTGAAGAATTTTAACTTCTTTGCACAGCTCAACCTAGGCCTGGTCCTGACGGCGGTGGGCATCGTGTACTTCAAAAACCCCAACCACTTCGCCTTTGGTGGCACCTCGGGCCTTTCCATCCTGTTGGCCGACCTGTTCCCCAGGATCAACACCGGCGGCTTTATGTGGATCATCAACCTGATCCTGGTGGTACTGGGCTTTGCCTTTTTGGGCATCAAGTGCATGGGCTGGACCATCTATTCCTCCTTTGCCCTTTCCTTTTTTGTCTCCATCTGCGAGTGGATGTACCCCTCCAACCAGTCCATGAGCGGCGACGCCATGCTGGACCTGGTGTTTGCAGTGTTTTTGCCGGCCCTGGGTGCTGCCATCGTGTTTGACATCGGTGCCTCCACCGGCGGTACCGACATTGTGGCCCTGATCCTGGCAAAATATACCTCCATGGAGATCGGCAAGGCCCTGATGGTCAGCGATATCCTCATCGTGCTGGCTGCCGCCGTGCGGTTTGGCATGGGCACCGGCCTGTACTGTATCCTGGGCCTCATCAGCAAGTCCTTTGTGGTGGACGGTGCCATTGAAAACATCCGCCTGCGGAAGGTGTGCACCATCATGACCGACAACCCTCAGCCCATCCTGGACTTTATCATCCACAACATGAACCGCTCTGCCACGGTGGAAAAGGCCTACGGTGCCTACACCCACCACGAGCTCAGCGTGCTGGTAACGGTGCTCACCCGCCGCCAGGCCCTGCAGCTGCGGAACTTCCTGCGTGAAAACGCCCCCAACAGCTTTATCACCATCGTCAACTCCAGCGAGATCATCGGCAAGGGCTTCCGCTCCTTCAACTGATGCCGTATTGACGAACCGCCCAAAAAGCGTTATACTAGAGGTCCGGCGGCACATACCGTGCCGCCTGCATCGGGGTGTTGCGCAGTTGGTAGCGCGCCTGCTTTGGGAGCAGGAGGCCGCGAGTTCGAGTCTCGCCACTCCGATATTGCAACAAAAAGCACGCTGGCCTACACAGGTCGGCGTGCTTTTTTGCGTTCTATAGGTTCCTTCTGCCTGCTCAGAGCTTTTCGTAGCCCTGGGGCATCTCGTTTTTGCGGTTGCGGTCCATGAGGGTGCGGAGAGCGTCGCTGGCACTCATGCCCTCCTTGACAATGGCATTTACCGTCTGGACGATGGGCATTTCCACCTGGTAGCGAGCTGCCAGCTCCATGGCAGCCGGCAGGGCGTTGATGCCCTCCACCACCATGCCCACTTCCTTCACGGCCTGCTCCGGGCTTTCGCCCTTGCCGATGAGGATGCCGGCCCGGTTGTTGCGGCTGTGCATACTGGTGGCGGTCACGATCAGGTCCCCGATGCCGGCCAGACCGGCAAAGGTGTGGATGTTGCAGCCCATGGCCACGCCCAGGCGAGCGATCTCGGCAATGCCCCGGGTGATGAGGGCTGCACGGGCGTTGTCGCCGTAGCCCAGGCCGGTTGAGATGCCCACCCCCAGGGCGATAACGTTCTTCAATGCGCCGCTGAGCTCCACGCCCTTGATGTCCGGGTTGGTGTACACTCGCATACAGGTGTTGCTGAACACGTCCTGCACCAGCTGGGCGGCCTTTTCGTCCTGGCTGGCCGACACGATGGTGGTGGGCATATCCAGGGCCACCTCCTCGGCGTGGGTGGGGCCGCTGAGAGCCACCAGCTTCACGTCCTTAGGGCCGCCTTCCTTGTGCAGCTCGTCGGCGATCACTTCCGTCATGGTATATAAGGTATCCGGTTCCATGCCCTTGGCCACGTCCACCAGCACCTGGCCCTCCGGGATGTAGGGCCGTGCCTTGGCGGTGGTGGACCGCACGAACACCGACGGCACTGCAAATAGCAGCACGTCCTTGCCGGTACATACTTCCTGGATGCTCTTGGTGAACTGCAGCTGGTCCGGGATCTTCATCCCCGGCAGGTTCGGGTGCACCCGGGTGGTGGAGAGGTTGTCCACCTCTGCCTCCAGGGCCGACCACACCTGCACCTCGTTGCCGCTGACAGTCAGCATCCGTGCCAGCGCCATGCCCCAGGTACCTGCACCCAGAACGCCAATTTTCCGTTTCGTCACGTTTGTGTCCTCCGTTCACGCCGGCAGTTGCCTGCCGGTGAGTTTGCACGGCATCGGCATCCAGCGCCGTGCCGTCGGTTTCATTGTACACGAAAGCCCCGGCCCCGTCAACCGGCTTGCCGCATTGCACAAAGTTGTCACAACCAACAGGCGGTTTTTGTTCACTACACGTTTTTTTCTCAAACCATTTGCACCCTGGTGCGATTCATGCTATAGTATTCTGGTAGGTTTTGTAGGATTTCGCCCCGACCCCCTTGACTTAAACCCCGGTTCAGGGTTTATTCTACTTCTGTCCGAAAACGCCCCCGGAGGGGGCCGCTGCCCTCTCCTTTGCATTTCAGAGGATCTTATTCCATGTTTGAAGCACTTTTATCCAACCGCACGGTCAGCGTGCTGGCGGAGGCCTTGCCCCGGATCCTGACGGCAGGCCTTACCATGACCATTCCCCTGACCATCGTTTCCTTTTTCTTTGCCATGATCATCGCCGTGGCGGTGGCCCTGGTGCAGTACGCCAATGTGCCGGTGCTGCGGCAGCTGGCCCGGTTCTACATCTGGGTCATCCGGGGCACCCCCCTGCTGGTGCAGCTGTTCATCATCTTTTACGGCCTGCCCAGCCTTGGCATCCTGCTGGACGCCTTTCCTGCCGCCGTCATCGCCTTTGCCATCAACGAAGGGGCCTACTGCGCCGAGACCATGCGAGGAGCCCTGGAAAGTGTGCCCCAGGGCCAGCTGGAGGCCGGGTACTGCGTGGGCATGAGCTGGGGCCAGATCATGAGGCGCATCGTGCTGCCCCAGGCCCTGCGTACTGCGGTGCCTGCCTTGTCCAACTCCCTCATCGGCATGATCAAGGACACCTCCCTGGCCTCCAACATCACGGTGGCAGAGCTGTTTATGGCCGGGCAGCGAGTGGCCGCCCGTACCTACATCTTCCTGCCCATCTACTGCGAGGTGGCGGTGGTGTATCTGCTGTTCTGCACCGTCATCACCAAGCTCCAGGGCCTGCTGGAACGTCGGCTCAACGCCCACGGCTTCCAGTAAAAAGGAGGGATCATCATGGCTATGCTTGAGATTCGCAATGTCCGCAAAACTTTTCGCACCTACGCAAAGCCTGCAGGCATCTTTCACCGCCCCGGTGCCCGAAAGGTCACCAGTGAACTGCAGGTGCTGCAGGGGGTGGATCTGACGGTGGAAAAGGGAGACGTGGTGGCCATTCTGGGCCCCTCCGGCTCCGGCAAGACCACCCTGCTGCGGTGCCTGAACTTTCTGGAGACCGCCGACGCCGGGCAGCTGACCCTGGACGGCGAGACCTTTGACCTGGCCCAGGCCAGCCGGGCCGATATTGCCCGGCTGCGGAAAAAGACCGCCTTTGTGTTCCAGAACTACAACCTGTTCCGGAACAAGACCGCCCTCCAGAACGTCACCGAGGGCCTGGTGGTGGCCCGGAAGATGCCCCCGGCCCAGGCCGAGGCCATCGGCCGCAAAATGCTGGAAAAGGTGGGCCTGGCAGACCGGGCCGACGCCTATCCCCGGCAGCTTTCCGGCGGCCAGCAGCAGCGTGTGGCCATTGCCCGGGCCCTGGCCACCGACCCGGAGATCATTTATTTTGACGAGCCCACCAGTGCCCTGGACCCGGAGCTCACCGGCGAGGTGCTCAGCGTCATGCGGCAGCTGGCCCAGGAGGGCATGACCATGCTGGTGGTGACCCACGAGATGGGCTTTGCCCGGAACGTGTCCTCCAAGACTGTGTTCATGGAAAACGGCGTGGTGGTGGAGCAGGCCCCCTCCCACCAGTTCTTTGCCGCCCCCCGGGAGGAGCGTACCCGGGCCTTTTTGCAAAAGATCGGCCACACGGAGTGATATACGGTCATCGGGGAGCTTCCTCCTCGGACACGAATCGGGCCATTCCATCGCCCGCCCTATTGCCCTACGGGCAACAGGGTCCCACCCCAGCGGACGGTCCTCGGAGAAACTCCCCGATGGCCGCCTAGACAAACATTTTAACGGAAAGGATATTTCTATGAAACGCAGAACCTTTATTTCTCTCATGAGCGTTATGGCTGCCGCCGGGGTGCTGACCCTCACCGGCTGCTCCTCCAAGGACACCGCCTCCAGCACCGCAGGTCCCGCACCGCTGAACAAGCTGGACAGCATCCAGAACAGCGGCAAGCTGGTGGTGGCACTGGAGGGTGCCTGGCAGCCCTGGAGCTACCACGACGCCTCCGACACCCTGGTGGGCTACGACGTGGAGGTGTCCCGTGCCATCGCCCAGAAGCTGGGGGTAGAGCCGGAATATGTGGAAAGCGACTGGGACAGCCTGTTTGCCGGGCTGGACGCAGGCCGCTTTGACCTGGTGTGCAACGGCGTGGAGGTGACCGAGGAGCGGGCCAAGACCTACGACTTTACCGTGCCCTACGGCTACATCCACACCGCCCTGGCCGTCCGGAAGGACAACCAGGACATCCACAGCTTTGAGGACCTGAAGGGCAAGACCACCGCCAACAGCCTGGCTTCCACTTACATGGAGCTGGCCGAAAGCTACGGTGCCACGGTCCAGGGCATCGACACCCTGGAGGAGACCATCCAGCTGCTGACTGCCGGCCGCATCGACGCCACCCTCAACGCCGACGTTTCCTTCTACGACTACCTGAACGTCCATCCGGAGGCCGACTTCAAGCTGGTAGCCCAGACCGCCGAGGCCTCCCATGTGGCCATCCCGGTGCTCAAGAGTGAGGACACCGCCTATCTGGACGCCCTGAACACTGCCATTGAGGAGCTGCGGGCCGACGGCACCCTGAAGGCCCTGGGCGAAAAATACTTTGGGCAGGATATCTCCTCTGAGAACTGAGAACTTCGCCCCTCTCCGTCTGCTCCCTTTGTTCCCATCCAGCTCCCCCGAAAGGGGGAGCTTTTTTGTTATCTGCCATATTTTTCTACGCTTCTCTATTGACTCATGCAATATTATATGATATATAATATTATAGAAACACGCCAACCAGAAAGGAGGCTGTTCCCACATGAGTTTTCCCATCAGCGCCGCACTGCTGGACGCCATCGTGCTGTCTGTGGTGGCCCAGGAGCCGGAGGGCACCTATGGTTACCGCATTACCCAGCAGGTCACCCATACCCTGGAGCTCAGCGAATCCACCCTGTACCCGGTGCTGCGGCGGCTCCAAAAGGACCAGCTTCTGACGGTGTACGACGCACCAGTCAACGGCCGCAACCGCCGCTATTACCAGATCACCCCCGCCGGGCGGCAGCAGCTTGCCGCCTACGCCCAGGAGTGGAGCCGCTACCGTTCTTCCATTGACACATTTTTCAGAGAGGTGGAATGATCTATGACCCGTACTGCATTTCTTGCTGCCCTGGAGCAACTTTTAGCCCCTTTGCCGGAGGCTGAGCGCAAGGACGCTTTGAGCTATTACGAGGATTATCTGGACGCCGCCGGGCCGGAGAACGAAGCCCAGGCCATGGCAGAGCTGGGCACTCCGGAGGAGGTCGCCCACAAGATCCTGGAGGAGCAGGCCCCGGCAGACCCCTCTGCCGCCCCGGCTTCCCCTGCCCACAAGCCCCGGTCCACCTGGCGCATGGTGCTAGGCGGTGGGCTGGCAGTGCTGGCAGTGTGCCTCTTTCTGTTCCAGTATTCCAAGGCTGCCCCGGTGCAGCCCGTCGAATCCATTGCTCCTGCCTCGGAGATCCCTGCACCCTCTGCACAAGTGTCTGCTGAGAGCACCTCCACGCAGCCTGGGGATCCTGTTTCCGCCGCAGACGGCCTGACCTTCTCCCTTTCTGCTGAGATGGTCTGCGATAAATTATCCCTGGAGCTGGATTATGGTACCGTTCTCTTTGTTGTTGACCCAAACGCTTCTGACATCACCCTGCAGTTTGATGGCTTCAGGACCCGGTACCTCACCCAATCCAGCGAAAAATCCGGGACCACGGAGTTTTCCTACCATATTCCCCAATACTACGCTCTCCCTGATTCCGACAGTGCTTTGCTCACCATTACCGTTCCGGAAAATATCCTGCATGAGGTGGACATTGATCTTGCTATGGGGGACGTTGACCTTGGCACCCTCTCTCTGGATGAACTGGATCTGGAACTTGCCATGGGAGACGTCACTGCCAACAGCCTGACTGTGAAGGATGCAGATTTTGATCTTGCCATGGGCGGCTGCCACATGGACTATCTGTCCGCACCGGAGTTCGATGCCGAACTTGCCATGGGGGACTGCACCATCGGTCTGCTGTCCGGTGCTCAGGATGTCAACATTTCGGCCGTCCTTGGCAAGACCACCTTGACCCTGGAGGGCAGTGCCTCGGACTATACCCTCGTCACCAATGGGCTTATGGACACCTCCATCCAGGAGGGCAAGGCCAATCCCTCTCGTAAAATCTCCCTCAGTACCACCACCGGCGATTTCTCCATCGCCTATGCCCATTGACCCCTGAACCCAGAACGCCCCCGGCATCCGTTTTTATTGGGATACCGGGGGCGTTTTTATGCTTCTGTGTGGAAATACTCGTAAATGGTCTGTGCCAGCTGCCTGCCCACGCCGGGGGTGTTTTCCAGCTGGTCCGGGGTGGCCTCCTTCACGGCCCCCACGCTCTTAAACTGGGCCAGCAGGGCCTTGGAGAGCTTGGGTCCCACTCCCGGCACCTCGGTGAGGGTGGAGGAGTAGCTTTTTTGCTTCATCTGCTGCTTGCGGTAGGCGTTGGCGAACCGGTGGGTCTCGTCCTGGATGGCAGTGATGAAGGTAAAGGTGCCCCGGTTCATGTTGATGGCGATCTCCCGGCCCTCACTGTCCACCATGGCCCGGGTGCGGTGGTGGTCGTCCTTTACCATGCCAAACAAAGGCACATCTGCCAAGGCCGTCCCGGCCAAGGCCTGCCGGGCGGCACTGACCTGGCCCCTGCCGCCGTCCATCAGCAAAAGATCCGGCTTCTGCCCGAACCAGTTGCCGCCGGGCTGATCGTTCTGGGCCTGGGCAGCATATTTTTCGTATTCTGCCGCCCGGCGTGCTACCGTCTCCGCCAGGGAGGCGTAGTCGTCGGTGCCCACCACAGTTTTCATCTTGAACTTCCGGTAGCCGGCCTTGAAGGGCTTGCCGTCCTTGAAGGTGACCATGCCACAGACGCTGGTGCCATCGCCCCAGTTGGAGATATCGTAGCTCTCAATGGCCCGGGGAGGCTTTGCCAGCCCCAGCACCTGGGCCAGCTCATCCAGCAGCTTTTCTTCCCGGGCGTAGCGGCCGCTTTCCCGGGCCAGCCGCTCCACGGCGTTGGTGTGGGCCATTTCCACCAGGTGGGCCTTGTCCCCTCGCTGGGGCACATAGAGCTGCACCTCGCAGCCTCGCTTCTGGTTCAGGGCCTGCTGCAAGGCCTCCACGTCCGGCGGCAGCTGGTCCACCGCAATGATCCGGGGGATCTCCTCGTCGTCCAGGTAATACCGGGGCAAAAACTCCTCTCGCACGGCGTCGATGTCCGCCGTATCGTGGAACAAAAACTCTCGCTTGTCCGTCAGCCGCCCCTGCCGGAACCGCAGCACGGCGGCGCACACGCTGCTGGGGGTGCCAGCCAGGGCCACCACATCCATTTCCACTTCCGGGTCCACCACCACCTTTTGCCCGGCACTGACCTTGGTGATGGCCTGGATCTGGTCCCGCAGCAGGGCGGCGGTCTCAAACTCCAGCCGCTCCGAGGCCTCCAGCATCCGCTGGTTCAGGGTCCGGAGGATATCTTTTTTGCCGTAGCGGATCAGGTGCACCGCCCCTTTTACCGCCTCGTTGTAGGTCTCGCAGCTGATCCTGCCGCTGCACACCGCCATGCACTTGCCGATGTGGGCGTTGAGGCAGGGGCGGCCCTTGCCCAGGTCCTGGGGGAACCGCTTGCTGCACCGGGGCAGCAAAAAGGCATCCATGGCAGTCTCTGCCATCTCCCGAGCCGCAAAGGCAGAGGTGTAGGGGCCCAGGTACTCGGCGTCGTCCTCCTCCTTTTGCAGCACAAAGGAAAGCCGGGGCCAAGGCTCCCGGGTCACCTTGATATAGCTGTAGCCCTTGTCGTCCTTCAGCAGGATGTTGTATTTGGGGGTGTGGGCCTTGATCTGGCTGGCCTCCAGCACCAGGGCCTCAAACTCGCTTTGGCAGACGATGACATCAAAGGTGTAGGCGTGGGCGATCATCTGGCTCACCTTGTTGTCGTGGGGCACGCCCTCCCGGAAATACTGGCTCACCCGTACTCGCAGACGCTTGGCCTTGCCGATATAGATGATGGTGTCGCTTTTGTCCCGGATGATGTACACCCCCGGCAGCAGCGGAAGCATACAGGCTTTTTGGTAAAGCTCGGCCTTGGTCATCCCTGTTCCCTCCCAGCATAAGAAAAAGGCGGCAGGTCACCCCGCCGCCCTTTGTTGTTTGATCTCAGAGCTTACTCTGCAAAGCCGGACTCCACCAGCTTGATCAGGCCGTCCACTGCAGCCTGCTCGTCGGCGCCATCAGCGATGATGCGGATGGTGGTGCCGCCTACGATACCCAGAGACAGAACGCCCAGCAGGCTCTTTGCGTTCACACGGCGTTCTTCCTTCTCGACCCAGATGGAAGACTTGAACTCGTTAGCCTTCTGGATGAAGAAGGTAGCCGGACGAGCGTGCAGACCAACCTGATTTTCAACGGTAACTTCTTTCACGTACATAGTAAAGCGCTCCTATCTAATATCGTTTTGACAGTACAAAAGCAATCGTGTACCTGTTGCGTTACACCCATTTTAGCGCAAGTCGAAACCGTTGTACAGCCCCCTTTTGCATTTTTGGCGGTTTCTCCAATCAAGAGGGGGGCATTTTTCATTATTTATACAAAGACAATAAAATTATTCCCCGAAGGTTAGCGGTGTAACACAAAAGTTTTCAACAATTCTTCTACCATGCCAGGTTTTCTCGTCTTTTTTTGTGTAATTTACCAGCATCTCGGCAGCTGTCCTCTGGGGGATTTTACACCGGTTCACTCCTGTGCAGGGCCCTCGTAGCGCATCTGCACCAAGGCACATTTCCGCACCACCGTGGGCCACTGTTCCGGGTCAAATTCCAGCTGCATATCCCCGGTCAATTTCCACCCCATCCGGATATACAAAGCAATGGCTCGGGTGTTGGTGTTCAGCACGCTGAGCACCGGGTGAGGGTGCTCTGCCAGCTTTTTCCGGGCAAAATCCAGCATCTTGGTGCCAATGCCCTTGCCCCGGGCCTCCTGGGTCACAAACAGGTGCTCGATGTGGCCTGCCTTGTGGCTGATGCACACCATGCCGTCCGGCACGTCCTTGGTGGTGTGCAGGTAACACGTCCAGCCTGCTGCCTTTTCCTGCCGCAGCTGCACCAGGAACTGAGGCTCCCGGATGCTCTGGCAGTATTCCTCGGTCCAATTGTCCTGGCACACTGCCCGTCGGCCCTCGGCAAACAGAGCGGCGGCAGCGGCAAACTGTTCCTCCGTCTTTACCAGCCGCATATTCTCCCCACGCTTCCACTTGGGCAGCTGGGTCACCGGGTGGCTCTGGCACCACTGCTGATACAGCTCCGGGCGGCGCAGCCGGGTACGGGCACGGCTCTGCTGGCCACGCCAGGCGTCGATCTTCTGGTGGTCGCCTCCCAGCAGCACCTGGGGCACGGCACGGCCCTCCCACACCTCGGGACGGGTGTACTGGGGGTACTCCAGCAGGCCGTCCCAGTAGCTTTCTTCCTCGTAGCCCTTCTGCTCTGCCAGCACACCGGGCTTCAGCCGCAGCACACTGTCTGCCACCACCAGGCTGGCCAGCTCGCCGCCGGTGAGGATGTAATCCCCAATGGAGATCTCCTCATCTGCAAAGGCCTCGATGACCCGCTCGTCGATGCCCTCGTAGTGGCCGCACACTAGGGTCAGGTTGTCATACTCTGCCAGCCGCCGGGCGTGGTCCTCGGTGTACCGCTGGCCCCCTGCGGTCAGGAACACGATGTGGGGGGCCGGGCGGCCCTGGTCCGCCACTTCCTTCTGCACAGCACGCAGACAGTCAGCAATAGGCTGGGCATACAGCACCATGCCGCAGCCGCCGCCGTAGGGGTAGTCGTCGGTCTGCTTCTGCTTGTTCAGGGTGTAATCCCGGATCTGGTGGCAGTGGGTCTCAATATAGCCCCGTTTTGCTGCCCGGCCGATGATGCTGGCGTCCAGCACCTGCTGGCACATCTCCGGGAACAGGGTCACGATGTCCACACGCATCCCCATAGCTTATTCCTCCCCTTCTCGCTCGCTGTCAAAGTCATCATCCAGCAGCCCCGGAATGGGGGTGACCAGGATGTAGCCCTCCGGCGGATTCCGTTCCTTCAAAAAGGCGTCCACCCCGGGGAACATATACTCCTTGCCGCTGGGTGCCTTGACGGTGTAGATATCCTGGGCCCCCGGGTGGTCCACGCTGGTCACCACGCCGTACACCTTGCCGGTGTCCGCATCCCGTACCTGGCAGCCGATCAGGTCTGCCACGTACCACCGGCCTGCCGGCAGGGTGGCGTCGTTGCGGTCAAAATAGAACACCTGGCCTCGCAGTGCCCGGGCAGCGTCCATATCGTCCACCCCCTCCAGCTGGAGCAGAGCCATCTGCCCCTGGGGCCGGATGGACCGGATCTGATAGGCCCTGCCGCCCTGGGCCGTAGGGAACAGCCGACCGGCCTTTTTCAAAAAATCAACGCCGTCGCACCAAAGCTCCAGCTTCATCTCACCCCGGACACCGTGGGTGGTAACAACTTTTCCGGCTTCCAGATATTGCTGCATCGTTTTCTCCTGTAAGAACCCTCTCAGTCCATGCCTGCGGCATTGCCAGCTCCCCCGAGGGGGGAGCTTTTTTGACAAAGAGGTGGTGTATTGCTTGTTTTTCCAGAACGCTCCTGTGTACAATCCGCTCCCAGCTCCCCCTTCGGGGGAGCTGGTGCGAAGCGCCTGAGAGGGTTTTCTATAACCAAAAAGGCCCCTTGCCGCAAGGGCAAAGGGCCTGTAGGGTGCTCAGTCGATCTCAACAAGGACCTTTTCATCGACCCGCACAGCAGCCGCGCGCATCACCACACGAATGGCTTTTGCGATCCGGCCCTGCTTGCCGATGACACGGCCCATATCTCCCTCTGCCACGCTCAGGTGGTAGACGATGGTGCCGTCCTCGCGGGGCTCGTCCACCGTGACCTTGACGGCGTCCTTGTCCTCCACGAGACCGCGGGCAACTGCCAGCAACAGCTCCTGCATGAGTCAGCCCTCCCTACTTACAGAATGTTGGACTTCTTCAGCAGGACACGAACGGTATCAGTGGGCTGAGCGCCGTTAGCGATCCACTGCTTTGCCTTCTCGGCATCGATCTTCACCTCAGAGGGCTCCTTGTTGGGATCGTAAGTGCCGATCTCCTCAATGAAGCGGCCATCGCGGGGGAAGCGGCTGTCAGCAACGACAACACGATAGAAGGGAGCCTTCTTGGCGCCAACGCGGCGCAGACGAATCTTAACTGCCATAATAGATATCCTCCAAAATAAATGTTTTATTCTATGTTACAAACCCGTGGGGGTTGTGTACCTTGGTTATTTCATGCCCCGGAAGGCGTTGGGGTTGCCCATCATGCCGCCCAGACGGCGGGCAAAGCCCTTGGGGCTCTTTTTGAACTGCTTCATCATCTTTTGCATCATCTCAAACTGCTTCAGCAGCTTGTTGACATCCTCCACCCGGGTACCGCTGCCGGCGGCAATGCGCCGCTTGCGCTTGGGGTTGATGATGGAAGGCTTTTCCCGTTCTTCCTTGGTCATGGAATGGATGATGGCCTCGATGCGGTCAAAGGCCTTTTCGTCCATCTGGCTGGGGTCGATGCCGGCCCCACCGGGCAGCATGCTGAGCATGGCACCCACACCGCCCATCTTGCGGATCTGTGCAAACTGGTCCAACATATCGTTCATGTCGAACTTGTTTTCCATCATCCGCTTGGCGGTCTCCTCCGCTGCCTTTTCATCGGCAGCGTCCTGGGCCCGTTCAATGAGGCTGAGCACATCGCCCATGCCCAGGATGCGGCTGGCCATGCGAGAGGGGTGGAACACGTCCAGGTCCTCCAGCTTTTCGCCGGTGCCCTGGAACTTGATGGGCTTGCCGGTGACCGCCAGCACCGACAGGGCTGCACCGCCTCGGGTGTCGCCGTCGGTCTTGGTGAGGATGATGCCATCCACGCCTACGGTCTCGTTGAAGGTCTTGGCCACGTTCACGGCGTCCTGACCTGCCATGGCGTCCACCACCAGCAGGGTCTCGTCCACCGGAACCGCAGCCTTGATATCCACCAGCTCCTGCATCAGCACTTCGTCGATCTGCAGGCGTCCGGCGGTATCCAGAATGATAATGTCGTTGCCGTAGTCCTTGGCGTGGGCCAGGGCCTTCCGGGCGATCTCCGGGGGCTTGGCACCCGGCAGAGTGAACACCGGAGCCCCGGCCTGTTTGCCCACCACCTGCAGCTGATCAATGGCGGCAGGGCGGTAAATGTCGCAGGCCACCAGCATGGGGCGGCGGCCCTGTTTGATAAAGTATTTGGCCAGCTTGGCGGCGTGGGTGGTCTTACCATTACCCTGAAGGCCGCAGAGCATGATGATGGTCTGGCCCTTGTTCTTGATGTTCAGCCGGGCAGCTTCCTCGCCGCCCATAAGAGCCACCAGCTCCTCGTTGACGATCTTGACTACCTGCTGGGCCGGGGTCAGGCTCTCCATGACCTCCTGGCCCATGGCACGCTCCGACACCTTGGCGCAGAAGTCCTTGGCCACCTTGTAGTTGACGTCAGCTTCCAGCAGGGCCATCCGCACTTCCCGCATGGCGGCCTTGATGTCCGCCTCGGTGAGTTTGCCGTGACCACGCAGCTTTTTGAATACACCGGCAAGGCGGTCGGTCAGGGATTCAAATGCCATTGTGCGGTGCTCCTTTCTGTTTCAGCTCTCGTTTTCCTCTTGCATGGAGCGGATGATGCCCAGCATCCTGGTGAGGGTGGCGGCATACTCCGTGGTGGTCAGGTTGGCACCGGGCCCCGTACACTCGAACCGTGCGTCGATGACCAGCTGCTCCAGCTCCTCCAGCTTTTGCTGCACCCGGCGGTACCGGGCTGCAAAGCCCACCTTTTCCTCCAGCTCCTTCAGGGTGGTCTCGCCGTGCTTGATGGCGTCCCGGGCTCCCTGTCGGGTGATGCCGAAGTTCTCCCCGATCTCGCTCAAGGAGAGATCGTCGTTATAGTATTGGCGCAGCATCTCACGCTGTTTTTGCGTGAGCACCTCGCCATAAAAATCCAGCAGATACCCCATTTCCAGATCTTTTGCCATCGCCTTTGACCCCCGGTATCCTGCTGCTGTTTGGCTTCGTTGATGTAAAGTTCATTTGCTTTACGGATGGAGTATACCAGAACCACTGGGCCTTGTCAAGGGCCCGGCGTGGTTTTTTCCAAAAAATCCGGCAAAAATTCGCCGTTTTTGCCAAAACACCGCTTGACGCTCCCGGGGGTTTGCGTTAGGATAGAGGTGTTGTATCCCACAAAAAGGAGGCCGCCATGCCCATCTACCCCAATTTTTACCAGACCCTTACCTCCTGCCCCCTGGTGGAGCTGCGAGGCTACGCCGCCGCCCAGGGGCTCAAGGGTCGGCTGTACGCCTATCTGGACTTCAACGGCCCCACCGGCACGGCCCGGGACGGCCTGGCCGAGGGGATGCTGGCCCTGGCCATCCAGCAGAACAAACTGGCCCCGGGGCAGCCGGTCATCGAGGCGGTGTCCGGCCCCTTTGCCACGGCCTTGACCCTGGCCTGCCTGACCGCCGGGCACCCGGTGGTGCTGGTGATGCCAGAGGACGCCCCGGCCCTGCGGCAGGAGAGCCTGCTGCGGCTGGGGGCCAAGGTGGTCCACAGCCCGGCTCGCAGCGGCCTGGCCGGGGCCCGGGCCCTGGCGGAGCAGACTGCCCGGGCCAACGGCTGGTACTACACCAACTGGCTGGCCAACGACGATAATCCGGAGTACCACCGCCGGGTCACAGGGCCCGGCATCCTCCACAACATTGCCCGGGAGGGGGCCAGCCTGGTGGATGCCATTACGGTGGGGGTGGGCAGCGCCGGCACCATTACCGGTGTAGGCGAGACCATCAAGGCCTGGACCAACGATGTGCGGATCGTGGCAGTGGAGCCCCTGGAGTGCCAGGCCCTGACCGGCGGCGTTACCGGGCCCCACAACATCCCGGACATGGGCTTTGGCCTGGTGCCCAAAAACTTCAACTCCTATGTGGTGGATAACGTGGCAGCCGTGTCCAGCAAGGACGCCCAACGGGCTGCCCAGCAGGTGCTGCACACCGACGCTATCCCTGCCAGCCCCAGTGCCGGGGCCGCCCTCCACGCCGCCGCCAAGCTGGTGGCCAACGGCATCAGCCGCTCGGCCCTGGCAGTGTTCAGCGGCCGGCAGAACATTCTTTAACAGACCTTTCGGAAAGGACAGGATCATTCATGACCAAAGATATGACCACTGGCCGGATCACCCCTCTGCTGGTCCGGTTCACCGTGCCCCTGGTGCTGGGCAATCTGTTCCAGCTCACCTACAACGCCGCCGACAGCATCATCGTGGGCAAGTTTGTGGGGGAGGACGCCCTGGCTGCCGTAGGCACCGCCAACCCCCTTATGACCCTGGCCATCCTGTTCATCAACGGGATGTGCCTGGGGGCCGGCATCCTGGTGAGCACCGCCTTTGGGGCCGGAAATACCAGGCTGGTAGAACGGCAGGTGTCCACCACCGCCCTGGCAGGCACTGGTTTCTCCCTGGCCTTTTCTCTGCTGTGCATCCTGCTGGCAGACCCTCTGCTGCGGCTGCTGCAGGTGCCTACTGACATCCTGCCCATGGCAACAAACTACCTGCGGATCGTGTTTGCCGGGCTGCTGTTCACCTTTATCTATAACTTTCTGGCCGCCACCCTCCGGGCCCTGGGGGACAGCAAAAGCGCCCTGTACTTTTTGATGATCAGCGCCGTGCTGAACATTGGCGGCGACCTGTTTTTCGTCCAGGCCCTGGGCTGGGGCAGCGAGGGCTGCGCCCTGTCCACCGTCCTCAGCGAGGCCCTGTGCTGCCTGCTCTGCGGCCTTTACATCCGCTGGCGTGTCCCGGTGCTGCAGCTGGGCCGTCGGTGGCTGGTATTTGACGGCAAGCTGCTGCGAAAGACCGTCAGCTACGGCTGGGCCAGTGCCATGCAGCAGGCCACAGTGCAGCTGGGCAAGATCGCCGTGCAGGCCATCGTGAATACCATGGGCGTCAATGCCATGGCGGCCTTTACCGCCGCCTCCCGCATCGACGACTTTGCCTACACCCCCCAGCAGAACATCGGCCACGCCATGACCACCCTTATGGCCCAGAACCGGGGTGCCGGCAAAAAGGACCGGGTGCGGCAGGGCTTCCGCTGTGGGCTGGGGCTGGAGTTCGTCTATGCTCTGGCCTTGTCTGCCCTTTGCCTGATCTTTGCCCAGCCCATCATCCGGCTCTTTGCCACCGACCCCCAGGTGGTGGAGCTGGGGGTGCGGTTTTTGCGGACCATTTCCCTGTTCTACCTGATGCCTGCCGCCACCAACGGCATCCAGGGCTTTTTCCGGGGCGTAGGGGACCTGAAGATCACCCTCAACAGCAGCCTGCTGAACATGGCAGGCCGGGTGGCTGCTGCCGCCCTGCTGGTGCTCCAGTTCCGCATGGACATCGAAGCCCTGCCCTACAGCTACGCCCTGGGCTGGTTCTTGATGCTGGCCTATGAGTTGCCGGCTCTGGTGCGGTTCCTCCGCAGCGATGCGCTGTGACCCTTAGCCCCGGCACAAACGCAACGGCCCCTCTGCCGGAAAGGCAGAGGGGCCGCTGTTGTCATTTGGTCAGGTTATTTTGCAGCATACCAGTTGGCACCGGCCTCATAGGTCCCGGCTGCCACAGGTGCGCCCTGGTAGTACAGGGTGCCGTCTGCGCCGCGGGTGTACTGGGTAAAGAACTCGTCCCAGATGGCCACGCTCTCCTCCTGGAGGTAGACATGGGGAGTATCCTTCACGACGGTGTACTTCACCAGAGGCACATTGCCCTGGCCCATAAAGCTCTTGGTCACAAAGGAGCCCTCATAGGAGGTGCTCTCCACCACAGCCTTTTCGTTGGTGCCGTTGTGGGCGTTCCAGCCCTGGAGAGCCTTCACAGTGCCGTTGCCTTCCACCAGCTGTGCCACGCCAGCCGAGTCATACTCACCCAGGAAAGTCCAGGTAGGCAGCAGCAGGGTGGGGTCCAAGCCCTCCATGGGAGTGGACATATAGCCAACGGGTGCAATGGCGGCAAAGCGATGGGTAAAGCTGCAGCCCGTTGCCCAGGTCATCAAGCTGCCGTTGGAGTGGCCGGTGGCGTACACACGGCTCTTGTCGATACGGTAATCCTGCTCCATGCGGTCCAGCAGACTGTTGATGAACTGCAGGTCCACCGTGGGGTCGGTATCCTTGCCAGCCAGGCCGGAGAAGGCACCTGCCAGCCACATGGCAGTGGGGATGTTGCCCATCAGGTCTGCCGGGCGCACCAGGCCCTGGGCAAACACCACGATAAAGCCGTTACGCTCTGCCACGTCGTACCAACGGGACTCCTCTGCAATGGCGTACATGGAGGCGGTGTAGCCGTGCATCACCAGCACCAGGGGCACTTCCTTGCTGCCGTTGTAGCTGGTGGGCACATAGACCATCCAGCGGCGCAGCTCGCCGTTGACCCACTCCTCGTGGATGTCAAAGCCGCTGCGGCTGAAGTCCTCTGCCTTGGCCACACGGCCCGGCAGCTGCATTGCCATGAAACGCTTGTTCTGGCCGGAGAACTTCTTCCAGATGGTGGCAGGGCACTGGATCTTTTCGGTGACCCACACCTCAGAGGCAGAACCGGCACGGGTGGTGGCGTACACGCCATTGCCCTTTGCCACTGCCTGGTTGGCCTTCAGGTAATAATCCAGGGCTGCCTTGTTGGTGGTGTCGGCCTTGGAGCGGATGAACCACACAGGGGTGTCCACGGTGTTGGCAGCAATGGCTTCTTCTTCCACGCCCCGGGTGGTGTCACCGGGGAAGGGCAGCACATACCGGCCGCCCACAGCCTCCAGAGATGCAGCAGGCACTTCGGTAGCCTCCACAGCGCAGATGGAGCTGAAATCGCTGGCCCAGCGGCCGCCGAACAGTAGAGCGGCAGCACCGCCCTCCTTGTAGCCCACCAGAGCGGTGTGAGACTTATCCATAGAGAAAGCACCCTTCAGCTTGGTGCTCTTTTTCCGCATCAGCTGGTACAGAGCGTCCAGCACGGTGGCGTCGTCACGGCCCTCCGGGCTCAGGGTCAGGTTCCAGGTCTCGCCGTCCTTGGGGCCGATAAAGGCCAGGCCGATGTGGTTCTTCTGGGCCACTGCACGCCACAGCAGGCCGGTGGCAGAGCTGGCAAAGGCCTTGGCGGTGGTGTGGTCCGGGGTCATGATGATGGCAGCCGGAGCCCAGGGGTCCATGCCGTCAGGCAGGTAGTAGGTGGCCAGACCAGCGGTCTCGCCGTTGACGGTAACGGGCACCTCATGGAACAGGCCCACGTTCACGTTCAGGTAGGGGTTTTCCGGGTCATAGGCAAAGGTCTTGCCCTCGCCACGGCCCATGGCAGCGTTCTTGCGGTCCAGTGCGGTCCGCAGAGCGGCATTGGTCTCCTGCCGGTCCTTGGCGGCCAGAGCCGAAGGTGCCATGGCAGCCACAGTGGTCCCCAGTGCAGCAGCGGCAGAGAGCTTCATAAATTCACGGCGCTTCATACAGATTCTCCTTCCGTCGGGTGCCCTTGCACCCCTTGTGCGGTTTCGGTCTCCAGGCCCTCCTAGATCCCCAAGGGCCCGGTTCCAAGCAGGTGCGCCCTGCTTGCATTCTGTATAAAGGATACCATTTTTAAGTGGTTTGTAAAGATTGTTTTGGCTTTTTTGTCGAAAGTAATATATTAGTATTCCAATTTTTGTGAAAACTGTTCCCGGGATCACGCAAAAAGGCGGCCGCACCACCGGGTGCGGCCGCCTTGCTTACGGCATATTCAGGATCACTTGCGGTTTGCCAGCAGGGTCTCGATCTTCTTCAGAGGATCAATGATGCTGGAAACAGACATATCGTGGTTCAGAGCCACCACAAAGTAAGCAGCGTACTTAGACACGTCCACGTCCACATACCAGTCACGGGTCAGCAGCTCCGGCATCCGGTAGGTCAGGTTGGTGCCCACCACATAGGTCAGCTTGCCCTCGGCCACAGCCTGGTCGAACTTCTCCAGGCCGCTGGTGAACAGGGGGAAGGTGGCATTGGCAATGATGCGGCCTGCGCCACGCTCCTTCAGGTTGCCGGCCACTTCCAGCATGCTCTCGCCGGAGGCAATGATGTCGTCAGCGATGAACACGGTCTTGCCTTCCACGCTCTCGCCCAGGTACTCGTGAGCCACGATGGGGTTGCGGCCGTTGACCACACGGGTGTAGTCACGACGCTTGTAGAACATACCCAGGTTGCAGCCCAGCACGCTGGAGAAGTACATATTGCGGTTCATTGCGCCTTCGTCGGGGCTCACCACGGTGAACTGGCTCTTGTCGAAGGAGATGTCCGGGTCCTTCTTCAGCAGGCTCTTCAGCACCTGGTAGGTGGGCATGGCGTTGTCGAAGCTCATGAGGGGCACAGCGTTCTGCACACGGGGGTCATGAGCGTCGAAGGTGATGATGTTCCGCACGCCCATGGTCTGCAGCTCCTGCAGAGCCACAGCGCAGTCCAAGCTCTCACGGACCACACGGCGGTGCTGACGGCCGCCGTAGAGGCTGGGCATGATCACCGACACCCGGTGTGCCTTACCGGCCACAGCCTGGATCAGACGCTTCAGGTTGGCAAAGTGGTCGTCGGGAGACATGTGGTTCTCATAGTTGAACAGCTTGTAGGTCACGCTGTAGTTGCCGGGGTCCACCACAATAAAGATATCGTCGCCACGGACAGACTCCTTGACCAGACCCTTGGCGTCACCGCTCTGGAAGCGGGGGCAGTCGCAAGAAATAATAAAGGTATCCTTCTCCACGCCGGCTTCCCGTGCCCAGCGGACCAGATGCTTGTCGATCAGGCCGGTAAGCTCCTCGGCACCGGGGCAGGCGATCAGCCGCATATCAGCCACGCTAGGCTGCTGGAAGAACGACTTGGGGGAAATTTCAATGGACATAATCACAACTCCTTATTGCTGCTCTGTCATCCGAATACTCCGCACAAAAGTGCATATCTACCCTTATTTTATCACATTTTGCGTTTTGTGCCATATCCATTTGTTACACAAACAGATTTTCTGCGCCTTGCACATCTGTTTTCCGTTTTTGCCGGAGAGACTGTGTGTTTTCGACAAAAAGCCGGTAAAATCCGTGCTAAATCTCAGATATCCTCTGATTTTTGCAGAAAATGTATGACTTTTTCGCCCTTTTCCCCGGCCTGTTCCCCGCAAAAAAGGCCCCTCCGCCCGGCAGGCAGAGAGACCTTTCTTCGTTACTTTTTTATCAGATTACTGCCCGTTACAGAGCAGCCACAGCAGCCTTCAGGGCCTCCACACGATCGGTGTTCTCCCACTTCACGCCCAGGTCCTCACGGCCCATGTGGCCGTAAGCAGCCAGCTTGCGGTAGATGGGCTTCCGCAGATCCAGATCCCGGATGATGGCGGCAGGGGTCAGGTCAAAGACCTTCTCCACAGCCTGCTCGATCTTCTCGTCGGAGACCGTGCCGGTGCCAAAGGTATCCACCATGATGGACACAGGCTTTGCCACGCCGATGGCGTAGGCCACCTGCACCTCGCACTGCTTGGCCAGGCCTGCAGCCACGATGTTCTTGGCCACCCAACGGGTAGCGTAGGCAGCACTGCGGTCCACCTTGCTGGGGTCCTTGCCGGAGAAGGCACCGCCGCCGTGACGGGCGTAGCCGCCGTAGGTGTCCACAATGATCTTGCGGCCGGTGAGGCCGGTGTCACCCTGAGGACCGCCCACCACAAAGCGGCCGGTGGGGTTGATGTAGTACTTGGTGTTCTCGTCCAGCAGCTGGGCAGGGATGGTGGCCTTGATGACCTTTTCCATCACGTCGGCACGGAGCTGCTCCATGCTGACGTTCTCGCTGTGCTGGCTGGAGATGACCACGGCGTCCACACGCACGGGCTTGTTGTTCTCGTCGTACTCCACGGTGACCTGGCTCTTGCCGTCGGGACGCAGGTAGTCCATCTCGCCGCTCTTGCGGACTTCAGTGAGCCGCAGAGCCAGCTTGTGTGCCAGACTGATAGGCATGGGCATCAGCTCCGGGGTCTCGTCGCAGGCATAACCGAACATCATGCCCTGGTCGCCGGCGCCGCCCACCTGGTCGTTGGTGCCAAGGGCGATGTCGGGGCTCTGACCGTCGATGTTGGAGATGACGGCGCAGGTGTCGGCGTCAAAGCCGTACTTTGCACGGGTGTAGCCGATGTCAGCCACCACTTCCCGGACGATCTTCTGGAAGTCCACGTAGCAGTTGGTGGTGATCTCGCCCATGATGTGGACCAGACCGGTGGATGCGCAGGTCTCGCATGCCACACGGGCGTCGGGGTCGTGGGTCAGGATCTCGTCCAGGATCGCATCGGAGATCTGGTCGCAGATCTTGTCGGGATGTCCTTCGGTGACGGACTCAGAAGTAAACAGATGTCTAGCCATGGGGTTTGCCTCCTAAATTTTTACAATGAATGTGTATCCTTCAGCTTCCTACTCATTCCATCAAGCATTTTGCGAGAAAAATAAAAGCGCCCAGAGCCGAAAGCTCTGAGCGTTGCACTCTTATCTTCCGGTTTCCCGCAGGATTTGGCACCTTATGCTTTCGCACAGGTTGTCGGGCTTCACAGGGCCTGTCCCCTCAGCCGCTCTTGATAAGTCGGTATTCAGTTGTTACGTTCAGTATTCTATCATTGCTTCGTCAGATTGTCAAGAAGAGTATCACTCTTTTTATACAACTTTCTGAAATTGATGGAGGTTTTGCCGGTTTTCTGCTGCAAAAAAGAAAGGCACAGCCTCCGCTGCGCCTTTCTTGCCGGATCTGATCAATAGCCCTTTGCCTGCTGGCCGTTCAGGATCTTCACGGCACGGGAAGTACCCAGGCGGTCAGCTCCCAGAGCCAGGAAGGTCTCCATATCCTCCACGGTGGAGATGCCGCCGGCGGCCTTCACCTTGCAGCGGCCATGGACGCCCTTGACCATCAGTTCCACATCATGGAAGTTGGCACCGGCAGTGGAAAAGCCCGTGCTGGTCTTGATGTAGTCGGCACCGGCCTCGCAGACGATGTCGCACATCTTCTGCTTTTCGTCCTCCGTCAGCAGGCAGGTCTCAATGATCACCTTCAGGATCTTATCTCCCACAGCCTGCTTCACGGCACGGATGTCCTCCCGGACAGCATCGTATTCCTGATTCTTCAGGCGGCCGATGTTGATGACCATGTCCACCTCGGCGGCACCGTTCTCAATGGCGGTCTTGGCCTCAAAGGCCTTGCTGGCGGTGTCCATGGCACCCAGAGGGAAGCCTACCACGCAGCACACCGGGATGCGGCCGGCCATGTACTCCACAGCCTGCTTCACATAGCAGGTGTTGATGCAGACCGATGCCGTGTGGTTGGCAATGGCCTCGTCGCACAGCTCCTGGATCTGGGGCCAGGTAGCCTCGGGCTTCAGCAGGGTGTGGTCCACGTGGGACAGGATCTCGTCACGCATCATGATATTTCCTCCGTTTTCTTACTTGCTGGCACGGCGTACCTTTGCCATGCCCACAGCACTGAGCGCAATGGCCGTCACCGATGCCGTTGCGCCGATGATGCCCAGTACCAGGCCGGAAACCAGGAATGCGAACCCTTTCAGACCACGTTTCATAATACCGTACCTCCTAAGATAATCATTTGTTGTAAAGCGCCCTCATCCGGCACTTCGTGCCACCTTCCCCCGACCGGGGGAAGGCTTCAGGTGCATCTGCCGATATAGTTCTGGATCTCTGTACAAACTCCTGCAAAATTTTCCGCAATCTCCAGATTGGAGTAGCGCAAAACTGTAAGGCCCTTGTCTTTCAGGTATTGATCTCGTACCGCATCCGCAGCTTTCCCTGTATCGCTATAGTGTTGTGAACCGTCCAGTTCTACCACCAGCTTTGCCTCTGCACAGAAAAAATCAACAATGTAGTTTCCGATGACCTTCTGCCGTTTGAAAACGACGGACTGATTTTTCAAAAAATCATACCATAGATGTCTCTCCTGCTGCGTCATATTCCGGCGCAGCGTCTGAGAGAGTGCCGTCAGGTTTCCGTTTTTAACGTTCTTCATTTCAAACTCAGGCGAAGCCTGCTCTTCTTAAGCCTTCACCCCTTGGGGGGAAGGTGTCACCGCAGGTGACGGATGAGGGGTATCGTTTCCATCATTTCTTCTTAAAGATGATCAGCTTGCTGAACACATAGTTCAGCACGATCACCAGTACATTGGAAAAGACCTTTACGCACAGGCCCCACAGCGCCTGGGCATTGTAGCGGCTGGTGACAAAGATGGCCGTGGGGCCGTCTGCACCGCCGATGACGGCAATGGCGGCAGAGCCATCCGTGACCCCCACCGGTGTGCCTGCATAGGATGCTGCCATCTGGATGGCCGTATCCGGGCCAAGCCAGCGGGACACTGCACTCAACAAGCCTTGCATCATATTCTCCATCAGGGCTGCGCCTTGGGCAGCCAGCAGATTGCCCAGCACCAGCATGATCACGGTATCCAGCACCATGGTGCCCAGGCGGCAGGTGACAAAGGTACCAAACTCCTTGGCCATGGCCTTGCCCCGGGTCTTGCTGCGGAACACAAAGGCCCGGTTGGTGCAGTAGGCAAAGAGGATGCACAGGGCGTTATCCAACACATTGCCCCAGCTGTTGGCGGCGGTGTAGCCAAATAGCTGGTTGAACAGGGCATACAGCACAATGTTCAGCAGGGTGGTCAGCACACCAAAAACAAGATAACTCAGCACTTCCCAGTGCTTCTTGATCCATTTTACCATAGAATTATGTCTTTATTTTGTATTTTCTCCCCAGGTGGGGAATAAATTTGCTGCTTCCACTACAAAAACAACCCCGCCGCCGTATCCCGGCAACGGGGCTGTCATTTGCATTGTGTCAGAAGCCGTTCTTCTGAACCGGAGGCTGATTACTCAGCGTCGTTCAGCAGAGCCTTCATGGACAGGCTGATGCGCTTCTTGTCGAAGTCCACATCCAGCAGCTTCACGTCCACCATATCGCCGACCTTCAGTGCGTCGGAGACCTTCTCAACGCGATCATTGCTGATCTCGCTGATGTGGACCAGACCGTCAACACCCGGCAGGATGCGGACGAATGCACCGAACTTGGTCAGAGAAACGACCGGAGCGTGGAAGGTGCTGCCGATGGGGTAGTTGTTCTTCAGCTGCTCCCAGGGGTTGTCCTCGGACTTCTTGTAGCCCAGAGAAACCTTGTGGTTCTCGGTGTCGATGTCCTTGACATACACTTCGATGGTGTCACCAACGGAGACGACCTCGGAGGGGTGCTTGATGCGGTTCCAGCTCAGCTCGCTGATGTGGCACAGGCCGTCAACACCACCGATGTCAACGAATGCACCGTAAGAGGTCAGGCTCTTGACAACGCCGGTGTAGCTCTTGCCCACCTCAACGTTTGCCCAGAACTCCTCACGCTTTGCCTTGTTCTGCTCAGCGGTGACCTTGTTGATGCTGCCCACGATCTTGCGGCCAGAGCACTCGGTAACCACCAGCTGAACGTGCTGGCCAACCAGAGCAGTGTAGTCCTCATCACGGCGCATAGTGGCCTGAGAACGGGGGACGAACACCTTAACGCCCTTGACGTTGACAACAACGCCGCCCTTATTGAACTCGGTAACATCGCCCTCGACGATCTCACCGGATTCTGCTGCCTTAGCGATCTCTTCCATGCCCTTGCGAGATGCGAGCTTCTTGCGGGAGAGCTGGATGACGCCATCCTGATCCAT
>CAKSXW010000022.1 GCA_934518555.1 uncultured Faecalibacterium sp. | reverse complement strand
GACGTCGTTGATGGCGTGCATCTCGCCCATCTGCATGAACTTGGCAATGACCTTGCCAGCCTGCTGCTTCAGACGGGCAGCCAGCTCACCCACGGTGATCTCGTCGGGGATCATCACCTTCAGCTGAGCGTTACGGGCCTTTTCCAGCTGGATGCGCTGCAGACGCTCGAACTCAGTCTCACGCTTGCCCTTCTGGAACTGCTGACGCTGCCGCTGGCCGCGCTGGGTGAACTTCTGCTTGTTGCCCTGGGGGGTGGGCTTGCGGCGGTTCTCGGTGTTCTTGGTGGAGGCCAGGTCGTCGTAACGGGCGTCAAAGCGGTCCACGTTCATGTCCACAGTACGGGTGTCCACGGTGACCTGGTTATCTTCCCGGCGCACCGACACAGCCTGGGCCGGGGCAGCAGAGGCCTTGGCACCGGTCTCACGGGCCAGCTCGCTGAGGGAAATGGTCTTTTCCTCACGCTTCTTGTGCTGCTCAGGCTTCTTATTGTTGTTGGTGTTGGCCTTGGGCTGCTCAGCCTTGGGAGCCTCGGGCTTCTTTTCAACCTTCTTTTCAGCCTTCTTCTCCGGCTTCTTCTCAGCCTTGGGCTCCTCCTTGGGAGCCTTTGCGCTGTTCAGGAACTCCTCCAGGTTGGCCACGCTGCCTGCCTTGCTGAACTTCTCCAGCAGGTAGTTCAGTTCGTTTTCTTCCAGGTTGGAGCTGTTCTTTTTGCCGGTGCTGCCCATGGCAGCCAGTTCGTCCAGGACCTTCTTGGCAGAAAGGTTCAGGTCCTTTGCAAAATCGCTCACTTTATATTTTACGATCATTCGCTCATATCCTCCTCATTTTGGGTTGCTCCGCAGTCCGCCAGGCGGTCGTAGCAGAGCTTGGCGAGGTTGCGGTCGGTGACCGCATAGACCGCCACAGGCTTGCGGCTCACATCGGCCAGCTTATCCTGGGTCAGGGGCATGGAGATCACGTCCACCAGGTCCCCCACCGCACGGTTCAGACGCTGCACGGTCTTTTCGCTGGCGTCAGATGCAGTCATCACCAGCCAGGCCTTGCCCTTGACGCAGGCCTCCTCCACGGCATCAAAGCCCATGGTCAGGGCCCCGGCCTTGCGGCACAGGCTTACCGCCTGGAACAGGGCGTCCTCGGGAGCCAGGGCCGGCTTTGCAGGGGTGTTATTCTTTTTCGGCATTCTGGGCGGCCTCCTTTGCGGCTTCGGTCAGCTGGGCTTCCAGCGCCTCGTATACTTCGGCGGGAACCGGCTGCTCAAAGCAGCGTTCCAGTGCCTTTTTCTTTTTTGCCTTGGCAAGGCAGGCAGGGTCCGGGCAAAGGTATGCGCCGCGGCCCGGCTTTTTGCCCACCAGATCAATGCTGATCTCCCCACTGGGAGCCCGCACCACACGCACCAGCTCCTTTTTGGGGCGGCTGGTCATGCATCCGATGCACTGACGGGCAGGGATCTTTTTTTGTGCCATCCGGTTTCCCTCCTTTGGCAACTCAGGCTGGGCTTATTCAGCGTCGGCAGCGTCCTTCTTGGGCTCCTCGTCCTCGCCGTAGTAGCCGCTCTCGGGGCGGATGTCGATGTTGTAGCCGGTGAGGCGGGCGCACAGCCGGGCGTTCTGGCCCTTGTTGCCAATGGCCAGGCTCAGCTGCTGGTCCGGCACCGTGACACGGCAGGAACGGGTCTCGCCGGGCAGCAGCTCCACCTTGACCACCTTGGCAGGGCTCAGGGCAGCGGAGATGAACTCGGAGATATCCTCGCTCCACTTGACGATGTCGATCTTTTCGCCGCCCAGCTTCTCCACCACAGCGGCCACACGGGCACCGTGCTCACCGATGCAGGCAGAAACAGGGTTCACGTTGGGGTCCTTGGACCAGACAGCCATCTTGGTCCGGGCACCAGCCTCACGGCTGATGGCCTTGACCTCTACGGTGCCATCAAAGATCTCCGGCACTTCCAGCTCAAACAGACGCTTGACAAGGCCGGGGTGGGTGCGGCTGATCATGACACGGGGGCCACGCTCGGTGCTGACCACGTCCACCACATAGACCTGCAGGGTCTGGCCCTCGGTGTACACCTCGCCGGGCACCTGCTCGTTCCGGGGCAGGATGGCCTCGCCGCCCTTGCCCAGGTCCAGGGCCACGATGCCCTTTTCCGGGTCCACACGGGTCACGGTAGCCTGCACGATGTCGTGGGCACGGGACTGGATCTCGCTGAGCTGCTGGCTGCGCTCGGCCTCCCGGATGCCCTGACGGATCACGTGCTTTGCAGTCTGGGCGGCAATGCGGCCAAAGTCCTTGGTCTTGAGGGGGGTGATGATGCGGTCCCCTACCTCGTAGGTGCTGCGGAGCTTCCGGGCCTCGGTGATGCCGATCTCGGCGTGCTCATCGTACCAATCCTCGTCGGCCACCACATCCTGGATCAGGGCCACGTTGAAGTTGCCGGTGGCAGGGTCGATCTCCACCATCACGTGGTCGTCCTCCACCTCGTAGTTCTTCTTTACGGCAATGATGATCGCTGCCTTGATCTTTTCGATCAGGTACTCAGCAGTGATGCCGCGCTCATGCTCCAGCATGGAGAGAGCTTCAAAAAATTCGTTGTTTGCTGCAGCCATTTTTCGGGTTCCTCCTATATATTTTGCTTCCATTCTTTGTGGGTGTTCCCTCTCCCGAAGGGGACAGAGAGGGGCTTGCGGATCAGTCAAACAGGTCCTCGTCGTCACACAGCTGTACGCTGCTGGCGGCGTTTACTTCAAAGTTCACGGAGCCGCTGTCGGTCTCCAGGGTCACGGTGGTGCCTTCCCGGCCGGTAAGGATGCCGGCCAACTCCCGCACGCCGTCGGCGTTGGGGCGGATGAGCTTGGCCCGGACCTTCTGGCCCCGGAGCGCCTCGTAGTGCTCCGGACGGGTCAGCTTGCGGCCCAGGCCGGGGCTGCCCACTTCCAGATAGTAGCTCTGAGAGATGGGGTCTGCCTCATCCAGGATGGGGTCCAGGGCATGGGACACATCGGCACAGGTGTCGGTGTCCATGGTACCGTCCTTGTCGATGAGAATGCGAAGATACCAGTCCGGCCCTTCCTTCTCAAAAACCACATCCCACAGGCGCAGCCCCATGCCCTCCACGGTGGGGCGGACAAGTGCTTCCACTCTCTGGGCGGTGTTGCCGCCAGACTGCTTCGCCATAAAAAACCTCCAAACAAACAAGAAACGCGGACCTTGCGGCCCACGTTCCATAAAAGTTATATCGTACAAATAGAATATAGCATACTCTTGCGATTTATGCAAGCATTTTCGCAATTTTTTTGCAGTCAGCCCGGCTTTTTGAGGTTTTTACAGCACCCAGACGCCGTCCTTGAACAGCTGCACCACCCGGCCGTCCCGGCACTTGCCGGTGATCTCGCTGTCCTCTGCGCCGATCATCACGTCCTCGTGGAGGGAGGAATGGTTCATGCCCCGGGCTGCCAGCTCCTCCTTGGACAGGCTGGTGCCCCCCACGGTGGTGCCGGGGTAGCTGTCGCCAAAGGCGATGTGGCAGGCGGCATTCTCGTCAAAGAGGGTGTTGTAGAACAGCTTGCCGCTGCGGTTGATGGGGCTGGAGGCAGGCACCAGGGCCACCTCACCGATGTGACGGGCACCCTCGTCGGTGTCCAGCAGCTGGCCCAGCAGGTCTGCACCTTCCTCTGCGCCGTGCTCCACCACCTTGCCGTCCTTGAAGGTCACATGGAAGTTCTTGATGAGCTGGCCGTTGAACACATAGGGTTTGGTGCCGTAGACCACGCCGTCCACCTTATCTTTATGGGGAGCGGTGAACACCTCCTCGGTGGGGATGTTGGGCAGGAAGGGCACCCCCTTCTCGTTCTTGCTGCCGGCACTCTCCCACACAGCCTGTTCTGCCAGGCCCACGGTCAGGTCAGTGCCGTTGGCACTGCGGAAGTGGACGCTCTCCAGGTCAAAGGCATTCATCTTGGCCCCCAGCTCCTCCAGACGGGCCAGGTGCTGCTGCCACTGGCCTACCGGGTCGCCGCCGGTGACCCGGCAGGTGTCGAAGATCAGGGTCCACAGAGCCTCCACTGCGGCTGCAGTGTCCAGCTCCGGGAACATTTTCCGGGCCCAGGGCTCCGAGGGCATGGCGGCAATGGACCACTGGACCCGGTCGTTCATGGTGTACTCACGCCAAGGCTGCATGAAGCTGCGGTTAGCGTTGTTCACCCGGCTGATCTTGGCCCCATCCAGGCCTGCAAAAAGCTCCGGGTCATCTGCGATCAGGTGCAGCACGCACACGCCGCCCTCGCTCTCGGCGTAGTCCAGGTATCGGCGCAGCTGCCAGCCCTTGTGGTCCGTCAGGGCCTCCTCGGTGCCCAGCTCCATCCGGGTACGGGTCACGGCGTCATCGTTCCAGTTCACCTGCACGTCCCGGGCACCAGCCTCGTAGGCACTCTGCACGCACAGCCGGGCCAGAGGGGCACAATCCACCGGGCAGTTGATGATGAGGGTCTGGCCCGGCTGAGGGTTCACCCCCACACGGACCACAAAATCGGCATATTTCTGAAGCAGTTCGTCAAAGTTTTTCACAAGTAAAACCTCCCAAGGTGTAAAATTCGCTGTTGCGTTTGCTCCAGTATACCGCCGCAACCGGCTTCTGTCTACCAGGCAAACCCTCTGCGCCCCTCAGACGCAAAATTTTTACTTGATTTTATGGCCGGAATCCAGTATAATGTGTGTATTGCAAAAATTTGCCGATGTGTCGGAATGGCAGACGATGTGGACTCAAAATCCATTGGTAGTGATACCGTGTGGGTTCGACCCCCACCATCGGCACCAAAAAACCGCCCAGGAACTTGCGTTCCCGGGCGGTTTTTGCTATTTATAGCACCACTTTCAATTCAACTCGTTCTGGAGGTAAAAGTGCACCCGGTCAGCCTGACTGAGGCTGCGTCCGTGCAGAAAGTCCTTGGCTTTTGCGATCAGCTCATCCAGCGAATACACCGGGAAGAAGCCGCAGCTCTTGAAACCAAAAGCCTCTGTGCCGTCGGGCGAGATCATGCAGTTGAGGGCTGTCAGATATCGCTCAAAGGTCCTGCGCTCTGCGTCATACCGATACATGGTCGTAGTAAATTCAAAGGCAGAACCGCTCATGACCCGGACAGTACCAGCACTGCGATCTACGGTAAGATCGGTGACAGAATCAATCACATACCGATCCTTCTGCACGATCTGCTGCTGGGAAATACTCCAGAGGGTCAGGTGGTGGTTGTCGCCCCAGACCACCAACAGGTCATCGCTCAGAAAGTCGAACTCACAGTCCGAACCACAGTCGATGGGCAGGGTCTGCAGCAGCTCACCAGTGGCACGGTCCAGCAGCTGCACCCGACTGGCGAACCACACCGCCAGGATCCTCCCATCGGGGCTTTCACAAACAGGTGCGCCGGAGCTGGCACTCCAATGCCAGTTTTTCGCAGTTACAAACAGAGGCTCTTCGCTTTGAAGCCATTCTCCTGTTTCCAAATCAAGCCAATCTACTTGACAGAGAACTTCATGCTCCATACTGATCGTTTGAGGGCGGTGCAGCACCATCAACTGAGTCGGGTCATTGGAAAGTTCCCGAAATAAAAGAACTGATTCCATCCCCTCAAACTGTTTCAGCGAATGAACAGTCTCATGGCCCGTCCTCAGATCCAACTGGTGGATCTCACAAATGCCGCCGCCCTCTGTTTTATACAGAAACCAGCAATTGTCTGCTATTTCGACCGTATCCCAATCCGGATTTGTCAGTGGGTAGGCGGCACAGCACTCGTTGCGGTCAATGTCCCAGCCATACAGAATATCTTCGGCAGTATAGCCATCCGCTTCCATCTGCTGATACCACAGGATCGTCCTGCCCTCCTGCTGCGTAACATCAATGGGTTCTTTCTGATTGCCCCAGTCGGTCTGCGCTTTGGGTTCCGTGGCGAGAAAGTCCCAGACCCAAAGGGCGTATTCTCCGTTCTCATTTTTATGGGAAGTCACACGCAGGTTGGCCGGCATCCCCACATGGTAGGCGGCGGTCATCTGTGGGCAGTCCAGCAGGGTGATGCCGGAATCGGAAAGCTGCTGCTTGAGGACCACCGTTTGTGCCTGTTCTGCAAGCCCCAAAATAAGCCGTCCAGCTTCCGCATCATAAGAAGCGCAGGACACAGCACTGTCCAGTGTGATCATTTCCGTATAAAATTCCGAGTTGAGGAATACTCGTTCGATGGTTCCATTTTTCAAGACGACGTAAAACTCGTTTTCAGCCGGGAACACTGCTTTGACGTCGGCATTAAAGGTATAGTTCGCCAGCTGTTCGCCGCTATCAGGCTGTACAAAGAATACGCTCCGCCCAACCGCACAGACCAACAGATCTGTGTCAGTTCCGTCGGCCAGTGTAACCTCCGTCTGTAAAAGCCGTGCCGCACTCCACGCACCCTCGATTTGCGTCGTCAGCGGCAGGGTCCAGCGCACCGTATCCGATGCCGGATCCCAGCACTCCAGTGCACCGACATTCCGGGAGACAAACCCCATTCCACCGTAGTCGGCTGTCCGTAGCAAAACGATGCTGCCGTCGGGCAGGTATATGGTTTTTTGAATCCCTGTTCCGTCCCCTGTGTAGGACTGATTGATATATCCACCGCCCAGAATGTCGTACAGCATCAGTTCCGAGTCACTGGAATAGCGCATACTGGCCAGAAAGGTCTCATCCGGCGAAAGAGAAGCGGCCGTAAAGACCCCTCGGAATATCGAGCGGATTTTTCCGGTTTCTAAATCGATGGACATGCCAGCACCAGCATACGAAACCATAAGGCGTTTTTGGGCTTCGCAGAGAACAAAGTCTGCCGGACAATTCAAGATTGAGAGAGACTGGTGTTGGGTTGTATCGCACCGCCACAGAAGTTCCTCGTTCTCAGGTTCCAGGCACAGCACTCGCCTTCCAGTTGCTAAAAGCCGCCTTCCATCGGAGGCAAATGCCGCTTTTACAAATTGTTCTTCCGACCCAGCCTCCGGGTCCAGGTCTACAGGGCGGAAGGGTCCTTCCTGGGTCATGGTCGTCAGATCCGTCTGGTACAAAAGCCCCAGATCGTTGATGGTCAGCAATTGGGTGCCGTCCGGTGACAGGACCTGCGATGCAATAGAGGACCCTTCCCCACAAGCCAGCGTATCCTCAATGGCGTAAGCCGCCGGGCTGCTGTCACGGTAAGCATACATGGCGTTGGAAAGAGCGTAGTAAGCCTCTGTCACAAGAGGGCGGTCCTTCTTATTTTCCCCTGCAGGCAGTGCCGCCAGGGCAGTCTGCACCGCCCGGACCCGGTCTCCCTGGTCCATCAGTTCCCCGGAGATCTGGGCCAGATACCGGGATTGTGCGATCAGGGTCTGCTGATACTGGGCCGAAATGCGGCGGTTCTGGGTCACTGCGTAGGTCAAAAAAACCAGCAGCAAAACCGCCGCCGTCCCCAAAGCGCCCAGGATCTTATGATATTTTGCAGCCTTGTGCCGCTGGGCGATCTCCTCCGGAGAACGCCTCAGCTTGGCAGCAATGATCTTGCTGAACTCCTCATCCCAGCGGTTTTTCCCGGCCTTGCGTTCCTCCTGCGAGAAATTCGCCGCAAGATAATCCCGTCCTGCCGCAGAAAGTGCCCGAGGAAAGGCGTTTTGTTCGTTGCCCCCCAAGAGCACCGGCACGATCCGGTCCGGTGCATGACAGCGCAAGAACGTCTCGATCTCCCAATCCACCCAAGGTGACAGCGGAGTTTCCGGGGTGCAGAGCACGATCAGGAAGTCCGACTGCTGCAACCGCAGGACCAGCTCCTGCCGGAGGCTGGGAACGCAGGCCAGCTCATTCTTGTCCAAAAAGACCCGTGCAAAAGGCTTTCGGGTCTGTTTCAGACTGCGAGGCGGCCGGTACCCCTCCAGTTTTGCCTGCAGCTTCCGTGCAAAGGCAATGCTCTCAGGGGTGTGACGGTAGCTGATAAAGGCGTCGTAGCCCCTATGTTCCTCTGCCTGCAGGGCCGCCACGAGTTCTTCCAGTGTGGTCTGCATTGCAGGCAGGTCCGCAAAATGCTCCGGCCCAGGGTAGGCGGCACGCAGCAGAAATTGGCACAGCAGCAGCCTGCCCTGTTCCCCCTCCAAAGTCTTTTTCAACTTGCGGCGATAGAATCCTTCCGCCAGCAGCTTCGGCGGTTTGTGGCAAGCCCCCGGGCCAAATAGCAATTGCAGCAACAGGTCAGCCGAAGCAGCCACTTCATCCTTGGGAGAAGCATTCTGATCCGGTTCCAGAAGCAGGACCCGGGCATCCTGCTCCGGACCAACGCTTTGCAGCAGAATATCTGAACACTTGGGCAGCGGTATCCACCGCCCGGCAGCTCGTTCCTGCTGAACAAGGCACAGTACCTGCTGCAAAAGGGAGCAGGCAAACAGCCCATCCAGGCCGTCCCGGGTCTTCTGCTCATCCAACGGTGCCGCCGGATACAGCCGCCCACTGGCCGCTTCTGCCAGGGGCTCTCCCAGAATGCGGCGAGAGCACTCGTTCAGGTCTACAAGACGCCCTGCCGCCGGGGATCCATCAACGCTTGATTTCATAAAACTTCCTCTCCTCACCAACCAGCCCCCTTCCGCTTCCTCCGCTTCCTGGAAGCAAGATCGTTCCGGTGGGGCTCCGATCTCATCTATCTTGTCTGCAGGATCGTTCCACCGGGGGCTGTTGAAATCATTCTACAGGCCCCTCATTTTTTTGTCAACAAAACGCTGCCGTCCCCTCTGCCGCAGCTGTTTTTCTGCTTTTGGTTTTGCTTCGGCAGAGTGTTCAAGGGCAGGGCGGCAGCTTTGTGCACACCTACTAAAAAACACCCTGGCACTTGTATTTTGCCTGCAAAAAGTGTACAATGCAGATAGAATTTGTTTGTGCAGAGCAGGAGAGCGACAGGCAGAGCAAAACAGCTTTGTTTGGTGCGCTCTTTTTTTGTTTTGCAACACTTTTCAGAATAAGGAGAACATCATGAGCCAGACCAAGTACATCCTCTCATTGGACCAAGGCACCACCAGCAGCCGGGCCATCCTGTTTGACAACGAGCAGAACATCATCTGCGTCCAGCAGCGGGAGTTTGAGCAGATCTACCCCCATCAGGGCTGGGTGGAGCACAACCCCATGGAGATCTGGTCCAGCCAGTACGGCGTAATGAACGAGGTCATTGCCCAGAGCGGCGTGGACCCCAAGGACATTGCAGGCATCGGCATCACCAACCAGCGTGAGACCACCATCCTGTGGGATAAAAGCACCGGCCGCCCGGTGTACAACGCCATCGTCTGGCAGTGCCGCCGCACCGCCTCCCTGGTGGACGAGCTGTTAAAGACCCCTGGCATGGCAGATTACATCCGGGAGAACACCGGCCTTGTGCCTGACGCCTACTTCTCCGCCACCAAGATCAAGTGGATCCTGGACAATGTGCCCGGCGCCCGGGAAAAGGCAGAGGCCGGGGAGCTGCTGTTTGGTACGGTGGACACCTGGCTGGTGTGGAAGCTCACCGGCGGCAAGGTCCATGTCACCGACCGCACCAACGCCAGCCGCACCATGCTGTACAACATCCGCACCCTGGATTGGGACGAGACCCTGCTGAAGGCTTTGGACATCCCTCGCAGCATCCTGCCCAGCGTGAAGGATTCCAGCGAGGTCTACGGCTTTACCAGCATCCAGGGAGTGGATGTGCCGGTGGCCGGCATTGCCGGTGACCAGCAGGCCGCCCTCTTTGGCCAGGGCTGCTTTGCCCCCGGCAACGTGAAAAACACCTATGGCACCGGCTGCTTCCTGCTGATGAACACCGGCAAAAAGATCTACCAGAGCAAAAACGGCCTGGTGACCACCATTGCCATCAGCCTGAACGGTGAGGTGGAGTACGCCCTGGAGGGCTCCGTCTTTGTGGGCGGTGCCGTGATCCAGTGGATCCGGGACGGGATGCACCTGATCCAGGAAAGCTGTGACTCGGAGTACTATGCCCGGAAGGTGCCGGACAACGGCGGCGTGTACATCGTTCCGGCCTTTACCGGCCTGGGTGCCCCCTACTGGGATATGTACGCCCGGGGTGCCATTCTGGGCATCACCCGTGGCACCACCCAGAACCACATCATCCGGGCAGCGGAGGAATCCATTGCCTACCAGAGTGCCGACCTGATGTGGGCCATGGAAAAGGATACGGACCTTGCCATCCAGACCCTGAAGGTGGACGGCGGTGCCAGCCGGGATCAGTTCCTGATGCAGTTCCAGGCCGACATCTTAAACAAAGAGGTGCTGCGCCCGGCCATCCGGGAGACCACCGCTCTGGGTGCCGCCTATCTGGCAGGCCTGGCCACCGGCGTCTGGAAGAACCGGGAGGAGATCAGCCACCTGTGGAGCTGCAACCAGTTCTTTGAGCCCAAGATGGACGCCGCCCAGCGAGAGGCCCTGATAAAGGGCTGGCACAAGGCCGTGGGCCGCAGCCAGGACTGGGCCGACCATGAAGCATAAGGGGCAGCAGCCGTTATCCCCTTCTCCTGCTTTGGTCTGAACTCATATCGTCTCTATTTCCAGGACCGCCAAGCCTTTGGGCTTGGCGGCTCTGCGTTTTACCGGCTGTTTATCCCCTGCACAGCGCAAAGGAGCCGCTGCACGTTACGGTGCAGCGGCTCCTTTGTTTAGAGGGAAAGGGGGTAAAGATTATTGTCAAATTTTAAAGGGAGAAGTTACTCCATATCCCGGCAGGTGACGATATCCGCCCCGGTGCCGCAGACATTCTGCAGCACCACGTCCCCCACATGGATGGGGGCATGGAGCACCACACTATCCAGAGCAGCCACCACCTGGGCCATCTGGCCCTTGGGCACCGGCTGAGAGGTCTTGACGGGGCACCGGGAGTGGAGGCCCCCCTCTGCCCGGACGGTACTGGTAATGATCCGGGTGGGGTGGGTCAGCTCCTCTTTGCCGTAGGCAATGCCGTTGGGGCAACCGTTGCCGGTCACCTTGTAATCGTTGGCTTCATCTACCTGCAGATGGCAGCCCTGAGGGCAGCAGGTGCAAATTACTTCTTTCATCTCGCTCATGCCTCCTCGATCTCAATGGTCACTTCGTCCACCGGGGCCCGGTCCAGCAGCACCTTGGGCAGGGCAATGTGCTCCATCTCGCCGGGAGCCAGACGGTCCCGCTTGAACCGGGCAATCACCGTATCACCGCTCTTGACCAGGATGGTGCTCTTGCCGCAGATGCGGCGGACCCGGAAGGAAACGTTGGTGCTCTTTTCCACGCCTTCCAGACGGATGCGCTGGGGCAGGGTGTAGCCCAGGTCTGTACCGGGCTTTACGGTCAGCACCCGGCCCTGGGAAACAGGGCCTTCCTGGACATACTTGGCAGCAGCCACGCCAGCCAGCTCGCTTTCGCCGGACACAAAGTCCACCAGGTCATGGACCTGCACCACGTTGCCGCAGGCGAACACGCCGGGGATGCTGGTCTCCATGTTCTCGTACACGATGGCACCCTTGGTCCGGGGGTCCATCTCGATGCCAGCCTGCTTGGTCAGCTCGTTTTCCGGGATCAGGCCCACGCTCAGCAGGATGGTATCCACGTCGAACTCCATCTCGGTGCCGGGGATGGGCTTGCGGTCGGGGCCGATCTGGGCCACGATGGCCTTTTCCACCCGGTCCTTGCCCTGGATATCCACGATGGTATGGGAAAGATACAAGGGAATGTCAAAGTCGTTGAGGCACTGGACGATGTTCCGGGTCAGGCCGCCGGAGTAGGGCATCACCTCGACGCAGGCCAGCACCTTGGCCCCCTCCAGGGTCATGCGGCGGGCCATGATCAGGCCGATATCGCCGCTGCCCAGGATCAGCACACGCTTGCCCACCAGGTAGCCTTCCATGTTCACATACCGCTGTGCAGCACCGGCGGTGTACACGCCAGCAGGCCGGGTGCCCGGAGTGCCGATGGCACCACGGGTGCGCTCCCGGCAGCCCATGCCCAGCACGATGCTCTTGGCTTCGATGACCTGATAGCCGTATTCCTTAGAAACGCAGTGGACCTTTTTGTCCGGGGTCACTTCCAGCACCATGGTGTCCAGCTGGACCTTCACGCCGGTGTCCTTCAGCATCTCGATAAAGCGGCCTGCATACTCGGGGCCCGTCAACTGCTCGCCAAAGCGATGCAGGCCAAAGCCGTTGTGGATGCACTGGTTCAGGATGCCGCCCAGTTCCTTGTCACGCTCCAGGATGAGGATATCCCGCAGACCGCTCTCCCATGCCTTGCAGGCAGCAGCAAGGCCCGCAGGGCCGCCGCCGATGATGACCAGATCAACCATTGCTCTTTCCTCCTACCTTCGTTTCGCTGACCAGAATGTTGGAGCCGTTCTTGTCCTGCAGAATGTCCAGGGGGCTCATGCCCAGCTCCTTGCTGATGAGCTCCAGCACCCGGGGGCCGCAGAAGCCGCCCTGGCACCGACCCATACCGGCACCGGCCCGGCGCTTGACGCCGTCGATGGTGTTGGCAGGCACCTCGCTGTGGAGAGCTGCCAGGATCTCGCCCTCGGTGATGGTCTCGCAACGGCAGATGACCCGGCCGTAGGCAGGCTGCTCCTTCACCAAAGCGGCCTTTTCCTCTGCGGACAGCTCCTTGAACCGGATGTGACGGCGGCCGTCCTTGTAGTCAGCCTTTTCAGCACCCAGGACCCCACGGTCCTTCAGGATGGCGATGGCTTCCTCTGCCACAGCCGGGGCCGCAGACAGACCGGGGCTCTTCATGCCAGCCAGGTCGATCCAGCCGGGAGCTTCCGGCTCCTCGCCGATGATAAAGTCGTCCACGTCCAGGTTGGCACGGACGCCAGCAAAGCTGCGGATGGACTCACCGAAGTTGATGCTGGGCACGCTGCGCTGGGCAGTGGCCTTGACAAATTCCAGGCCGCTGCTGGTGCAGGAGGTGTCGTTGCCCTCCACAGGCTCGGCGTTGGGGCCTACGATCAGGTTGCCGTGGACGGTGGGAGCCACCAGGACGCCCTTGCCCAGCTCGTTGGGGCACTGGAAGATCACGTGGCTCACCCGGGTGCCCTCGCTCTTGTCCAGCAGGTAATACTCGCCCCGGGTGGGGATGATGCGGAAGTTGGCAGGCTCCACCATGGAGTGGACCTTGTCGGCCCAGATGCCGGCAGCGTTGATGACGCAGCGAGTTTCCACCGTGCCGCCGGGGACGGTAAGGCGGTAGCCGCCTTCGATGGCCTCAGCGTCGGTGACCTTGCAGTTCCGGCGCAGCTCCACGCCGTTGCGGACTGCCACTTCGGTCATGGCCAGGGCGTACTCCCAGGGGTTCACGATGGCAGCACTGGGGGCCCACAGAGCACCGCAGACCTTCTCAGAAAGGTTGGGCTCCATGGCCAGGGTCTCCTCCTTGGAGAGGATCTTCATGTCCGGCACACCGTTGGCGGTGCCGTTCTCAAACAGATGCTGCAGGTGGGGCAGCTCCTTTTCGTCCAGTGCCAGCACCAGAGAGCCGCACTGCTTGTAGGAGACGTCCAGCTTGGCGCAGATCTCCTTGGCCAGGGCCACGCCCCGGACGTTGAGCCGGGCCATGCGGGTGCCGGGGGCCGGGTCGTAGCCTGCATGAAGAATGGCGCTGTTGGCCTTGGTGGTGCAGTCGGCCACATCGTTCTCGGCCTCCAGGATCACCACCTTGTTGTCGTAGCGGGACAACGCATAGGCGGCAGCGGCACCAATGACGCCACAGCCAATGATTGCTACATCATACATTGTTCTTTTCCTCCTGTCCGTTCTGCCTGGGCCCGTGGGGAGCCGGCGGTGGCCATTTGTACAAAAAAAGAGCGAACCGAACCAAAGGCAATTGCCCTTGCTCGTTTCGCTCATATCTCTTGAAACAAACAGCACTTGTTGTTTTTATCTTACCTGCTCAGGCCGCAAAAAGCAAGATGTTTTGCGTTTTTTGTGAGATGTCACAAAAGCCGTACCTTTTTTTGCACAGAATGCAAGGCTTACAGCATCTTTACTGCCAGGGCCTCGGTGGTACGCTCCTGGGCCTCGGTGGTACGCTGTTTGTCGTCCAGCAAAAACCGCAGCACCAGCACCTCTGCCACATACAGCACCGCCACCTTGATGGGGATGCTGCCGGAATCCAGGGGGCTTTCCTGAGCACCGCACAGCAGCACGATATCCGCCAGCTTGGCACCGGGAGAATCCTCATAATGGGTAATGAGGACCACCTTGGCCCCGGTCTCCTTTACCACACGCAGGGTCTCCATCATATCCCGGGTGGCACCGGAGTAGGAAACGAACAACACCACGTCCTGGGGGGTCATGAGGCTGGCTGCCATGATCTGCATATGGCTGTCCCCGGTGGCACGGAACTTGTTGGTGACACAGGCAAACCGGGCGCAGATCTCATCTGCCACCACCATGCTGCCGCCCTGGCCCATGCAGTACACCTGCTTTGCCTGCCGCAGCAGTGCCACTGCCTGGTCCACTGCCTCCGGCGACAGGGCGTTCTGGGTGCCGTTGATGGCGGTCATAAAAAGAGCCGATGCGTGCTCACAGAGGGTGGCGGTGTCGGCATCGGGGCTGGGTGCCTGCTGATTCACCAGCACCCCGGTGGCGTTGGCCTGAGCCAGGGCGATCCTCATCTCATGGTAGCCCTCAAAGCCCAGGGACCGGCAGAACCGGAACACCGTGGCCTCTGCCACCTGGCATTCCCTGGCCAAGGACGAAATGGACAGGTACTGTGCCTCCGCTGCGTGCTGCACCAGGTAATCGGCCACCGTGCGGCCGGATTTGGTCAGGTCCCCCTGGTGCTGCTGCAACAGCTCCCAAAAATTTGTAGACATTCTCCTTCTCCTAACCCGGCCCCCGGGCAAAGCCGGTGCCGCTGCTGTTGTTTTACCTTCTTATTAAAAGTATAAGAAAAAAGAGCAGGCTCCGCAAGGGGCGCATTGCCCACATTTTTGCCTCCAGTTCTGTGCAGAGCTCACAGTTTCCGGAGAAAAATCGCTTCATTTTATGAAAATGCTTTTCATTTTTATCTTTTCTGCACTGAAAAGCCTTTTCAGATGCATTCCGGCTCTTGTACCGTTTTGTAACCTTTTCCACAAGCAATCTTCACATTTTATTTGTGTTTTTTCTGATATCCCACACATTTGTGCAGATTGCTCTCTCCTGGACTGAAAATTTATGAAAACCATGCATAGACAAAATGAAAATATTTTTCTATAATGAAGCTACAACAACGGCTGCGGACGCGAGCAGCCGCAACATCCGAGGTTCGATCTCGCTGATCGAAGATGAAGAACAAGGAGAATCTATCATGAAAAACTGCATTTCCCGCCGTTCCTTCCTGAAGGCTGCCGGTATCCTGGGCGCTGCCGGTGCACTGGCCGCCTGCGGCGGTTCTTCTTCCAGCACCACCCCTGCTTCCTCCACCGCTTCCTCTGCTGCCAGCGCAGCTGCTACCGGAGCCAGCATCACGCTGTGGACCTACCCCATCGGCGGCTGGGGCAACGACGACACCGTCCAGAACCTGATCTCCAACTTCAACGCCAAGTACCCTGATATCAAGGTCACTGTGGAGTACCTGGATTACACCAATGGCGACGATCAGGTGAACACCGCCATCGAGGGCGGCAGCGCACCGGACCTGGTCATGGAAGGCCCCGAGCGTCTGGTTGCCAACTGGGGCGCTAAGGGCGTGATGGCTCCCCTGAACGACCTGTGGACCGACGATGCCAAGAAGGACATCTACGAGTCTGTGGAGTCTGCCTGCCGCAACGACAAGGGCGATTACTACGAGTATCCCCTGTGCATGACCGCACACTGCATGGCCGTGAACATGACCAAGGTCAAGGAAGTGGGCGCTGACAAGTACATCGACACCGACAAGCACACCTGGAGCACTGAGGGCTTCCTGAACACTGTGGACGCTCTGTACAACGCCGGCTACGAGAACGTGGCAGCTATCTACTGCAGCGGCCAGGGCGGCGACCAGGGCACCCGTGCTATCATCAACAATATGTACGGCGGCACCTTTACCGATGCAGCTCACACCAAGTACACCGCCGACTCTGCCGAGAATATCAAGGCTATCCAGACTCTGTACGACGCTAAGGGCGTCAACTTTGACCCCTCCATCAACGGCGGCGAGGAGATCACCCTGTTCCGCAACGGCACCCTGCAGATGGCATTCTGCTGGAACATCGCTCAGCAGCTGAACGCTGATACCGCTGCTGCCGGCCAGACCATCAGCGGCGACGAGATCTTCCCCATGGCATTCCCCACCGACAGCGGTGATCCCAAGCTGTGCGGCGGCATCTGGGGCTTCGGCATCTTTGACAACGGCGACGAGGCCAAGATCGAGGCTGCCAAGACCTTCATCAGCTTTATCGCTGCCGACCCCGACCAGGTGAAGGACAGCGTCCTGGCTTCCACCTACTTCCCCGTCCGTACCAGCGTGGGCGACATCTACGCCGGCAACGAGGTCATGAGCGAGTACAGCAAGTTCATGGGCTACCTGGGCGACTACTACCAGATCACTCCGGGCTGGGCAACTGCTCGTACCGAGTGGTGGAACATGCTGCAGCGCGTGGGCTCCGGCGAGGCTGTTGACACCGCCGTCAAGACCTTTGTGGACAATGCAAACGCTGCCGCTGCTGCCGAGGCATAAATCCAGTCTCTTCTGAATTCATATCACCCCCAGACCGATTGCCCCTTCCTCCGGGTGAGGGAGGGGCTTTCTTATGAAAAACCACTGTCATCGAAAGGATTGGTGATTCTCTTGGCTGCTAAAACGGCGATCAAGGAGCCAAAGCGCAGCAGTGCGCTGGTCCGGCGCGAGACCTTTGCCTCCTATTGCTTCCTGCTGCCCAGCCTGATCTTCTTCCTGGGCTTTGTCATCTACCCCATGGTGCTGTGCGTGGTCACCAGCTTTTTTGACTCCACCATGAACCGTGCCGACATCTTTGTGGGCATGGCCAACTACAAGACCCTGTTTGCTGACCCCATCTTCCTGGGCGCACTGAAAAACACCTTTGTCATCGTCATCGTCTCGGTGCCTGTTACCTGTATCTTCTCCCTGTGGGTATCCTCTGCCATCGTAGACCTGCCGGAATGGGCCACCAGCTTGTTCCGCTGCGTGTTCTACCTGCCGGTGGTCACCGGCTCTGTGGCAGTTACCGTGGTGTGGAAGTGGATGTACAACAACTACTACGGCATCTTCAACTACCTGGGCAAGAGCCTGGGCATCCTCGACAAAAACATCAACTGGCTGGGTGACGAGCGGTTCGCCTTGGGCTGTATCATCCTGATCCTTCTTACTACCTCTGTGGGCCAGCCCATCGTGCTGTATGTGTCGGCCCTGGGCAACGTGGACCAGTCCATCGTGGAGGCGGCTGAGGTAGACGGTGCCACCGACTTCCAGTGCTTCTGGAAGATCAAGTGGCCGGCCATTATGCCCACCACCCTGTACATCCTGGTGATCACCACCATCAACTCCTTCCAGTGTTTTGCACTGATCCAGCTGCTGACCTCCGGCGGCCCCAACCACAAGACCGATACCATCATGTTCTACATCTACTACACGGCCTTCAAGCAGTACAAGTACGGCTACGGCAACGCCATGGGTGTGGTGCTGGCGGTGATCATCGCCATCCTGTCGGCTGTCCAGTTCAAGCTGGGCAACCAGGATAATTAAGGAGGTGCAAAACAATGAGTGCAACTGCTGCAACAAAGCAAAAACCGTTGAAGCGCCATCCCAGCAAGCTCAAAAAGATGAGCGCCTACACCATTTTGGCCCTGATCCTCATCAGCATCATGGCAGTGCTGTTTGCCTTCCCCCTGTACTGGATCATCACCGGCTCCTTCAAGACCGGTGCAGCCATCAACGCCACCACCCCGGAGTGGTGGCCCAGCCAGTGGGTGCTGACCAACTATCAGAAGCTGTTTGCCGGCAAACGTGCCCCTCTGTGGCAGCTGGCAGTGCCCTTTGGCTCTAAGTTCAGTGCCAACGGCGAGCCCATCTACTTCTCCGTAGGCCCCACGGCTCCTGCCGCCATCCGCTGGATGATCAACACCGTGTTCATGGCGGTCATGTCCATGATCCTCACCTGCCTCACCGCTGCCATGGCCGGTTATGCCCTGGCCAAAAAGCGGTTCGTAGGCCGCAAGCTGCTGTTCACCCTCATCGTCTGCGCCATGGCTCTGCCCAAGCAGGTCATCCTGATCCCCCTGCTCCGTGAGATGAGTGCCCTGAACCTGTACAACACCATCTGGGCCGTGATCTTCCCCATCGTAGGCTGGCCCTTTGGCGTGTTCCTGATGAAGCAGTTCAGTGAGGGCATTCCCACCGAAATGCTGGAAGCGGCCCGCATCGACGGTGCCAGCGAGGCCCGTACCTTTGTCAAGATCGTGCTGCCCATGGTCAAGCCCGGCATCGGTGCCCTGGCCATCTTCACCTTCATCAACAGCTGGAACGACTACTTCATGCAGTTGATCATGCTGTCCAGCACCAGCAACCTGACCATCTCCCTGGGCATTGCCAAGCTGCAGGCTGAGAACAGCACCGACTTTGGCCTGATCATGGCCGGTGCCGCCCTGGCTGCTGTGCCTATCATCATCATCTTCCTCATCTTCCAGAAGTACTTCACCAAGGGCATCGCAATGGGTGCGGTCAAAGGCTAAAATTGCGACCGCGGCCTGCGGCCGAAACAGGGAGAAATTTTTGGCGCAGCGGTCTGCAAGACGCAAGACCCGCCCAAGGGTCGAAGCGGATGCAGGGCACCGCAAGAGGGCACTGATGCCGCTGCCCGAACTGGAAAGCGTACGAGCTTGATACAACTTACAATTATAATTAAAGAAGGGTTTGAAACATGAAAGATATCAAGAAATATCAGGGTGTGTTCCCTGCCTTTTACGCCTGCTATGACGCTGAGGGCAACATCTCGGTGGAGGGCGTCAAGGCCCTTACCCGTCATCTGATCGCCAAGGGCGTCAAGGGCGTGTATGTAGGCGGCTCCTCCGGCGAGTGCATCTACCAGAGCGTGGCAGAGCGCAAGACCGTTCTGGAGGCTGTGATGAGCGAGGCCAAGGGCAAGATCACGGTCATTGCCCATGTGGGCTGCAACAACACTGCTGACAGTGTGGAGCTGGCCCGTCATGCCGAGAGCGTGGGCGTGGACGCCATTGCCTCCATTCCTCCCATCTACTTCCACCTGCCGGAGTACGCCATTGCCAAGTACTGGAACGATATGTCCGCTGCTGCCCCCAACACGGAGTTCGTCATCTACAACATCCCCCAGTTGGCTGGCACGGCCCTGACCATGAGCCTGCTGAACGAGATGCTGAAGAACCCCAACGTGGTGGCCGTGAAGAACAGCTCCATGCCCACCCAGGACATCCAGATGTTCAAGGACGCCGGCATCGCCGCCCGGGGCGAGGGCAACTTTGTGGTGTTCAACGGCCCCGATGAGCAGTTCGTTTCCGGCCGTGTCATCGGTGCCGACGGCGGCATCGGCGGCACCTACGCCGTAATGCCGGAGCTGTACCTGGCCATGAATGAGCACCTGGAAAAGGGCGAGATCGCCGCAGCCCGGGCTATCCAGTACCAGGCCAACCGCATCATCTACAAGATGTGCTCTGCCCACGGCAACCTCTACGCCGTGCAGAAGGAGATCCTGCGCCGGATGTACGGCCTGGAGCTGGGCAGCGTCCGGGATCCCATGCCCGGCCTGATCCCCGAGGATGAGCCCATCGTGGCCCAGGCACAGGCCATGATCGAGGCCGCCATCGCCAGCCTGTAAAACACAACAGCACCCCCTCTCCGTCTCTTTTCCAGAGGGGGAGGAGGGTGCTTCTTTTTGTTGGAGGGAACACACATGATCTGCGATTCTTTGCAGCATCTGGGCCGATATAAAGGCCTGCACCGGAACCTGGACACCGCCATCGACTACCTGCTGACCCACGACCTGGCCGCCCTGCCCCTGGGCCGCACCCAGGTGGACGGAGATGAGGTGTTCATCAACGTGATGGACGCCGACCTGCACCCGGACCAGGGCTATCACCCGGAATACCACAAGTGCTACGCCGACCTGCAGATAGACCTGACCGGCAGCGAGGCCTGGGGCTACACCAACGCCGCCGGCCCGGAGGTGGGCCAGTTCAGCGGAGACTGCGGCTTCCAGGACAGTGCCAGCGTGGTCACCGGAGCTTTGGGGCAGGGGCGGTTCGTCCTGTTCTTCCCCACAGAGCTCCACAAGCCCGGCATGGCCCGGCCCGGCTGCACCAAGGTACACAAAGCCGTTGTGAAAATCAGAATGGAGGATTCTTACCATGGATAAAGAAAAACTGTTTGCCCAGATCCAGGGCGGCCTCATCGTTTCCTGCCAGGCCCTGGAGCACGAGCCCCTGTACACCAAGGAGGGCGGCGTGATGCCCCTGATGGCCAAGGCTGCCGCCATGAGCGGTGCTGTGGGCATCCGGGCCAACACCGTCCGAGACATTACCCAGATCAAGCAGGTGGTGGACCTGCCGGTCATCGGCATCATCAAAAAGGATTACCCCGGCACCCCCATGTACATTACCGTCACCATGAAGGAAGTGGACGAGTTGGTGGCCTGCGGCGTGGATATCCTGGCAGTCCAGGGCACCGGGGCCCTGCGGCCTGACGGCTCCACCTCTGCTGACTTTATCCGGGCCATCAAGGCCAAGTACCCCCAGCAGCTGGTGATGGCCGACTGCGATAACTTGGAGAACGCCATGCTCTGCGCCGAGGCCGGGGCCGACTTTGTGGGCACCACCATGCGTGGCTACACCCCCGAGACCCAGGGCATCAACGACATCGACTTTGACTTTATCCACAAGCTGGCCGCAGAGTGCCCTGCCAAGATCATTGCCGAGGGCCACATCCACTACCCGGAGCAGGCCGTCAAGGCCCTGGAGGCCGGGGCCTTTGCCCTGGTGGTAGGCGGTGCCATTACCCGCCCGGCTGAGATCACCGCACGCTTTACCGGTGCCATCAACGCTGCAAAAAAGTAACACAGGGAGTGCCTGCTATGAAACACTATTTTGGCATCGACATCGGCGGCACCGCCGTCAAGCTGGGCATCGTGGACGAGGCTGGCACCGTGCTGGCCAAGGCAGAACAGAGCGTCAGCTTTGACGGCTACCGCACCCCCATCCTGACCACCGTGTTAAAGGCTGCCCAGGACTTTCTGGCCGCCCAGAACATCCCGGCCCAGAGCCTTTCCGGCATTGGCGTATCTGCCACAGGGCAGATCGACAGCCGCCAGGGCATCGTGGCCGGAACCTGCGGCAGCCTGCCCAACTATATCGGCTCCCCCATCAAGGCGGAGCTGGAAAAGGCCTTTGGCCTGCCTGTCACAGTGGCCAACGACGCCAACTGCATGACCCTGGGGGAAGTGTGGGTAGGCGGTGCCAAGGGCTACACCGACGTCATCGGGGTGACCCTGGGCACTGGCGTAGGCGGCGGCATCCTGACGGGAGGCCGTCTGCTGGAGGGGGCCCGGGGCCTGGGCGGCGAGCTGGGCCACTACCGCACCCACGCCCTGGACGGGGTGGACTGCACCTGCGGTGCCAAGGGCTGCTGGGAGCGGTACGCTGCCACCACCGCCCTGGTCCGGGCCGCAAAGGAAAAGGACCCGGCGTGGACAGATGGCCGTGCCATCTTTGCCGCAGCGGAGGCAGGCAATGAGACAGTGCTGGCTTTGCTGGACGCCTGGACCGACGAGATCGCCCAGGGGCTGGCTGGCATGGTGCATATCTTCAACCCCCAATTGATCCTCATCGGCGGCGGCGTTTCTGCCCAGCAGAAGCTGCTCATCGACCCCATTGCCGCCAAGGTAAAGGCCGCTGTAATGCCTGCCTTTGCCCAGGGGCTGGAGATCCGGGCCGCCCAGCTGCACAACGACGCCGGTATGGTGGGTGCCGTATACTACTTCCGCCAGACCATGGAAGAAAAGGAGTAATTCACTGATGAAAAAACATATTCTCTGCCTGGGCGATTCCAACACCCACGGCTATTGCGCCGACCCCAACGACTGCGCCGACCACGGCATCCGCTTCAATGAGGACGAACGCTGGACCTGCCGCCTGCAGAAGGCTCTGGGGGAGGAATATCTGGTAACGGAGGAGGGCCTTTCCGGCCGCACCACCGTGTTTGTGGACCCCCTCCACGAGTCCATGGACGCCCTTAGCGTGGCCTATGCCCTGCTGAAGAGCCACGAGGTCATCGACCTGCTGATCATCATGCTGGGCACCAATGACGTGAAGGAACGCTTTGGGGCCAATGCTGCCTGCATCGGTGCTGGCATGGAGCGGCTGCTGCTGAAGGTCAAGAGCGTGGACTGCTGGGGCGGCAAGGCCCCCAACATCCTGGTGGTGGCTCCCCCTTGCATCAAGGAGGGCTTCCACGACGCCGTGATGGGGGCCGGCTGTGTGGAGAAATCCCGGGACGTGGCAGAGCAGCTGCGGATCGTGGCAGAGCGTCAGGGGGTCCATTTTATGGATGCCGCTGAGTGCCAGTTCAACCAGGTGGATTTTATGCACCTGACACGCAAAGGCCACGCCCGGCTGGCAGAGCTGCTGACGGCTGAGGTGCCCAAGCTAGTCTGATCTCTTTGTTTTTCTGCCGCTCCACGGGGTGCCGTGGGGCGGCTTTTTGCTGCCCGGAGCCAGGGTGCTCCGGCCCTGTGGGGGAGATTTTCCGGCGGCAGAGCCGCCCCCAAAAAGGCCCGGATTTACCCAAAACGTTTCTCTCCGGAGCCTCTGTGAACACCCCGGAGGAAAAATAGGATTTTCCCGGGAACCGGGGCGATTTCCCCGGCAACGGTGCCGCCAGGGGCCTGCAGACCATTGGAAAGGGCGTTTCCTGCCGTTTTTGCGAGCTTTTTTCAAAAAAGGCTTTACAAATGATTCGTAAAATTCTATTATATAAGTAATTTGGTTGGATCGGCACCGGTGCGGTGTGGTCCACTTTCCCCCTGCAGTATAAGAAGGAAGGTTAGAATTATGCCTGAGAAGAAGATTCCTGCAGCTCCCGCCGCAACCGAGACTGCTGAACCCAAGACCCGTAAAGCTGCCACCAAGACCCCTGCACGCCGGGGCCGTCCGCCGCTGGCTCCGGAATTGTATGTGGAGATGAGCGGCAAGCAGTTCAACATTACCGATGTCATTGACCGTGCCAAGGCTGATTACCGCTCCACCCACAAGGTGGGCGTCCAGTCCTGCAAGGTCTATGTAAAGCCGGAAGAAAATGCTGCTTATTACGTCATCAATAAGGTCTCCGGCAAGCTGGATCTGTAATATTTGATTTTTGGGTCTGCAGCCTGCAGACCCCCTGACACAAAGGAGCTCCCACACCTTATTTTCGGTGTGGGAGCTCCTTTTTCTTATCCCTTTATTTTGCTGCCGTTTTCCAGCGGAATTTGTGCTTATGGTCCGGGTCCGGGTCTGGGATCTCGAACACATACCGCTCAGTGGCATTGATCACCGTGGTGCCGCCCCGGGTGCAGGTACGGGGCAACTTGGGGTTATAGTTCAGGTGCATATGGCCGTGAACAAACCAGCGGGGCTGGTATTCGTCCATAAGGGTATTGAAGCACTCAAACCCCTGGTGGGCCAGGTCGGTGCCGTCGTTGAGGCCGCTGGCCGGGGCGTGGGTCAACAGCAGGTCGATGCCCCCCACCTTGTGAGCCTGGAGCCATAGCTTCCGGGCCCGGTGACACATGGCGGCCTCGGTGTACTGGTAGGTATCCTCCCGGTTGTAGCGGCGGCACCCACCCAGGCCCATGATCCGCAGGCCCTTCCACACAAACACCCGGTCGTCCACACAGGTGCAGCCCCCGGGCTCGGCATTCTCGTAGCTGCCGTCGTGGTTGCCGTGGACATATAAGATGGGCACCGAGGTAAAGTTGGTCAGATACTCCAGGTACTTTTTAGGCAGATCTCCGCAGGAGAGGATCAGGTCGATGCCCTCCAGCTTTTCCCGGGTATTGTAATCCCACAGTGCCTTGGACGGGACATCTGAGATGGCTAGTATTTTCACGTCTGGTTCGCTCCGTTCCTTGTACCGTTGTGCCGGTTATTTCTCCAGGCCTTTCAGATTGTCCAGACCGTTGATCGCCATCAGCGTCCGGGTCTTGACGTCCAGGTCATCGTAGTGGGGCAGCGCCCCCTCCACGCATTCGTCCAACCAATCCATCTCCATCAATTCCTTGGGGCTGTACACCACCGAGGCCGGGGAGTGGAGCTGGTGGTTCTGGTCATAGAGCTCATCCGGGAAGATCCGCAGTTCCTCCTGGCTCAGCAGCATCTCCATCATATCCAGCAGATGCAGGGTGCCGCCGGGCAGGCCCTCCTGGTAGTTGATCTCCTCGGCACCGCTCCGCATCCCCCACCAGTAGTTGATGGCCCGGGCGCCGGAGCTGCCCCAGGTGCCATCGAAGATAGAGCGGATGATCTCGGTGTAAAAGACCTCCCACTTCCACACCGGCAGGCCCAGGGGGTCCAGGGTGCCGTCCGGCAGCCTGCGGCACAGGCCGTAATCCCGGTAAAAGCCCTCCGGCTCCCGCTGGCTCTGGGCGTAAAAGATGTCCACATCCGGGCAGTCCGAAAAATCCAGCGGCTTTGCCGGGTCCGGCAGGCAGGACCACCGCAGCACCACCCGGGCCTGGGGCCGCACGGTCTTTAAGCCCTGGGCAAAGGCATTGAGGGCCGCCGGTACGCCGTACACCGGGTTGGGGGCCACATAGCCCACCCGGTCGGTGTGGGTCAGGGCACCGGCCAGCAGGCCCAGCAGGTAGGTCACCTCATAGGCTCGAGGGTAGTAGGTACGCACCAGGGGGTGGGGCGCATTCAGCGAACAGTTCAGGATGCGGACCTTAGGGTGCTGGGCCGCCACCTTCAGGCAGGCAGTGTGCATCCGGGCACTGGTGGTAAACACCACATCCACATTGTCATGGGCCAACTCCTCCAGTACCTGCTCGGCGTCCACCTCCGGGTTCACGTTCTCCAGGGTGGTGGTGGTCAGCCGATCCGGGAAGGCCTGTTCCAGGGCGTCCCGGCCCTTGTTGTGGTTCCGGACCCAGGCACTGTTCTCGGCGTTGTTCTCGTGGAGGAAGGCCACCTTCAGCTCGCTGGGCTTGGGGCTGAAGATGTTCAGCTTGGACAGCAGCGGCTCCCCGGTGCTGGGGGCCGGCTCCAGGGACAGTTCCACCGCCTGGGGCTCTGCCAGCACCTTCACCTCGGTCCACAGCTTTTCCAGGTTCTCCTTCACCTGGGCCGGGGTGGCCTCGCAGGCATCGGCGTACCGATACACCGACAGGTACACCAGCAGGCCGTCACCGGTGGTCAGCTTCAGGTCATGGCCTCCCAGGGCAATGAACTGCTGCCGGAACACGGTGTAAAAGGCCGAAAAGTTCAGTCGGTCGTCCTCAGTCCAGCTTTCCCCAGAGGCCTTGCACACCAGGGTCTGGAGCTTGGCATAGCCCCCAGTGCGGCTGAAGTGCACATAGTTGATCTGGGACAGCTTATAAAAATCCAAAAACTCGTAGTAGATCCGGTTCTCCAGGCTGTCGTTCCGGGCCGGGATCAGCCGGGTAACGGTGCCGGCGATCTTTACCGCCCCGTAGTATTTCAGCACCGACACCCGTTTGTTGCCCTCCTGGACATAGAAGCGGTTCATAAACTCGTAGGCCAGGATAGGGTTCTGGATGCCCTCCTCCAGGTGGGCGTCGCAAAGGTTGGACCACTTGGAGGCAAACTCGGTATCTGCCTCCAGCAGCGGCATAAAGTTGGAGGCAAAGGCCGTGTGCCGTCCGCTGGTCTTGGTGCCCACGATGCTCTCGGCCGGGATCTCCACCAAGCCCAAGGGCTCCTGGGCCACGATGTTCACATTTACCAGGATGTCATCCAGCACCGCCAGGTAGGGCGGCTGACCCCGGGCCACACAGGCACGGTATGCTCGCTGGCCTGCTTTCAGGGCATTTCTGTAATCTTCCAACATAGTAGATCGTCTCCTCCTGTGCTGCTCCTGTTTGCAAGTGGTGCCGGGGTCTTGGGGCCCCGGAGCGTCTCCCTCAGTATACCACGATTTTGGCCGTTGGGGGAGAGGCTGGCAAAGAAAAGTGTTGATTTCTTCCCCGGTTTCGGGTACGATAGAAAAAAGTAAAATAGGATAGGAGCCCCACTCATGGAAACCGAGACCCTTCCCCTGCTGCAGGCTGCCGAATACCCCGGCGGCTTGTGGTATTACGAACCTCATACATACCAGCCCTACCGCTATGTGCTGGGCCGTGTAGGCCAGCACCCGTTGGTGTGCATCGGCATCAACCCCAGCACCGCCCAGCCCGGTGCCCTGGACCCCACCTTAAAGAGTGTGGAGCGTTTGGCCAGCGCCAACGGCTTTGACAGCTGGATCATGTTCAATGTGTACCCCCAGCGTGCCACGGACCCCAACGACATGGACCGGGTGCCGGACGCTGCCCTGTGCCGGGAGAACCTGCGGTGGCTCCGGGCGGTGCTGGCCCAGACCCAGCCCACCATGTGGGCCGCCTGGGGCACCCTGATCGAAAAACGGGAGTACCTGCCTGGCCTCATGCGTGAAATGGTGGCCCTGACCCGGCAGCAGGACATCCCTTGGGTGACCTTTGGCAAGCGGAGCAAAAAGGGCCACCCCCATCACCCCCTGTATCTGCGGAAGGACTCCACCCCGGAGCCCTTTGATGTGGAACACTATCTGGACACCTGCTTTTGAGGCCTGGAGGGAACTGGTTTGACTGCAGAACAATACGAACCCCTGCACCGTTGGTTCAACGGGCACCCTGCCGTCAAACGGCTGGTGCTGTGGCTGGACCGCTGGCTGCCTCTGGTGCCCTTTGTGAGCTACGCCGTGCTGCTGTGCCTGCTGAATGTGCGGCTGGTGCGGCTGTGCGCCCTGCGGCAGTCCGGGGCCCTGGACCTGATGCTGGAGATTGCCCGGGCCATTCTGATCCCCGGGCTCACCTTCTGGCTTTGCACCATTCTGCGTGCCCGGCTCAACCGTCCACGGCCCTACCAGCAGCCGGGCTTTACCCCTCTGGTGCCCAAAACTACCAAGGGGTGCTCCTTCCCCTCCCGGCACGCCTTCAGTGCCGCTGTGCTGGCCACCGTGTGGCTGTATTTTTACCCTGCCGCCGGCTGGTGCATGGTGGCGGTGGCCCTGGCTATCTGCACCGGCCGGGTGCTGACAGGGGTTCATCATATCCGGGATGTGGCCGCCGGAGCCGCCCTGGGTTTCGGCCTGGGTTTTGCAGGGATGTGGCTGCTGTAACACCGGGGCCGGAAAAAAGAGAAACTTTTTTCAAAAAATCCTTGACAGAAGCCCCCCGGTATGGTATTATTCTTCTCGCAACGTGTGCCGACACACGGTTGCCGCCATAAAGGAACCCAATGGGATAACAACGTGCGCCCGTAGCTCAGGTGGATAGAGCAACTGCCTTCTAAGC
>CAKSXW010000021.1 GCA_934518555.1 uncultured Faecalibacterium sp. | reverse complement strand
CAGCGGAGGATGCCCTGACCACCGCCATCACCTTCTCGGCGTTGATCGCCATTATGTTTATCGGCATCGGTCTGCAGAAAAAGAGAGAGGTAGTGGCAAAAAGGCTCTCGGTAAAATACGGCAAGCTCTGGGTGGCGGCCGAGGTGTTCCTGTTTGTGCTGGTGGGCGCAACGGTGAACATCGGTTATCTGAGCAAGGTGGGCGCAAAGGCGCTGCTTTTGATCGTGGGCGCGCTGGTATTCCGGATGCTGGGCGTTTTTGTGTGCCTTCTTGGCACGAGCCTGAGCAAAAAGGAGCGGCTTTTCGCCATGATGGCCTACACCCCCAAGGCAACCGTGCAGGCTGCCATTGGCGGCATTCCGCTGGCACTGGGCTTTGCCTGCGGCGATACGGTGCTTACCGTGGCGGTGCTGGCCATCGTGCTGACGGCTCCCCTTGGTGCCTTTGCCATGGATCTGAGCTATAAAAGGCTGCTGAAGAAAGGGGAAAGCGGTGGGCAATGGGGGGATGTCTGCAAAGGGCCGGAAGGCCAGTAAGGCATCATAAGAGAAACGCAAAGGGAGCTCTGCCCGGATCTTCGTCCGTGACAGAGCTCCCTTTTTGCTTTGGCCTTTTAAGCAAGGATCCCGGTGGACTGCAAAAACAGCACCAGCATCATCACCGGGGCAACATAGCGGATCATCACCCGGTAGAGCTTTTTGCGGCGGAAGGTCTCGCCGTTGCGCTGCATCTCATCAATGACGTAATCCGGCGTCATGACCCAGCCGATCAGGATGGTGGACAGCAGGGCAATGAAGGGCATCATGACGCTGTTGCTGACGTAGTCCATGATATCCAGCAGCTGAGCCGCAGAGCCGTTGGGCAGCTGTACCTCAAAATAGAAGATGCTGTAACCCAGCGCAATGATGGCAGAAGCGGCCAGATAAATGACCGCCAGCACAAGCACCGTCTTTTTGCGGCCCGAGTGGAAGATCTCCATGCAGTTGGCGGTGATGGATTCCAGCACCGAGATGCAGGAGGTCAGGGTGGCAAAAATGGCGGTGACGAAGAACAGGATGCCCACGAAGGTACCAGCCTTGCCCATAGCGGCAAACACCTTGGGCAGCGAGACGAACATCAGGCTGGGACCGGCGCTCATGCCCTCGGTGCCGGAGAATACATACACGGCGGGGATGATCATGGCACCGGCCAGCAGAGCCACGCCTGTATCGAAGATCTCGATCTGATTCACCGCCTTGTTCAGGTCTACTTCCGGTTTGACGTAAGAACCGTAGGTGATCATAATGCCCATGGACACGCTGAGGGAGAAGAACAGCTGGCTCATGGCGTCCAGCAAGATCTGCAAAAAGCGGCTGACGGTCAGCCCTTCCATGTGCGGGGTCAGGTAGTAGCGCAGACCTTCCAGACCGGTGCGCATCTGCCCGGAGGCGTCCTCGTGGCGCAGGGTGAGGGCGTAGCCCGCAATCACGACCACAAGCACCAGCAGGATGGGCATCATGTAGCGGGACACCCGCTCAATGCCGCCCTCCACGCCATTGTACACGATGAAAGCCGTTACGCCCATGAACAGCAGAGCGAACACCACGGGCGACACCGGCGAGGTGATAAAACTGGTAAAATAGCCGTCCTCGGCAGCGGCAGCAGACTGCCCGGTGAGGTAGACCACCGCATATTTCGTGATCCACCCGCCGATGACTGCGTAGTAGGTCATGATGAGGACGGGCACCAGAAAGGTGAGGATGCCGAGGAATTTCCACTTGGGGCGCATGGTCTCGTAGGCGCAGATGGCACTCTGCTTGGTGCGGCGTCCGATGGCGATATCCGAGGTGAGCAGGGTGAAACCGAAGGTCAGCACCAGCACCAGATACACCAGCAAAAACAAACCGCCGCCATCCTTTGCGGCAAGGTACGGGAACCGCCACAGGTTGCCGACACCCACCGCACTTCCGGCGGCAGCAAGGACAAATCCGATTTGCCCGGAGAAGCTGCTTGCTTTCTTTTCCATGATTCTTAAACTCCTATCCTATTTCCTAAAAACCTATTGTAACATAGGATAACATGAAGTATCATATCAGTAAACCGAATAAATTTACTACGACCTATAAATTTTACTTATGGAGTGTTTGCAATGCGAGAACAAAAGGACCGCTACGAGATATTCTTGAAGGTATGCGAAACGGGCAGTTTTTCCAAAGCAGCGGAGGCACTGAACTATACCCAGTCCGGCATCAGCCAGATGATGGCCGGGCTGGAAGAAGAACTGGGGGTGCAGCTGTTTGCCCGTATCAACCGGGGCGTGAGCCTTACCGACAGCGGCACCCGGCTGCTGCCCTACATCCAGGAGCTGGCAAACCAAAAAGACCGCCTGCGGCAGGCGGCCTTCGACATCAACCATAAGGTGGAGGGCAAGCTGCGAGTGGGCAGCATCTCCAGCATCACCACCCTCTGGATGCCGGAGGTGGTGGGGTATTTCCGGCAGAACTACCCCAAGGTGGAGGTGGAGATCCTGGACGGCAACTACGACGAGATCCGGGATTGGATCGTTCACGGTCAGGTGGACTGCGGCTTTTTGTCCGCCATTGCCGCCGATGACCTGACCTTCTATCCCCTTTTGGATGACCCCCTGTGTGCGGTGGTGCCTGTGGGCCACCCTCTGGCAGCCCAGGGCCGGGTCACCCTGCCCCAGCTGTTCCGGTACCCCTTGATCATGGAGACCCCCGGCTGCAACAACGACATCCAGCACCTGCTGCTGAAGTGCCCCGTAAAGCCGGACATCGTCTACAGCTTCCGGGACGACCCCTTGATCATGGCCTTTGTCCGCAGCGGCCTGGGGGTCACCGTCTCCCAGGCGCTGGTGATGGAAGCCTTTGGCTGCCCCGGGGTGGTGCAGCTGCCCCTGGAGCCTGCCTGCTGCCGGACATTGGGGCTGGCCTTTTCCCGTACCGCCAGCTCGGTGGTGAGCCAGACGCTGCTGGAATATCTGAGATCCACCCGGCAGCGGTCGAAAGAAATGAATATAATTCATTAAAAAACGAATAAAAGATTTATTCTTCAAATATACTTGCATTTTATTCGCAATGGGTGTATAATGCGTCACATCAACGAGGTACGTTGAAACGAAATTGGAGGGGAGTTCTGTTATGATATTCAAAAAAATTGCGGCAGCAGTCATCGTTACCATGGCAACGCTCAGCATGGTCTGTTCGGCTTCTGCCTGCACAGCACTTTACGTTGGCAGTGACCTGACCGAGGATGGCACCACCATGTTCGGGCGTATTGAGGACCTGGGCACCAACGATTACAACAAGCTGTACTACGTCAGTGCAGCTGGCAAGCACAAGGCTGGGGAGGTCTACAACGGCTGCTACGGCTTCAGCTACACCTTTACCCACGACAGCTACAGCTACACGGCACGCCGGGACGACAACGCCCTGGGGGTCTGCCCGGACTGTGACGGCACCCACGACCACACCCCCTATGAGGAGGCTGGCACCAACGAAAAGGGCGTCATGGTCTCCGCTACGGAGTCCCTCTACGGCACGAAGGCTGTTCTGGCAGTGGACCCCTATGTGGACAACGGCATTGAAGAAGCCGAGATCACCACGGTCCTGCTCAGTGAGGCTGCCACCGCCCGGGAAGGCGTGGCCCTGCTGACCTCCATCTACGACACCACCGGTGCAGCCGGCGGCTCCGGCGTGTTTATTGCAGACCAGAACGAGACCTGGTTTGTGGAGAACCTCACCGGCCACACCTACATCGCCCTGAAGCTGTCCTCCAGTGTTGCCTTTATGCAGCCCAATGTTGCCGCCATCGGCAAGATCGACCTGGATGACACCGAAAATGTGGTCGCCTCCGCAAACCTGGTGGAAGTGGCCCAGAAGGCCGGCACCTTTGTGGGAGATGCCGCTGCCAACGTCATCGACCTGACTGCCTCCTACAACGGTGACAGCGCATCTCCCCGGATGGCTGCCGGTCTCAACTACCTGAACGGCGTGGACACCTTTACCGCAGACAACTACACCGAAAACGACTTTGCAATGAGCAATGTGGACGAGAATGGTCAGATCGTTCCGGTGTGGTCCAACATCAAGCTGACCAAAAAGTTCTCGGTGGAGGACGTGCTGGGCTTCTTTGAGACGGAGCCCATTGCCAAGACCGGCAACGTGGAGACCCATGTGTTCCAGGTCAGCGCAGAGGGGGAGCTGAATACCGCACTGGTGGAGTGGACCGCCTTTGACGACAACGTTTACAACGTGTTTGTGCCCTACTATCCGCTGCTGACCACCGATACCGCTGCCTGCTACAAGGTGTCTCCCGGCACCGTGACCCGCTCTGAGGAGCAGCCCACGGAGGGGGTCTGGTACAAGGACCAGAAGGGCAGATACTACACCTACCCGGAAAACTGGACCGATTCTTTCTACGGCGCACGGGATGCCCTGTCCAACTTGCTGACCTACGGCAATGTTTCGGACCAGGACAAGGCAGCGGTCAAGACCACCTACGCCCAGCTCCAGAAGCAGATCCTGAAGGACTTCCGAAAGACCAAGGCAAAGGTGGCTGCCGCAGACAGCCTGGAAGCAAAGCAGAAGGCTGCCACCACCGCCAGCAATGCCATGAGCAATAAGGTCCACACCGTCACCGTGGCGATGTTCAAGACCCTGCAGACCAAGTACGGTGTCCGTGCATGGTTCCAGTCGGTGCTGCGTCAGGCAGGCTGAGCCTCCGCACTCCTGAAATAAGATCGTAAAAGGTCCCGGTTTCTGTTGCAAGGAACCGGGGCCTTTTTGCAGGGCCGGGGCCTTGCGGTGCGGCGTTTACTTTTGGAAAGAGAAATGCTATGATACTCTTAAACGGGATGTGCTGCGGCAGAACTGCAGCAAGGCCGATACAGGAGGATTTGCCATGGGGATCGTAGGAAACGAGTGGGGCTTTCAGGTGGGCACACTGCCCAAGGGCCCCTTGGATAAGATCAGCGATGTGCCGGGGGTGACGGTGGGCCACTGCACCCTGGCAGAGGGTGGGGTCCAGACCGGCGTAACGGCCCTGCTGCCCCACCCGGGGGATGTGTACCACGAAAAGGTGCTGGCAGCCAGCCATGTCATCAACGGCTATGGCAAGACCACAGGCCTGGTGCAGATCGACGAGCTGGGCACCCTGGAGACCCCCATCCTTTTTACCAACACCCTCAGCGTGGGCACTGCCCAGACGGCGCTGGTAAAATATATGCTGGAAAAATGCCCCGATATCTGCGAGACCACCGGCAGCGTCAACCCGGTGGTCTGTGAGTGCAACGACAGCACCCTCAACGACATCCGGGGCCTCCATGTGACGGAGGACCATGTGCTTGCCGCCCTGGCAGACTGCCGGGCGGATTTTGCCGAGGGTGCCGTAGGGGCCGGGCGTGGAATGCGCTGCCACAGCCTCAAGGGCGGCATCGGCTCTGCCTCCCGGGTGGTGGAGCTGGACGGAGCCCCCTACACCCTGGGGGCACTGGTGCTCTCCAACCATGCCCTGCTGGACGACCTGCTGGTGGCGGGCACCCCCATCCACACCCTGCTGGAAGAAAAACTGCCGCCCCATGAGGACAAAGGCTCCATCATCACGGTGCTGGCCACCGATATTCCCCTCACTGAGCGGCAGCTGCGGCGGCTGTGCCACCGGGCACTGGTGGGGCTTTCCCGTACCGGGTCCTACTGCGGCAACGGCAGCGGCGAGATCGTGATCGCCTTTACCACCGCCAACCGGGTGCCCCATTACTCGGACAAGGCTCTGCTGCCCATGACCATGCTCCATGATGACGCCATCAACCCTTTGTTCCGGGCGGTGGCAGAGTGCGTGGAGGAAAGCGTTCTCAGCAGTCTGCTCCACGCCGAGACCGTCACCGGATACCATGGCCGGACCATTCCCTGCCTGACGGAGCTTTTGAAAAAGAAGGCCTGACCCTCTGCGGAGGGGCCGCACTTGCCCCGGGGCTGCCACAAAGTGGTACTTTTTGGAAACTGCAAGAAAAATTTCCAAAAAAACTCTTGACTTCATTTTCGTGAAGTGATAAAATGCAGCCAAACCAGAGAGAAAGCATAAGTACCACTGCGATCCCCCTGCTTTTACAGAGAGTGCCGGGCAGGCTGAGACCGGCGCAAGGCAGATGTTGGTGGGAATGGGCTTTTGAGGGCAAACCAAACTGCGCTGCAAGGCGCACAGTAGGGGCGACGGAGAGCGTCTCCGTTAACAAAGCCGGTATGTGTTGGCATATCACGAGAGGGCAGGGTCATACCTGCCAAGATTGGGTGGCACCGCAGGAGTGTATTTTCCGCTCTTGTCCCAATGCACGAACGTGTTTTGGGACAGGGGCGTTTTATTTTTCCTTGTCCCGCAAGAAAGGGTCCCGGACCCGGAAAGGACAAGCACTATGAACACCGAAGCAAACATCCCCTACAAGTTCTACCTGGAAGAATCGGAGCTGCCCACCGCATGGTACAATGTGCGGGCCGATATGAAAAATAAGCCTGCCCCCCTGCTGAACCCCGGCACTCTCCAGCCTATGACCGCTAAGGAGCTGAACGGAGTATTCTGCGATGAGCTGGTGCAGCAGGAGCTGGACGACACCACCGCCTTTATCCCCATTCCGGCAGAGATCCGGGAATACTACCGGATGTACCGCCCCAGCCCCCTGTGCCGTGCCTATCGGCTGGAGCAGGCCCTGGGCACCCCGGCCAAAATCTACTATAAGTTCGAGGGCAACAACACCAGCGGCAGCCACAAGCTCAACAGTGCCATCGCCCAGGCCTACTACGCCAAAAAGCAGGGCCTGAAGGGCGTGACCACCGAGACCGGAGCCGGCCAGTGGGGCACGGCCCTGTCCATGGCTTGCAGCTACTTTGGGCTGGACTGCAAGGTGTACATGGTAAAGGTGAGCTACGAGCAAAAGCCCTTCCGCCGGGAGGTCATGCGGACCTACGGTGCCTCTGTGACCCCCAGCCCCAGCATGACCACCCAGGTGGGCCGCAAGATCCTGGCAGAGCACCCGGACACCACCGGAAGCCTGGGCTGCGCCATCAGCGAGGCAGTGGAGGTGGCTACCTCCACCCCGGGGTATCGGTATGTGCTGGGCAGCGTGCTGAACCAAGTGCTGCTGCACCAGAGCGTCATTGGTCTGGAGACCCAGGCAGCCCTGAAAAAGCTGGGGGTCAAGCCGGATATCATCATTGGCTGCGCCGGCGGCGGCAGCAACCTGGGCGGCCTCATCAGCCCCTTTATGGGCGAAAAGCTCCGGGGGGAGGCAGATTACCGCTTTATCGCCGTGGAGCCTGCCAGCTGCCCCAGCTTTACCCGGGGCAAGTTCGCCTATGACTTCTGCGACACCGGCATGGTGTGCCCCCTGGCAAAGATGTACACCCTGGGCTCCGGCTTTATCCCCAGCCCCAACCACGCAGGAGGTCTGCGGTATCACGGCATGAGCAGCATTCTGAGCCAGCTGTACCACGACGGCCTGATGGAGGCCACTAGTGTAGAGCAGACCGCCGTGTTTGAAGCCGCTGAGCAGTTTGCCCGGATCGAGGGCATTCTGCCTGCCCCGGAAAGCAGCCATGCCATCCGGGTGGCCATCGACGAGGCCTTGAAGTGCAAGGACACCGGGGAACAAAAGACCATCGTTTTTGGCCTCACCGGCACCGGATACTTTGATATGGTAGCCTACGAGAAGTTCCACGAGGGCAAGATGACCGACTATATCCCCACGGATGCGGACCTGCAAAAGGGCTTTGACGGCATCCCCCAGTTCCCGGGCAACCAGTTCTGACCGCCCCGGCATCCCTTCCGGAACCTAAAGCAAGAGACAGGAGACCTTTCTGCCGCAGCAGCGAGCAGGCAGGTCTCCTGTTTTGTTGTCCGGGCCCCGGCAAATATCGCCGCTCCCTCTTGAAAACAGCGTAAAGATTTATTATAATAAAATAAAAAGTTGTATCTTGCAAAAAGGGGAGGGAGAGACCATGGCACCGCAGCGCACCTATCTGGCCATCGACCTGAAGAGCTTTTATGCCTCGGTGGAGTGCGTAGACCGCCATCTGGATCCCCTCACCACCAACCTGGTGGTGGCGGACCCCCACCGCACCGAAAAGACCATCTGCCTGGCGGTGTCCCCCTCTTTGAAAGCCCATAAAATCTCCGGCAGAGCAAGGCTTTTTGAGGTGGTCCAGCGGGTCCGGGAGGTCAACGCCCAGCGAATGCAAACTGCCATCCGGCAGCATAGAGCAGTCCGGGGAGAGGACGGCCAGTACCACTTTGCCAGCACTTCCTTTGATGCCAACGCCCTGAAGGCAGACCCGGCCCTGGGCCTGCGCTATATCGTTGCGCCGCCCCGGATGCAGCGGTATCTGGACGTTTCTACCCAGATCTACAAGACCTATTTAAAATATGTGTCCCCGGCAGACATCTACCCCTACTCCATCGACGAAGTTTTTATTGATGTAACGGGCTATCTGCCCTATTACCACATGGATGCCCACGAGCTGGCCATGACCATGGTGCAGGAGGTGCTGAACACCACCGGCATCACCGCCACGGCAGGCATTGGCACCAACCTCTACCTGGCAAAGCTGGCCATGGACATCGTGGCAAAGCGTATCCCCCCGGACAAGGACGGCGTCCGCATTGCCCAGCTGGATGAGCAGTCTTATCGGTATCTGCTGTGGAACCACCGCCCCCTGACGGATTTCTGGATGACAGGCCCCGGCACTGTCAAGCGGCTGGAAGCCCATGGCATCTACACCATGGGGGACCTGGCACGGTTTTCCCTCCAGGGGGAAGATCGTTTGTATGAGATTTTTGGCGTGGATGCGGAAATTCTCATTGACCACGCATGGGGCTATGAGCCCTGCGGCCTGGCCGAGATCAAAAGCTACAAGCCCAGCACCAACAGCATCAGCGAAGGGCAGGTGCTGACCTGCCCCTACCCCAACGAAAAAGCCAAGCTCGTGGTCCGGGAGATGGCGGAAATTTTAATGTTCCGGCTCACGGAAAAGAAGCTGGTAACGGAATCCATCACCCTGGAGGTGGGCTACGACCGGGAGAACGTGGACAAGGGGGGCTACCGTGGCCTGACCCAGACCGACCGCTATGGCAGGGTCCTCCCCAAGGCGGCCCACGGCACCGTCCGGTTCGATGCTCCCACCAATCTGGGCAGCACTCTGATCAACGAAAGCGCAAAGCTGTTTGAGCGTATCACCGACCCGGCGCTGACGGTGCGGCGCATCACCCTCAACGCCAACAAGGTCACCCCGGACCAGGGAGTGTATCAGGTGGACTTTTTCACCGACACCCAAAAGCTGGAAAAGGAGAAAAAGCTCCAGCAGGCCATGCTGGGCATCAAGAACAAGTACGGCAAAAACGCCGTGCTGAAAGCCAGCAGCTACGAGGAAGGTGCCACCATGCGCCAGCGCAATGGCCAGATCGGTGGCCACAGCGCAGGCGGCCCGGCAGGAGGTCCCGATGGAAAACTACAAAAATAGCAAGGCCGGGCTGGAAACTGCCCGGAAGTACGGGGATATTTTGGAGAGGGAGCGGCCCCAGACCGAGGAATCCCTCCGCAAGCACCCCCGCATGACCCTTCAGAACCGGGCCAAGATCTTTTCACCCTTTTCTCCGCTGCGAGGGTATGACGAGCAGCTTGCCGCCGAAAAGCAGCGCACCGAGCGAGTGACAAGGCGCATCCTGACGGAGGAAGAAGTGTCGGCCCTGTCCCATAAGCTGACGCAGGTGGCCAAGGGCATGACCATCACGGTGCGGTACTTCCAGGAGGACACCGCCCACCCGGAGGTCCCGGTGGTGGGCAGCTATATCACCCTGACCGGAAAGGTGGACCGCATGGACCCGGTGTTCCGTACCTTGCAGATCGGCGGCACTGTGGTGCCCTTTGAGGACCTGGTGGAAGTCAGCGGAGAAGAAATTGCGGAAGGGACTTTTATGGGACTGTAGTTTTTGTAAAATGACCTCGGAAGAAGCAGAAAACTTCAGAGGGAGGAAAAACGCAATGGCAAACGGTGATTACGGCTACTTTGGCAAGGGTGCCGCAGGCTATGCCCAGTACATGACGGCCTTCAACCGCAACTTCGGCGGCTCGTCCGGCGGTGGCGGCGGTGGGGGAGACGGCAGCGGCTGCGGCTGCTTCATCGCCATTGCGGTGGTGGTGGTTCTGGTGCTCCTGGCTATGGGCAGCTGAGGCTGCCGGAATGCCGCAAAAAGACCAGGTTACGCAAAAAATGGAGTGAGATTTTGAAATACAGAGAGATCGCAGAGGGCATTTTTATAGACCGCCCCAATCGGTTCATCGCCCATGTGGAGGTGAACGGCACCGTGGAGACTGTCCATGTAAAGAACACCGGGCGGTGCAAGGAACTGCTGCCGCCGGGTGCGGCAGTGCGGCTGGAAGTGTCGGACAACCCCAAGCGCAAGACAAAATACGACCTGGTGGCGGTGTACAAACAGGGGCTGGGCTGGGTGAATATGGACAGCCAGGCCCCCAACAAGGTGGTGGCAGAGTGGCTGGCGGCCCAGGGCTACGACCTTGTAAGGCCGGAGTATCCCTACGGAAAATCCCGCATCGACTTTTATATGGAAAAGGGAGACCAGAAGTATCTGCTGGAGGTAAAAGGCTGCACCCTGGAAGTGGACGGCATCGGCTATTTTCCCGATGCCCCTACAGAGCGAGGGGTAAAGCACCTCCACGAGCTGACCTTGGCCCAGCAGGCCGGGTACCAGTGCACCGTGGCCTTTGTGGTCCAGATGGAGGGGGTCACTCAGGTGCGCCCCAATGTGGACACCCAGCCGGAGTTTGGCACCGCCCTGGCCCAGGCAAAGGCGGCAGGGGTGCAGGTGCTGTTTCTGCTCTGTCGTGTGGGCAGAGATACGCTGGAGATCACAGAACAGCGGCAGGGATGACCATAAAAGCCTAAGCCCCTTGGGAGCGTAAAACGCTCCCAGGGGGCTTTTTGCGTGGGGGGATCAGCAAAACCGGATGCGGTACTCCCGGGGGGTGCAGTGCTTGATCTCCCGGAAGGTCTTGATAAAGTAGCTGCCGTCGGAAAAGCCGCATTCCAGCCCGATCTCCCCGGTTTTGAGCCGGGTGGTGCGGAGCAGCTCGGCGGCTTTTTCCACCCGGAACTGCTTGACGTACTGGATGGGGGTGATGCCCAGAAACTGCCGGAAACTGCGGAGGCAGGCACTTTCGCTGAGGGCTACGCAGTCGGCGATCTTTGCCACCGTCAGCTCCTCGGCGTAGTGCTCCTCCACATACCGGAGCATCTGCTTCATCCGCTCGGAGGCGATCTGCTCCTGCTCCGATACCTGGACCTTGCCGCCGACGCACTGGATGCTCAGCAGCCGCAGGGCAGAGGTCAAGTGGTACCGCACCCAGTTCTCGTAATCAAAGGGCTCGTCGGCTACCCCCTTCCAGGCCTCTCGCAGGTACACCAGCACCTGCCGCTGCCAGGGCACCGCCTCATCCAGCAAAAAGAAGGGGGGAGCCCCGGGCTGCAGCAGGGGACGCACCAGCTTTTGCCAAAAGATGGTGTCCATGCCGCCTACCAGCCGGGGCTGGAACACCCCGGAGTGGAGCATGGCCCGGCCCTCAGAGGGCTCCACGGCGTGGAGGGCACCGGAGTTGACGAACACCCCCTGGCCGGTCTGCAGGGTCAGGTGGGTCTTGTTCACGTCCACATGGATGGGCCCCAGGGCCGCCAGGATAAACTCAAATTCCTCGTGCCAGTGCCAGGCCACCGAGTAAAGGGCCAGGTCCTCGGCGTAGCAGGCAATGGGGAACAAGGGGGTGCCATGCTGGGTCTGCTCCCGTCCATCAGCATCCGCCACTACCTGGGCGGCACTGGTCAGACCCACCCGGCCCCGGGAGAAAGATGCACCGTTGGCTAGATATGCCATATTCACCAGTTCCTTTCCGCAATGCAGTGATTGTTTTTCGACCGTGACGGTTTTGTTGTACGAAATATGCGGTTTTCTTCTATTATCAGCGGTGGCTTTGTGGTATTATTCTACCAGAGCTTCTAAGCTCAGTATAGCACCGGAGCCCGGGGAACACAAGCCCCAGCCGCCGGGGAACACCGCTATTTTCCGCCGCTTTTTTCCTGTGCCGGGCCTGGCCCGGCGGCAGGGATGCAGGGCGGCCCGTGTAACATATACCATTTTTACAGGAGGGGTTTTTATGCTTCGCATCGAATATTTTGATAAAGATCGTTTCATGCATCAGGTCTCTGCCAGCCGTGGCAGCGTGCTGCTCCATCTGGATGACGGCAAGACCTGCGACCTGAAGAAGGATGCCACTGCATCCTCCATGCTGCGGATGATGGACGTGGCCCCCAAGAAGGGCTTTGACATCACCGTCACCGACCCTGCCGACGTTACCGGCTTCCTGCGTTATATGCTGGAGGCAGGCCGTACCGATCGGGTGGCCGGCTAAATTCTGATATCCTCGTACAGTTCGTATTACAGCAAAAGCAAGACGCCCACCTCGGCTTTGAACACCGGGGTGGGCGTTTTGTCTGTGGCAGGCAAAGCAAAAAAAAGACCGTTGCCTTTTGCCCCAAAATATGATTCAATAGAAACCAGAGAAAACGGAAAACGAGGTGGAACTCCATGAATCTGAAAGAAGCCTTCCGCTACCAGAACAAACTCCAGGCCCTGCTGGACGAAGCCCAGGGCATCCTGGAATGTGACGCCAACGTGACCAAGGTAGCCAACACCTATCTGCGCCACAAGGTCATGGCCGAGGCCCAGGACGAGACGGTGATGGATGTGCCCCAGACCGAATATTCGGAGCAGATCACCCAGATCGCCCAATTCATGCTGTACCTGCTGGAGGAAAAGGCCAAGCTCTTTGCCGCCATCCGCCGGGCCAAGGACGCTTTGGACCTGGACATGGACAGCCAGGTGAGTCTGAACACCGCCCGGCAGAGCGTGGCCCGGACCTTTAAGCGGATGAACGACCTGCGGAGCTCTGAGCAGATGCTTTCCGGCGGCGGCACCGGCTACCGCTTCAACGCCGAGGGCAACCAGATCTCCTATTGCTGCGACGTAAAGCGTGTGACCACCATCAACTACGACCGCAAGGTCATTCGTGCGGCCCTGACCAAGCTGAACCAGCAGGCTGACGAGACCTCCAACCGCATCGACCTGTGCCTGGTGACCTCCAAGGTGGACTACGCCGCCCCCTTTGACGTGAATGCCAGCTTTGCCGATGCCTTTGAGACCTACCTGGAAAGCCTCCAGGCATAAGGCCCTCTGACCGGCTATTCTGGGTGCGGCAAGACAAGAGAATGCGTACATCGGTTCAGGTGCAGATGAACGATAAGGCTGCACAGTTCCGCAAGGAAGTTTTCGGTCCGGCTCACCTTACGAGCCAGCAAGAGAAATGAGAACCAGCAGCCATCGCCGCTTTGGCCATCGCCCGCCGTTCTTGCGCTGAAAACGTCCTTTGCCCTTTCTCACATCCCTGCTTCCGTGCTGACGTCTCCATGGGCAAGCAGGCCCTTTTGAAATACAAGAGCACCATAGATCTCTATGGGCCTTTTTCCGCTGGCAGGGGTAAGGTGCCTGCACCTTGCTGCTGCCGGCAGAGCAAATGGTGGAAGCTGCATCGGCCTCTTGCCGTATCCAGAATAGCCGGTCGCCCCAAAGCGGAAGGTGCAGATGCTTGTGCAAAAAACGGAGGTGTCCCATGAAAAAAGCCAACCTGTTTTATCTCAGTGCCATCCTGTTTTACCTGGTAGCGGCACTGAACTTTGCCAACAGCCAGGACCACTCCACAGCGGTGGTGTGGTTCTGCCTGGGGTCCAGCTTGTTGTGTCTGGGCTCCACGCAGCAGAAAAAATAAAGCGGCAAGACAGCCCCGGCAGCAAAAAATCTGCCGGGGCTGCAATTCTGGATGGGGCTCGTTCGTATTCCAGACAGAGGAACTAAATTTCGACCAAGACGAGGTAACATCCCATGTCAACCAATTCCATCAGACCCACTGCCGCAGTCCGCTGGGACCTGAGCGCAGCGGCACTCCATCTCATCGCCATGACCCTGATGCTGATGGACCATCTCTGGGCCACCCTGTTGCCGGCCCAGGAATGGCTGACCTGCGCCGGGCGGCTGGCCTATCCCATCTTTGCGTTTTTGGCGGTGGAGGGCTACTTCCACACCCACGACTTTAAAAAATACGCCCTGCGGATGCTGCTGTTTGCAGTGGTGGCAGAGGTGCCCTTTGACCTGATGTACGGCGGCACCTGGTTCTACCCGGTGCACCAGAATGTGATCTGGACCCTGCTGATGGGGCTTTTGGGCATCCACCTGATGGAAAAGGCCCGCAAAACCCAAAAGACCTGGGCGTATGTGCTGGTGTCGGCCGGGGTGGTCCTGGCTGGGGCAGCTCTGGGCACCCTGTGCATGGTGGACTACTACGGCGTAGGCGTGTTGACCATCTTTGTGTTCTACTTTTTCCGGCAGCGGACCTGGTGGTGCCTGCTGGGGCAGGTGCTGGCCTTGTACTGGCTGAATGTGGAGCTGCTGGGAGGCCTGGTGTACCCGGTGCAGCTGCTGGGCATGGACTTTGAGCTGTGCCAGCAGGGGCTGTCGCTGTTGGCTCTGGTGCCCATCTGGCTCTACCGTGGGCGGCAGGGTTACCACAGCAAGCCCTTCCAGTACGCCTGCTACGGGTTCTACCCGGTGCACATGCTGCTGCTGTTCCTGGTGCTGAGTTTTGTAAACCGTTGACCAAAGCCCCACCTTTCAGGGCCTTGCCTCCCCGGGGAGGGCAAAGGCGGCCCGGAGGGTGGGGCTTGTTTTGTCCGGAGAGAGACGGTACAATAGAAAAAAACAAAAGGAGAAGCAGCATGGCAGCCTACGGCAAAGGGGCAGAGGCCTATGTGGCCGGGGAGATGGAGGCCAACACCCCCTGCACCCCCGGGGGCTGCTACGACCGGCTGCGGTCTGCCCAGGGCAAGGTGCTGCTGCTGGGGGTCACCCATGCCCGGAACACCTTTATCCACAGCGTGGAGGAGGTGCTGAACGTGCCCCATCGGCTTACGGATAAGCCCCTGAAGCTGACGGTGGTGGACCAGGCCGGGGACCGCCACACTGTTTATATGCGCCGCCACTACAATGCGGACCAGCCCCATATCTCGGAGGAGTTTGTAAAGCTGGAGCAGGCCTACCTGGACTGCGGTGCCGCCAAGAATACGAAATTTGGCGATGCCAAGTGCATCCTTTGCGACGCCAACAAGCTCTTTCAGGTGACCCGGCACGTGCTGGCCCCGGACCCAGAGGCCTTTGTCACCGAGCCGGTGATCCCGGCAGAGCGGTGGAAGGACCTGTGCAGCCAGGGCTGAGGCAGAATGGAGCGCAGGCTGCCAGGGGAATTTCCGGTCACTTCCGGATCAGGCACATGCTGTTCTTTTTGCTGCTGCTGCAGGTCAAGGCCAGCGTCCCTGCGGACCGCTGAGAGCCCCGTTCCATCTGTTTTTTGCATAAGACCGCCGGGTGTCCTGGAGAAACCTACAGGGCATCCGGCTTTTTTGGCCTCTTTTCCGGGGGCAAAAAACATGGTACAATAAGAAAAACAACTGCAAAGGAGGGAGGCCCTATGACCCGGAGGGAGCTGGAAGAATGGATCCTGGACACCTACAGCGTGGAGCCGGACTACCCTTGGAGGGACACGCCGGAGTCGGCGGTGTTCCGCCACCCCAATAACCGGAAATGGTTTGCCCTGGTCACTCGGGTGCCTGGCAGCAAACTGGGGCTGCCGGGGCAGAGGGTGGTGGACATTGTGAACCTGAAGTGTGACCCCATCCTCATAGGTTCTTTGCGGTCAGAGCCGGGGTTTTTCCCGGCCTACCACATGAATAAGGACCACTGGATCACCGCCGCCTTGGACGGCAGTGCGGCGGCAGAGCCCCTGAAGCTGGTGATGGACATGAGCTACCGGGCCACTGCCCCCAAGCTGCGGAAAAACGCCAAAAACCTGCAATGACAGACAGCCCCCGATCGTATTCTGAGTAAAGAGGCCGGAACGACGCAAAGGAGGAACGACCATGGCCATTTTGGAAAAGACCATCCGCAACCAGAATTTCGACACCCTGCTCCGCAGGCTGGAAAAAGCCATCCCGGACAGCAGCTGGTCGGCAGAGCTGGAAGCCGGCAGCGACTTCAAGGACGGCGAGGCCCGGTGCAGCGTCCGGGTGTTTGAGCGGTACAGTATGGCAGGGGGCAACCGTCTGAGCCTGACCCTGACCCTGTTCCAGAACGGGGAGGGGCCCATCCGTCTGTCTGCCATTACGGCAGGCGGCAGCCAGGCAGTGTTCTTTAAGATGAACACTCTGGGGGAGGAGGCCTTTTTGTCGGACCTGAAAGAGATGTTGGAAGAAATTTTGGAGGAGTAAACCATGTTTTACGGCGGCTTTGATATGTTCTTTAGTGTTCTGTTTCCCTTGGTGTTCCTGCTGGTATTTGGCATGATCCTGTTTACCCTGATCAGCAACCTTTTAACCTGGAACAAGAACAACCATTCGCCCCGGCTCACGGTCCGGGCCACAGTGGTGGCCAAGCGGATGGATGTTTCCCACCATCATACGGATAATACGATGGCACATACGTTCACGACCTATTATGTGACCTTTCAGGTGGAAAGCGGTGACCGTATGGAACTTGAAGTAGATGGTTCGGACTACGGAATGCTTGTAGAAGGCGACACCGGGGAGCTGAGCTTTCAGGGTACCCGGTATCTGGGCTTTGTGCGGAGGAGTGATCTGTGATGAACTGCCCCCGGCGCTCTGCCGATAAGGAACAAAATGAACGAAGAAGCGGCTGAAATCTTGGAAAATCGCATAAGCTGTGATAAAAATATTATCCTTCTGTGAATTTTAGCACTCTCTGCTTGACAGTGCTAAAAACCTGTGCTATAACAGGGGCGTGCTCAGGAGGAAGGGCAAACGGAGAGCCGCAAGGCGCTCCGGAAAGCCCCTTGTAAGGAGCTTCAAAAGGTAATTTTATACCCGACCCGAACGCCGGGATTGGAGGTATGTTTTATGTTTATGCCGACTGTTTTCCATGAAAACCTGTTCGATGATTTCTTCGATCCGTTCTGGAATGACGCTGCACTGGAGCGTGCTATGAACCGTGAGGCCCATGACGCCTTTGGTAAGCGTGGTGCAAACATGATGAAGACCGATGTAAAGCAGACGGACAACGGCTACGAAGTGGACGTTGATCTGCCTGGCTGCAAGAAGGAGGACGTTCAGATGGACCTGCAGGACGGTTACCTGACCATTCAGGCCGTCCGCAGCCACTCTAACGACGAAAAGGACAAGAAGGGCCGCTATGTGCGGCGCGAGACCTTCTCCGGCACCTGCGCCCGCAGCTTCTATGTGGGTGATGTGAAGAAGGAGGACATCCACGCCAAGTTCGAGGATGGTGTCCTGCACGTCCAGCTGCCCAGCCCCCAGCAGACCAAGGCTTTGCCTGAGAACCCCAACCTGATCGCCATCGAGTAAAACGTCGGTGATGTGCGCCAAGGCACAACGTACATAAGATGCCCCCGGAGAGCCGCAAAAAGCTCCCCGGGGGCATTTTTTTGCAGAAAAACCGGAAATAGATTTTACCGGGATCTGATCGTGACCCGGCAGCACCTCCTCTATAATAGAAGGTGTTCCTCGAAAAAACAAAAAGGATGGGAGGGTACTGTGTGCCCCGGGAGAGCAGATTTTGCCCCGGACCTCTTTTCTATCCGGGCAAGCCGTGGTAGAATGGGACCAAACAGGACCACGCCGCCCAGGGCGGCTTGGGAGAAAGGGAGAAGATCATGCTGACCTATACCTATGTTTCCCCAGGGAAATTTGAATTGGTGGAAAAACCGAAGCCGGTGCTGCAGCACGAGAGGGACGCCATTGTCAAGGTGACCCTTGCCAGCATCTGTTCCAGTGACCTGCACATCAAACACGGCAGCGTGCCCCGGGCAGTGCCGGGCATTACCGTGGGCCACGAGATGGTAGGCGTGGTGGAGCAGGTGGGCAGTGCAGTGACCCATGTGAAGCCCGGGGACCGGGTGACGGTGAACGTGGAGACCTTTTGCGGAGAGTGCTTCTTTTGCAAAAAGGGCTATGTGAACAACTGCACCGACCACAACGGCGGCTGGGCCCTGGGCTGCCGCATCGACGGCGGCCAGGCAGAGTATGTCCGGGTGCCCTTTGCGGACCAGGGACTGAACAAGATCCCGGACAGCGTCACCGATCGGCAGGCCCTGCTGGTGGGGGATGTGCTGGCCACGGGCTACTGGGCCGCCCGGATCTCGGAGATCACCCCGGAGGACACGGTGCTGATCATCGGGGCAGGCCCCACTGGCATCTGCACCCTGCTGTGCGTCATGCTGCAAAAGCCCAAGCGGATCATCCTGTGTGAAAAGGACCAGGGCCGGGTCCGGTTTATCCGGCAGCATTACCCGGAGGTGCTGACGGTGTCGCCGGAGCAGTGCCGGGACTTTGTCCAGGCCCATAGTGACCACGGTGGGGCAGATGTGGTGCTGGAGGTGGCAGGGGCTCCCACCACCTTCCGGCTGGCCTGGGAGTGCGCCCGGCCCAACGCCATCGTGACGGTGGTGGCCCTTTACGATCAGCCCCAGGTCCTGCCCTTGCCGGAGATGTACGGCAAGAACCTGACCTTCAAGACCGGCGGCGTGGACGGCTGCGACTGCCAGACTACCCTGCGGCTGATCCAGGAGGGCAAGCTGGACACAGAGCCCCTCATCACCCACACCTACCCCCTGCGCCGCATCCCGGAGGCCTATGCCCTCTTTGAGTCCAAACAGGACGGGGTCATCAAGGTGGCGGTGGAGTGCTGACCGACGGCTGGAAACTGCCATAAAACCAAAATAGCGGAGCTGCTGCACCGGAAGATCCAGGGTGCGGCAGCTCCGCTTTGTTATTCTGTTGCAGAGGGGTCCGGGTCAAAGACTGCCGGGACGATGGTGTGCTGCTCTACGTCCACGATGCCGTAGGTGTTCAGCCGCAGCTTGGGGATCACCGGCAGGCTCACAAAGGCCAGGGTCATAAAGGGGTCGATGTCCTCAGAGATGCCGCTGGCCTTCAAAGCGGCCTTCAGGGCCTGGACCTGCTGGTCCACTGCCTGGGCACTTTCGGTGCTCATAAGGCCAGCCACCGGCAAAGCCAGCTCCCCAATGACCTTTCCATTCGCTACAAAGGCAAGACCACCCTTGTTTTTACGCACTGTATTGCCAGCCAGCACCATATCGGCGTCGTTGGTGCCTGCCACGATCAGGTTGTGAGAGTCGTGGGCGATGCTGGAGGCCACGGCACCGCAGGTCAGGCCGTAGTTGCCCAAAAAGCCTAGGCCTACATGACCGGTGTGGTGGTGCCGCTCAAAGACTGCCAGCTTTACCACCTGGTGAGCTACATCCACCCCGGGGGCGGTGCCGGGGTGCTGGCAGAAGGGCAGGATCTGCTCCTGGGTCATCAGCTCATGGGGGGTCAGGCAGATGACCCGTTCCAGGCTGCCGGAGGCCGGGAGCTCCAGGTCCCGGAGGGTGATCTGGTCCATGTCAAAGGAGTCCAGCACCCGGGCAAACCGGGCGGTGTCCACTGCAAGGGAAGCAGGCTGGAGCATCTGGCCCTGCCGGGCCACCAGGCGGCCTTTTTTGTAAACGCTTTCCACCGTGAACTGCTCCAGGTCCGACACCACCACCAGGTCGGCGGCGTAGCCCGGTGCCACAGCACCCTGCCGGGCAAGGCCGAAGTACCGTGCCGGGACCAGGCTGCCCATTTTTACGGCAATGGCCGGGTCCACCCCGGCCCGGATGGCCTTGCGGATGCTGTAGTCGATGTGGCCGCCCCGGAGCAGGTCCCCGGGGTGCTTGTCGTCGGTCACCAGCATACAGCGGTCGCAGTAGGGCTCCCGGAACAGGGGCAGCAGGGCGTCCAGGTTCTTGGCGGCAGTGCCCTCCCGGATCATGATGTACTGGCCCCGACGGAGCTTTTCCAGGGCTTCTTCCAGGGTGGAGCACTCGTGGTCCGACTGGACCCCGGCGGCAACGTAGGCGTTCAGCTCCCGGCCGCTGAGCAGGGGAGCATGGCCGTCCACCAGCTTTCCGGCGGCGGCGCAGTCCCGGAGCTTTTCCAGGATCTGGGCATCCCCACGCACGGTGCCGTAGGAGTTCATCAGTTCTGCCAGCCCCAGCACCCGGGGGTCCTGGTAGTAGGGGGCCAGGGCCTCGGCCTCCAGCACAGCACCGGACTCGTCCAGGTCGGTGGCAGGCACGCAGGAGGGCAGCATAAAGTACACCGAAAGGTCCAGGCCCCGGGTGGTCTCCAGCATAAACTCCAGGCCGTCGGTTCCGGCCACATTGGTGATCTCGTGGGGGTCGGTGATGACGGCGGTGGTGCCGTGGGGCAGTACTGCCTGCTCAAAGGCCGGGCCGCAGAGCATGGAGCTTTCTATGTGGATATGCCCGTCGATCAAGCCCGGGCACAGGTACTGGCCCTGCAGGTCCCGTTCCGTGACGCCGCTGTAGCGGCCCACGCCCACGATCCGGTCCCCTTGGATCGCCACGTCTCCTGCCTCGATCTCGTGGGTGAACACATTGACGATCCGGGCGTTCTTCAGCACCAGGTCCGCAGGGATATCCCCCCTGGCAGCTGCGATCTGCTGTTTCAGCATCTTTGTCTGCATAGCGATCTCCTGTCTGTCTCTCCGGGTTTGGGGGCCGGGGAAAGTCCCGGGCCCTGCCGCCGTTTTCAATAGAATAGCACAGAACCGCTGATTTTACAAATGCTTTGTGGAGTTTTTTGGATGAATATCACAAAACAGAGGGCCCGGGCTGCTCCAAAGGCAAAGTTACCAGAAAGGTGGTGCCGTTGGGGGAGCTGGATTCCACTGCCGCCGTGCCTCCGTGGACTGCGGCGATCTCCCGTACCAGGGCCAGCCCCAGGCCTACGCCTCCCATTTCCCGGCTGCGGGATTTGTCCACCCGGAAAAAGGGCTGGAAGATGCTGGTCTGGCAGGCAGCCGGGATGCCGCCGCCGGTATCCGACACTCGCAGCTGGGCGCAGCCGCCCTGGGCCTGGAGAGTGACCTGGACCCGGCCCCCGGGGCGGTTATATTTAATGCCGTTTTCCACCAGGTTGAACACCAGCCGGTAGATCAAGGCATCGCTGCCCACCATTTGCAGGTCCTGGCAATCCTGCTCCAGAGCAATGTGATTTTTCTGGGCCAGGGGGGTCAGGTCGGTCAGGATCTCCTCCACCAGGGGGGCCAGGTCGATGTGCTCGTTCCGGGCCACCGATTGCAGGTTGCTCATTTCCAGCAGGGTGCGGACCAGGGCGGTCAGGCGGTTGATCTGTTCCCGGAGGGAGCCCACCAGCTGGGCGGTGTCCGGGTCCAGGTCTGGGTGCTCCTCGGCAAAAAGCTCCAGCTTGGTCTGCAAAATGGCCAGGGGGGTCCGCAGCTCATGGGCGGCGTTGCCTGCAAACTGCCGCTGCAGCTCAAAGGACTGGGCCAGGCGGTCCAGCATCTGGTTCACCGACTGGCTCAGCTGCTGGAACTCCCGGACGGTGGTGCCGTCCAGCCGGGTGGAGGCGATGCTGTCCTGGTTCACCTTTTCTGCCTGCCGGGCAAGCTGCTGCAAAGGCTTCAGGGCCCGGCCGCTGACAAAATAGGCAATGGCAGCACTGAGCAGGGTCACCACAGCGGTGATGCACCAGCCCTTGCGGCCAAACACAGCTTTGGCGTCGTAGACCTGCTGGGAAAAATGCACCAGAAGGTTGGACATCTCGTCTGCCGGGATCTCAATGGTCAGGGCCTCGGAGCTGCCGGGCTGGTACTGCATCATAAAGCCGTTGAGGGAGTCCATGCCGGTGGCACCGGAGCGGTACAGCAGCAGGTTCAGGGTCACGCAGGCGCAGGCGATGAGCAGGGCCGTCAGCAGGGTGATCCTCCATTGCAAAGAGAAGCGTTTCATTGGGGTCCTCCTTCCAGCTGGTAGCCCTCTCCGATGCGGTTGCGGATGGGGTCGTAGCCTAAGGCGGCCCGGAGCTTTTTGCGGAGGGCAGACATGTGCACCCGAATGGAGTTGCTGAACTGGTCCACACTGCCGTCCCAAACGTGTTCCATCAGCTCCTCCTGACTCACAGGGCGGCCCTGGTGCAGCAGCAGGTATTCCAGCACACCGCACTCCTTCCGGGTCAGGGCCAGGGGCTGGCCGTCTACAGTGGCCACCCGGTTCCGGGTGTTCAGGGACAGCCGCCCACAGCACAGGCACACATCCTGCTGGATGAACTTGCGCCGGGTCAGGCTCCGGACCCGGGCCTCCAGCTCTGCCAGGTGAAAGGGCTTGGACAGGTAGTCGTTGGCCCCGGCGTCCAGCCCCTCTACCTTGTCGGCGATCTCGCTGCGAGCCGAAAGGATCAGCACACAGGTCTCCAGGTCCCGGCTCCGGAGGGTGCGGAGGACCGTCATGCCGTCCACCTTGGGCAGGTTCAGGTCCAGCAGCACCAGGTCGTACCGCTCTGCCTCCAGGGCCTCCAGGGCAGCTTCGCCGTCGCCGCAGCTGTCCACCTCGTAGCCGGACAGCCGCAGCTTTTTTGCTATGTCCTCCCGTAGGGAGCGTTCATCTTCTATGACCAAAAGACGCATGAGAGCCTCCATCTGATTTGTTTTTCTTCATTATAACAGATTGTAGCAGAAGGGGATAAGATTTGTGTTAAGTTTTTCTTAGCAGAAATTTTATGCCCTGGGGGGTATACTGGTGCCATCAAACAACAGGAGGCAACCATGTTCCGAACAAAAAAACAAGTGCAGCTGCTTTTGCTGGCCGCCGGGGTGCTGATGATCCTCTTTGGCCTGTGGCGTGGCGAGGCTGCTACCGTATTTTCAAAGGCCATCCGGCTGTGTATGGAGTGTGTGGGCATTGGATAAGAAAAATCGACCGTTTCTGGCCAGGTTCCGGGGCTGGGTCCAGGCAGGGGCCACCCTGCTGACCAACCTGCACCTGCCTAATTTTGCAAAAGGGACCCTGTACCAGGGGGCAGGCAAGCACCTCTGTGTGCCGGGGCTCAACTGCTATTCCTGCCCCGGTGCCGCCGGGGCCTGCCCCATCGGCGCCTTTCAGGCGGTGGTGGGGTCCTCCAAGTTCCGGTTCTCCTACTACATCACCGGAATGCTGATCCTGCTGGGGGTGGTGCTGGGCCGGTTCATCTGCGGCTTTCTCTGCCCCTTTGGGTGGTTCCAGGAGCTGCTGCATAAGATCCCGTCCCCTAAGCTCTCCACCAAAAAGCTAAAGCCTCTGCGGTACCTGAAGTACGGCATCCTGCTGGTGATGGTGGTGCTGCTGCCGGCGTTGGCGGTGAACTCCATGGGCATGGGGGACCCCTTCTTCTGCAAGTACCTCTGCCCTCAGGGGGTGCTGGAAGGGGCCATCCCCCTGTCCCTGACCAACGCAGGCATCCGTGCGGCCCTGGGCAAGCTGTTTACCTGGAAGGCCTGCATCCTGCTGGCGGTGGTGCTGGGCAGCGTGTTCTTCTACCGCCCCTTCTGCAAATGGCTGTGCCCTCTGGGGGCTTTTTACGCCCTGCTGAACCAGGTGTCCATGTTCCAGATGCAGGTGGACCCCGGCAAATGCGTGTCCTGCGGGGCCTGTGCAAAGGCCTGCAAAATGGACGTGGACATCACCAAAACCCCCAACCATGCGGAATGCATCCGCTGTGGGATGTGCATCAACGCCTGCCCCACGGAAGCCATCCAATACAGATTCGGGCTGGGCGACCGCTCTGCCCCGGAGACCGATCCTAACATCAACAAAGGAGTCAACTCATGAAACGAAATGCTATCATTGCTCTGCTGCTCAGCCTGGTGCTGCTGTTCTCCCTGGCTGCCTGCGGCCAGACCCCTTCTTCCTCCACTTCGGAGGCTGCCAGCAAGGCAGAGACCAAGACCGAGGCCGACTACCTGGAGGAGGAAAACCAGATCCTGGCCGCCAACGACACCCTGTGGGAAAAGGTTTTTGCCTCCATGGATAAGAACGTCACCGAGGAGACCCTGGGCAGCAACTACGGCGATTTTCTGCTGAATGCCGTGGAAAAGGCCAAGGATCAGTTCTCGGAGGAGGAGTACAAGACCCTGACCGCCGACGCCGAAAAGATCCGGGACATCGAGGAAAAGATCGCTGGCCTTGCCGCCAGTGACACCGCTGCCTCCACCGGAGCCGCTGCCCAGGGCAACGCCTTCCCCCAGTTCCAGGGCAGTGACCTGGAGGGCAACCCGGTGGACAACAGCCTGTTTGCCAACAGCGCCTTTACGGTGGTGAATTTCTGGTTCAACGGCTGCAAGCCCTGCGTGGAGGAGTTGGATGACCTGCAGGCCCTCAGCAGCAAGGTAAAGGAGCAGGGAGGCCAGCTTATCGGCATCAACACCGAGACCCTGGACGGCAACCAGCAGGGTATTGAGGAGGCCAAGCGGCTGCTGGCCGCTGCAGGGGCCGACTACCGCAACATCTACTTTGACGCCAACAGCGAGGCCGGCACCTTTGCACTGGGGATCATGGCCTTCCCCACCACCTATGTCTTTGACCGGGAGGGCAATGTAGTGGGCCAGCCCCTGCTGGGAGGCATCGACAAGGAGGAGAACCTGGCAGCTCTCCAAAAGACCATCGACCAGGCCCTGGCAAAGGACAGCGCAAAGTAAGCATCTCCATTTCTCCCTGCAGAGCAGGGAACCTCCATAGACCATAAAAGGCGCAGCTTCTGTTCCCGGTGGACGGAAGCTGCGCTTTTTGCGGCACAAAAGGCAGCGGCAGCCGGGAGGCTCTTCCTTGTTTGCACGGCTTATGTTATACTACCCATACCACACGGAATGTTTGGAGGAGAAGAAATGAACAAAAAGTTGAATTCCAAGGAGCTGGCAAAGGAAGGCCTGGTGCTTACCGGGGCCGTTGCCATCATTGCGGCAGCAGTTTACTTTTTTCTGGTGCCCAGCCACACATCCATCAGCAGCATTTCCGGCCTGGGCATCGTGCTGTCCAATTTTGTGCCTCTGCCCCTGTCGGCCATTACCATGATCCTGAACACCATCCTGTTGATCATCGGTTTTTTCACCTGCGGAAAGGAGTTTGGCGCCAAGACCATTTACACCAGCATCCTGCTGTCGGTGTTCCTGGGGCTTTTTGAAAAGCTGTTCCCCAACGCCGAGTCCATCACCGGCAGCCAGGAGCTGGATGTGGTCTGCTACATCCTGGTGGTCAGCATCGGTCTGAGCATCCTTTTCAACCGGAATGCATCCTCCGGTGGACTGGACATCGTGGCCAAGATCCTGAACAAGTACCTGCACATGGAGCTGGGAAAAGCCATGTCCCTTGCAGGAATGTGCGTGTCTCTTTCGGCTGCCCTGGTCTACGATAAAAAGACCGTGGTGCTGAGTATCCTGGGCACCTACTTCAACGGAATAGTGCTGGACCATTTCATCTTTGACAACAGCATCAAACGCCGGGTCTGCATCATCACCGAAAAGGAGGAGGCCCTCCGGAAGTTTATCATCGAGGACCTGCACAGCGGTGCCACCATGTATGAGGCCATAGGCGCATACAACTTTGAAAAGCACAACGAGATCATTACTATCGTAGACAAAAGCGAGTACCAGAAGCTGATGAACTTCATCAACCGGGAGGACCCCAAGGCCTTTGTGACCATTTATAATGTATCCAGCATCCGGTACCAGCCCAAGACCTGAAAGGCCCAGCCGTAACGGCCCCGGCAGAACCTATTACGCAGCTGCTTTTTTGCCATGCTTCCTGGCCCGTTAAGCCTGGATATAGAAATCCAACGGCAGGTGTGGTAAAATAAGGCATCCGGGAGTGCCGTACACTCCGCTGCAACATGAAAAATGGAGGCTTTTTATGAAAAAGACCAGTCGCACGTTCGTTTGTCTGCTTGCAGTGCTGCTGCTCAGCGTCAGCGCACTGCCCTCTGCCTCGGCACTGTTTTCCAAGCGGCTCTACTACTACGGCACCGTAGAAAGCATCAGCCGCACCGAGGACGGCACCGTGGAGACGGTTCTGGTGTCCGCAGAAGATCAGGAATCCTATGAGATGATCGTCACCGACAGCACCGTCTGGCAGGACCATGATGAAAAGACCAGTTCCGACCCTGCTACCCTTGCAGTAGGTGAGCAGATCTGTGTGGTGCACGACCAAGCTGTGATGATGTCGCTGCCGCCCCAGTCGGTGGCATATACCGTCATCCGCAACTTCCCTGCAGGCACAGATCTGGAGCAGGAGGCACGCAGTGCTGCCTGCCCGGTGAAGAAGTTCTTCTCCAACACCCGCAAGGCCATCGCAGATTGGTTCTATCAGACCATGCCCATTGCAGAGTAAAAACGCTATCACGCATCAAGCAAAACGCCCTGCCGGGACACGGCAGGGCGCTTTGCCTTTTATGGACCCATAGGCCTTTGTGGGCGCATTCTGCTGGGACGAACTGGAAGAAAAACAAGATGCACCTTTTTCTGATTTATGGTATACTGCGTTTAAAGGAACATACCCGTCTCAGGATGGGAAAAGGAGCAGAAACGATGCGGAAGCTGGACCTGAATGCGATCTATATTTCCGAGCGGGTGCAGGAGACCCTGCGCCCCATCCCGGCCAGCACACTGACGGCGGTGGTGGCTCCCATGGGTTATGGCAAGACCACGGCGGTCAACTGGTTTTTGAACCAGCGCAGGCAGACGGAAAATGCAGTCATCCTGCGAGTGAATATTTACTCCGACAATCGCTCTATCTTTTGGAAAAGCGTACAGAATGCTTTTGGGGCAGCAGGGCTGACGGCCCTGGCAGGCTGCGAATACCCGGAAGATGCCAGCAGTGCGGCCCAGCTGATGGATGATTTGTGCATGGTGCTGGCAGGGAACACGCCCTGCTACCTGTTTCTGGATGATTTCCACCTGCTAAAGGACGAAAAGACGGCAAAGTTCTTGTGTGGGCTGGCAAACCGCCTGCCGGAGAATGTCCATCTGATCGTGGCAAGCCGGAACAACTTTCTGCCCAAAGAGGAGATCCTCCGGCTGGGGCACCGCCTGCACCGCATTGGCAAGGAGCAGCTGCGGCTCAACCATACGGAGCTTGCCCACTACGCCCACCGCTGCGGCATAGACCTGACAGAGGCGCAGGTGGAAAGCCTTCTGCGCTCCTGCGAGGGGTGGTTCTCTGCCATCTATCTGAACCTCCACTCTTTAGCGGAGCGTGGCATCCTGCTGGGGGAGGACGCAGACATCTACTCCATGTTCGCAGCGGCCATGCTGGAAAACCTGCCGGCGAGAAAGCAGGAGTTTCTGGCTGTGATGGGGCTTGCGGATGAGTTTACGGTGGAAATGGCACGGGCTGTGACCGAAATGCCGGAGGCAGAGGAGATGCTGCTGACCCTGACCGAGCAGAATGCCTTCGTGACCCGTCTGCCGGACGGAAGGACCTTCCGGTTCCACCATATGCTCAAGGAATGTGCCGAGCGGCTGTTTGCCCGGCTGGCACCGGAAAAGCAGAACGCCTGCCGGGAACGGTACGGGGCGTGGTATGAGGCAAAGGGGCAGTATCTCCACGCCCTGACTGCCTACGAGGCGTGCAAAGATTACGATGCAGCGCTGCAGGTCATTGAACGGGATGCCGGGATCCTGCTGACCTCCCTTGACCCGGCGGAACTGCTGGAACGGCTGGGTCGCTGCCCGGTGGAGACCCTCAAGCAGCACCCCTTTGCCATTTTGGTGCTGATGCGCTGTATGTTCAACTGGCGGCAGATCCCCAAAATGATGGAGCTGAAGCAGCTTCTGCTGACCACGGTGGCAGAGCATCCGGAGTGGTCTCAGGAAGAAAAAGGCAGCCTTCTGGGAGAGTGCGACCTGATCCTGAGCTTTCTCATGTACAATGATATCTCTGCCATGAGCCGCCTGCACCGCAGCGCCAGTGCACAGATGTCCCACCCGGCCATCAGCATCCAGAACAGCGGCGGATGGACCTTCGGCTCTCCCTCGGTGCTGATGATGTTCCACCGTCAGCCCGGTCAGCTGGACCGGGAACTGGCGGAGATGGATGAGTGTATGCCCCACTATTATAAGATCACCAACGGGCACGGCATGGGGGCGGAGACCATCATGCGGGCAGAGGCGGATCTGCAGCAGGGGCGGTTCGACGATGCGCAGATCCTGTTGGAGCGTGCCTATGCACAGATCGAGGGCAACGGTCAGACCAATATGGCCCTCTGCTGTGATTTTCTGGCGTGGCGGCTGTCCCTCTGCGGGCCCTACACGCCCCGGGTCCCGCTGGAAGTACGGCGGGAAGAGATGCTCCGGCAGCACAATATGGCATGGCGCAATCTGTTCAACGCCATCTGCGCCTATTACTACGCCCTGCGGGGGCAGACAGACAGCATCCCGGAGGTGTACGCCGCCCACCGCATGGATACCGTCAACACCCTGGCCCCCGGCAAGCCCATGATCGAGCTGATCGAAAATCAGGTGTATCTGGCACAGGGTGCCTGGGCACGGGTGCTGGGCCGCGGCCCGGGACTGCTGGCCATGTGCGAGGCCCTTCACTATGACCTTGTGGCCCTGCATCTGCGGATCCAGATGGCGGCAGCCTGTGCCCGGCTGGGCCGGCAGGATGAGGGAATCAGCCTGCTGGAACAGGCTCTGGCTCAGGCCGCCCCGGACGGCTTTGTAGTGCCCTTTGCAGAAAACTTCCGGTACCTGGAGCCTTTGCTGGAGGCAGCGCAGGAGGGGCCCTATGCCGACGCTGTCCGGCGCATCCTTGCCCTGGGCAGAGCCCAGGAGGAACGCTGCCGGGCCTTGAACCGCAGCGAGGCACTGCCCGAAGCGGCTGCCCGGCTGACAGAACGGGAGCTTACGCTGGCAAGGCTCATTGCCGACCGCTGCACCAACAAAGAGATCGCTGCCCGGCTGTTCCTCTCTGAAGGCACTGTGAAGCAGTACACCAACCAGCTTTATTCCAAGCTGGGCATAGGCGGCGGCACACGCACAAAGCGTGCCCGGCTGGCAGAATTGTTTGCAAAAAAATACTAACCTCAGGTTAATAGCATTTCAGAAAGATCTACGCTACATTAAAGGTGTAACGTGGATCTTTTTGTTTTATCTGAACAAAAATCCCGGAAAAAAGGAAGGAGGAATACCATGAAACAGAAAAAGACCATTGCTGCCCTGAGCCTGCTGCTGGCGCTGAGCATCTGCCTTTCTGCCTGCGGAGGAGACGTTGCGGAGCCTTCTTCCGGCTCGGCAGCGGAGGAAGCGGCCTCTTCGGCACAAAGCCCGGATACTGCCGCTGCGGCCCAGCTGAGTGATGAACAGAGAGAGGCATTGGACGACTGGATCTGGTATGAGCGAGGAGACTACACCTCAGAAAACTGGTATCAGATCCATTCCGACGGCACGGTGGAAATGCACGAGGAATACGGCTCCACCGAGGACACCTACACCGCCTACCCCATGCTGGGGTGCTCCTACAACTTTGAGGGCTTTGACGTCGGCCCGGACGATGTGCCTTTCCTGAGCCTTCATATGGAGGAGAATGTCTTTAACAGCGTGGAGATCATCGAGGACGGAAGAGCGTTCCTGATCGGAAATGCAAGCTCCTTTGAAAGCTACTACATCCGCTCCGACTACACCGATGACGAGGATCTGCACAACGCCTGCGTGCTGATGTACCGGCAGTGGCGGCTGGACGAAGAGCACCTGTACCTCAACTTCTACCCCAACCACGGCTTCATCCTGCATGGCCAGAAAGATCTGGGGGACGGCGTTTACGGCTTTGATTCTGACAGCGTGTATACCGGTCAGTGGATGGTGGACGGCGATACCGTAAGCCTTTTCTGGGACGACGGCACCGAGGACACTGCTGTGCTGATCCCGAATGAGCACCCGGGCGATGTGGGAGATGACGTAAGTACCCTGAGCCTGAACGGCACCGACCTGCTCTTCAACAACAGGTGGTAAACGATGAAAAAACAAATCGGCGTTCTGCTGGCGGCATTTCTG